>NZ_JADPKD010000069.1:0-3817 GCF_023073735.1 Bradyrhizobium sp. 160
GTGTAGATGTTCATCGTCGCCACGCCGAAGAACAGCGGGATCAGCGCGCCGACAATCGCCATCGGCACCGAGATCATGATCACCAGCGGGTCGCGCAAGCTCTCGAACTGCGCCGCCAGCACCAGGAAGATGATGATCAGCGCGAAGCCGAAGGTGATCGCGAGCTGGTTACCTTCCTGAACATACTGCCTGCTATCCGCCAGATAATCGTGGCTGAAGCCTTGCGGCAGCTTCTTGGCCTCGCCTTCGAGGAAATCGACTGCCGCACCAACGGTCACGCCGGGCATCGGCACGGCCGAGAACGTCGCCGAATTGAGCTGGTTGTAGTGGGTCAGCGAGTTCGGGTCGGTCTTGGTCTCGATCGATACCACCGTCGACAGCGGGAGCTGCTGGCCGGTGTTGGTCGTCACATAGTAGCCGCCGAGCGATTCCGGCGACAGACGCTTGCCGCGCGGCACCTGCGGGATCACCTGGTAGGAGCGGCCTTCGAGGTTGAAGCGGTTGATGTAGTTGCCGCCGAGCAGCACCGCGAGCGTAGAGCCGAGGTTCTGCATGTTGACGCCGAGGTCCTGCGCCTTGGTGCGATCGATCGTGACCTTCACGTTCGGCTGATTGTAGGCAAGATCGCTGTCGGAGACGATGAACATGCCGCTCTTGCGTGCGGCGTCCTTCAGCTTCTCCATCTGCTCATAGACCGTCTGGAATCCGGCGGTGGAGTTGATCACCATCTGGATCGGCAGACCGCCCGGCCCGCCCGGCAGCGGCGGCAGGTTGAATGCGAAGGCCTGCACGCCCTCGATCTTGGAGAGCTCGGCCTGCACCAGCGGCTTGAGCTGGATCGACGACCGTTTGCGCTCGTCCCAAGGCTTCAGGAGCATGCCGGCGATACCGCCCTGCGGGCCGTTGATGCCGTTCAGCACGAAACGCAGATCGGTTTCGGGGAATTTCTGGAATTCCTTGTCGAGCTTCTCGCCATAAAAATCGACATAGTCGATGTTGGCGTATTTCGGCGCTTTGGTCACCGCAAACACGATGCCCTGGTCTTCCTCGGGCGCCAGCTCCTTCGAGGTGTGCATGTAGAGGAAGCCGACCAACCCGAGGATCGTCACCGCGAACAGGCCGGTGATCGCCTTATAATCCAACGACCGGTCCAGCTTGCGCCCGTACCACCGCGTGATGGCGCCGAACACCCGGTTCACAAGCTTGGAGAACCGGCCTTCTTCGGTGTTCTTCAGCAGCACCGAGCACATCATCGGCGACAGCGTCAGCGCGACTACGCCCGACACGATCACCGAGCCCGCCAGCGTGAACGCGAATTCGCGAAACAGCGAACCGGTCAGACCGCCAAGGAAGCCGATCGGCGCGTACACGGCCGCTAACGTGATGGTCATCGAGATGACCGGGCCGACGATTTCGCGCGCGCCTTGCAGCGACGCCTGTACCGGCGTCTTGCCCTCCTCCAGATGGCGGTGGATGTTCTCCACCACGACAATGGCGTCGTCGACCACGAGGCCGATCGCGAGCACCATCGCGAGCAGGGTCAGGAGGTTGAAGCTGAAGCCGAGCGCCAGCATCAGGGTGCAGACGCCGATCATCGACAGCGGGATGGTGACGACGGGAATGATGACCGAGCGCAGCGAGGCGAGGAACAGGAAGATCACCACGATCACGATGATCACGGCTTCGCCCAGCGTCTTCTCCACCTCGTCGATCGAGGATTGGATGAACTTGGTCGAGTCGTAGGCGACCTTCATCTTCATCGAGGGCGGCAGATTGCGTTCGAGCTCGGGGAACAGCGCGCGCACGCCCTTGACCAGCGTCAGCGGATTGCCCTGCGGCGTTGCCTGCACGCCGATGAAGATCGCATGCTCGCCATTGAAGGCAACGCTCGCGTCCGTGCTTTGGGCCGCAAGCTCGACGGTGGCGATGTCCTCCATCCGCACGAAGCCGCCGTCCTTGGCCTTGACGATCATCTTCTTGAACTGGTTGACGTCGGTCAGGCCCGTATTCGTCGAGACGTTCGAGACGATGAGATAGCCTTTGGTCTGGCCCGCCGCGGACTGGAAGTTGTTGGCCTGGATCGCCGCCGCAACGTCCGCCGGCGACACGTTGCGGCCGGCCATCTTCACGGGATCAAGCCACAGCCGCATCGCAAAGGTCTGGCCGCCTAAAATGTCGGCCGAGGCCACGCCATCGACCGTCGACAGCACCGGCTGCACCACGCGCGTCAGATAATCCGAGATCGCCGAGCCTGATAGCTCCTCGGACGAGAAGCCGAGATACATCACGGCCGTGGTTTGACCCGTGGTCTTGGTGACGATCGGGTCGTTGGATTCCTTCGGGATCAGATATTTGACCGAGTTCGTCTTGGCCAGCACCTCGGTGAGCGCCTGGTTCGGATCGAAGTTCAGCTTGATGTAGACCTGGATCGTCGAGGTGCCGAGGACCGAAGACGAGGTGATGTAGTCGACGCCCTCGGCGGAAGCGACCGCCTGCTCGATCGGCGTCGTGATGAAGCCCTGGATCAGGTCCGCGGATGCGCCGGGATACACGGTCGTGATGTTGATGACGGTGTTCGACAGCTTCGGATACTGCCGGATCGGCAGCACCATCGCCGCACGCAGGCCTATCAGCAGGATCAGCAGGCTGACGACGACCGACAGGACCGGTCGCTTGATGAAAATGTCGGTAAAGGCCATCGCGGCGTCTCGATTTCTATCTCTCAAGAGCGTGATCCGGCCGAGCCGGATCACGCGAATGTAATGGGTCAGTAGCGCGGCGGCTGCGCCGGGATTGCCGGGGGCGGGTCGGTCGAGATCGACACCGGTGCACCCGATTGCAGCTTGAGCTGGCCGACGGCGACGACCTTGTCGCCTGGCTTCAGACCCTTGACGATCTCGACGCGACCTTCGACCCTGTTGCCGGTCTGCACGAAGGTGCGTACCGCAGAGAGACTGGTCTTCCCGTCCTCTTCCTTTTTCTCGGTGATCACGAACACCGAGTCGCCGTACAGCGTGTAGTCGACCGCTGTCTCCGGAACGGTGATCACGGCCGGCTTCTCCGGCAGCACCACGGTGGTGGTGACGAACATGCCGGGCTTCAGGATCTTCTCCGGATTGGCGATGGTCGCCTGCACGCGGATGTTGCGGGTATCGGTCGCGATCTGCGGCTCGATCGTGGTGATCTTGCCCTCGAAGGTGCGGCCCGGATAGGCATCCACCCTGAGCCGGACAGTCTGGCCGACCTTCAGGCTGCCAGAATCCTTTTCCGTCACCGTGAAGTTGGCCCACAGCTCGGACAAATCGGTCAGCGAGACGATCGCCGTGCCGGCCGTCAGATATTGTCCGACCTCGACCTTGCGCATGCCAAGGTCGCCGGAGAACGGCGCGCGGACCAGTTTCTGCGAAATCAGCGCCTCGGTCTTGGCGATGCCGGCCTGCGCCTGGTCGTAGGCGGCCTGAGCCTGATCGACGGTCGCCTGCGGGCCGAACTGGCGCGAGGCCAGCTGCTTGGCGCGGTCGAGCGACAGCTGCGCGACGGTTGCCTGCGCCTTGTAATTGGCGAGATCGCCCTGCTCCGGTGCGTCGAACAGCTGCACCAGCGGCGTGCCGGCTTCGACACGCGTACCGGGCTCGAACTTGATCTCGGTGACGCGGCCGTTGACATCGGCACTGACGTCGACCTGATGCACGGCGACAAGGCTGCCGACCGCGGTGAGCAGGTTCGGCACCACCTCCGACTTCGCCTCGGCCGCGCTCACCGCGGTCGGCGGCGGCTTGTTGTTGGCGAAGAACTGCTTGATCATCTGGCCGCGGAA
>NZ_JADPKD010000037.1:0-3386 GCF_023073735.1 Bradyrhizobium sp. 160
GATAGGATGATCGAGCAACATCGTCGTCTCCAGGTTGAATGGATGCAACCTCAGTCTGGCCTCAGACTTGGTCGCTATCCACCCCCATGGAATCTTCGCTGCGCTCGCAATGACCAAGTTGGGAGTGAGAGTGCTACTCCTTAGCCCGCGTCTTCATTGCAGACACACCTTCGCATCCTCGCGGCTTGTTCGCCCGAGCTTTGCTTCGGTGCCTTGCCCTCATAATTGAAAGAGGGCGCAGGGAAGACCGGGAGCCGGTTGGCTCCCATGGACCGCCATGCCAAGAGCAGGTTGCGTGTGCTTCATGCATAGCGGACAACAGGGCAACCGGAGACATCCCGACCTTCCCTGCGCGGATGGTTGGAACGGCTTATGTCGCGCTCTCCCCGGGGAGCGATGCACTATTGCCCCCGTCGCCTTGCCGATGGCTGATGCCGCGGTCCGGTTGGGCCGCTCACATCACCGCAAGACTTGGCGCACAGACCCCGGGCGCCAGGACCACACGATTTTGCCGTACGCCGATCACACCGGTCGAGCGCGCGAGGCTCTTCGCTCACGGCTGTCCGCCCTGCGAAGCTCTTCGCGCCGATGTGACCTAGCATCCACCGCCGCCCGGCCCGCGTGTCGTGACGATCGCGATACGCCCTTCTTGCTTGGGCCGGGTTGCCGCGACACATACGCGATTTCCGAATTTCGGTAAAGCGGAATATTTTGGATGGCGCACGTTGACCCAGCGCTGGCGTGTTTTGCCCATCACGCAACACAAGGCCTTGTAGCCTTCCCCTCGTCATTCCGGGGCGACGAAGTCGCGAGCCCGGAATGACAGCTGTGGCTGCATTTGCCCATCCCGCCGCCGCGCTGGTATGGTTCCTGCAAGCTGCCTCGGCTTCCGCAATCTCCTGACAAGATCCTGAAAATGCCAAGCTCAAGACCCGACCGCATCCGCAAGCTGCTCGCCGACCTCGTTGCTTTCGACACCGTCAGCGACCGCACCAACCTGCCTCTGATCACCCATATCGAAAGCTATCTCGCCGCGTTCGGCATCAAGGGCGAGCGCATCGTCGATGAGACCGGCGAGAAAGCCTCGCTGTGGGTCACCATTGGACCGGAGGACCGTCCCGGCCTGGTGCTGTCGGGCCACACCGATGTCGTGCCCGTGGTCGGCCAGGACTGGAGCCACGATCCGTTCAAGCTCGTCGAGCGTGACGGCAGGCTCTACGGCCGCGGCACCACCGACATGAAGGGCTTTGTCGCGGTGTGCCTCGCGATGGTGCCGGAGATCGTGGAGGCGAAGCTCAAGACGCCGATTCATCTGGCGATCTCCTATGACGAGGAGATCGGCTGCGTCGGCGTGCGGCCGATGCTGCGCGAGGTGGCGAAGAAACGCGTAAAACCGCTCGGCTGCTTTGTCGGCGAGCCGACCGAGATGAAGGTCATCATCGGCCACAAAGGCAAGCACGGTGTCCGCGCCACGTTTCGCGGCCTCGCCCGCCATTCCTCGATCGCGCCCGACGGCGTCAACGCGATCGAATATGCCGCAGAACTGATCACCGAAATCCGTCGTCGCGCGGTAAAACTCGCGGCCGCGCGATCAACGGACAGCCTTTACGACGTTCCGCACTCGACGCTGCTCACCAGCATCGTGCATGGCGGCGCCGCGCTGAACATCGTGCCGGATACTTGCACGGTGGATTTCGAATGCCGCGGCATCGGCATCACCGAGTCCAAAGAGGTGACCGATGCGATCGTCGCCTGGGCCAAGGCCGAGCTCGAGCCCCTGATGAACAAACAGCATCCGGAGTGCGGCATCGATTTCGAGGAAATCCTCGACTATCCCGCGCTCGACACGGCCGCCGACGCGGCCATCGTCACGCTGGCCAAGAGCCTTGCAGGGCGCAACGACCACGCCAAGGTCGCGTTCGGCACCGAGGCGAGCCTGTTCGCCAGCATGGCCGATATTCCCTCGGTGGTGATCGGCCCGGGATCGATCGCGCAGGCGCATACGCCGGACGAGTTCGTCGAGATGGCGGAGCTGGAGAAGTGCGCGGCGTTCGTGGAGAGGCTGATTGCGCATTGTGTGAGGGAGTAGAGCGCTAGCATACGGAACCGCCGGCATGAGCGAAGCGAGATGCGAGACCGCCGTCCCGGCTATTGCTTCGCTCACCGGGCCCTACAACATCAGCGCTCCTGCAAGGCCAGCCGCACACCGACGGCGCAGTAAACTGCGCCGACCAACTTGCCTTGCCACCTGACAATGGCCGGGTGGCGGCGAACGAGGTTGCCAAGACGTCCCGCACCGACGGCGAATACGACGGTGCTGACGAGGCCGAGCAACACGAATATGGCTCCCAGAATTCCAAGCTGAAGCACGACCGGCCCGTTGTCCGACCGGACGAACTGCGGCAGGAAGGCGAGAAAGAACAGCGCGGTCTTCGGATTCAGCACCTCCGCCAGGATCGCCTGTCGGAACGCTTGACCCGCAGTGATCGCCAAGGTCCGGGCGTTGATTCCCAGTGGAGCCTTTTCCAGCATCGCGCGAATGCCGAGGTAAATGAGGAAGGCTGCCCCCGCATATTTGACGATGCTGAACAAGAGTGCCGACGTAGCGATGATCGCCGAGAGGCCGACGATCGCCATCGTTGTGTGGACGATGTCTCCCGCAGCGATCCCCGCCCCTGTCGCAATGCCAACCTTCGTTCCGGAACTGGCCGCGCGCGCCATGGTGAGGAGCGTGGCTGGTCCAGGGATGAACACAAAGCCGAGCACGATGATGATGTAGGTGAGCAGGGTGGTCAGATCGATCATGCACGGGCTCCACGGGGCGGATTAACCTAGCAGGCTTTGCGACGGCGAATAGTCCACCGGCACAAGCAGCCGGCCTCGATCTGGCCAACCATCAAGCCGTGCTCGGCATCCAGTACGCCGCGACATCTCGGTCCAGGCGGTGCTGCCTCTGGAATACTTGATTGCCCGCCTTCGCGGGCACTGACATCGCGTGTTTGGGGACGGCGACGCAAACAAAAAAGCGCGGCCAGCGGCCGCGCCTTCGCCCTTCCTATACCGCGCCCGCCTTCTGCGCGTAGTCCCATGAGGCCTTTGACAGCGGCACGGTGCGCTTGGCCGACTCCAGCGCCTTGGCGTTGGCGGCGGTGCCGTCGCGGATACGGCCGGCGATACCCTGCGTGATACCAGCGAGGCGGAACAGATTGTAGGAGAAGTACCAGTTGAGGTCCGGCACGCTCATCTTGGTCACGTTGCAGTAGATTTGCGCGGCCTCTTCCAGGCTCGGGATGTTGAGCGCCTTGAGGTCGACGCCCTCGAGGCCCGGCATGATCCACTGCATCAACAGATAGGTGAAGTCGGCCATGGGATCGCCGAGCGTCGAC
>NZ_JADPKD010000072.1:0-1178 GCF_023073735.1 Bradyrhizobium sp. 160
TCATGGATGATCTGTTGCGGGAGTTTTTGACGGAGACCAGCGAGAGCCTGGACACCGTCGACAATCAATTGGTGAAGTTCGAGCAGGAGCCGAACAACGCCAAGATCCTGGATAACATCTTCCGCCTGGTCCACACCATCAAGGGCACCTGCGGCTTCCTCGGGCTGCCGCGGCTGGAAGCGCTGGCGCATGCCGGCGAGACCTTGATGGGCAAATTCCGTGACGGCATGCCGGTGACCGGGCAGGCGGTGACGGTGATCCTGTCCTCGATCGACCGCATCAAGGAGATTCTGGCCGGGCTGGAGGCGAGCGAAGCCGAGCCGGAAGGTAACGACCGCGACCTCATCGACAAGCTGGAAGCGATGGTCGAGCAGGGCATGGCGGCCATGGCAGCAGGCGCCAGCGCAGCTCCCGTCGCCGATGCCCCGCCTTTGGTGCCGGAAGCCCCGGCCGCCGCGCCGGCCAAAGCGATGACCACCGGCGCGCTGATCGAGCAGACCCTGGAACGTCCGTTGCGTCCGGGCGAGGTCTCGCTCGACGAGCTCGAGCGTGCCTTCCGCGAGACCGCGATCGAAGCGCCGGTGCCCGTTGCAGCGGTGGCCAAGGCGGAAGTCAGGGCTGCGCCCGCGCCGGCGCTTGACGCCCCGGCGCCTGCGGCCAAGGAAACGGCCAAGGACGCTGCAAAACCCAAGGACAAGCCGGCGCCGAAGCGGTCGCTGGCCGACGAGGGCGCCGCCGAAGGCGACCGCATCGCCAACCAGTCGATCCGCGTCAACGTGGATACGCTGGAGCACCTGATGACCATGGTCTCCGAGCTGGTCCTGACCCGCAACCAGCTTTTGGAGATCTCCCGCCGCAACGACGATACCGAGTTCAAGGTGCCGTTGCAGCGGCTGTCCAACGTCACCGCCGAGCTGCAGGAGGGCGTCATGAAGACGCGCATGCAGCCGATCGGCAATGCCTGGCAGAAGCTGCCCCGCATCGTCCGCGACCTCTCGAGCGAACTCGGCAAGCAGATCGAGTTGGAGATGCACGGCGCCGACACCGAGCTCGACCGTCAGGTGCTCGATTTGATCAAGGACCCGCTCACCCATATGGTGCGCAACTCCGCCGATCATGGCCTCGAGACCCCCGCCGAGCGCTTGGCGGCCGGCAAGGGCGAGCAGGGCACCATTCGC
>NZ_JADPKD010000072.1:1484-3290 GCF_023073735.1 Bradyrhizobium sp. 160
CGCGGCGTCGGCATGGACGTGGTGCGCACCAATATCGACCAGATCGGCGGCACCATCGACATCAAGAGCGTGGCCGGCGAAGGCTCCTCCGTCACCATCAAGATCCCGCTGACCTTGGCGATCGTCTCGGCCCTGATCGTCGAGGCCGCCGGCGACCGCTTTGCCATCCCGCAGCTCTCGGTGGTCGAGCTGGTGCGCGCCCGCGCCAATTCCGAGCACCGCATCGAGCGCATCAAGGACACCGCGGTGCTGCGCCTGCGCAACAAGCTGTTGCCGCTGATCCATCTGAAGAAGCTCTTGAAGATCGACGACGGCGCCGCTTCCGATCCCGAGAACGGTTTTATCGTGGTCACGCAAGTCGGCAGCCAGACCTTCGGCATCGTCGTCGACGGCGTGTTCCACACCGAAGAGATCGTGGTGAAGCCGATGTCGACAAAACTGCGTCACATCGACATGTTCTCGGGCAACACCATTTTGGGCGATGGCGCCGTCATCATGATCATCGATCCCAACGGCATCGCCAAGGCGCTCGGCGCCGCCGGCGCCTCGGCCCATGACATGGCCGACGAGAACGGCGCGCATCACATCGGCGCGGGCGAGCAGACCACCTCGCTCTTGGTGTTCCGCGCCGGCTCGGCCCAGCCCAAGGCGGTCCCGCTCGGGCTCGTCACCCGCCTCGAGGAGCTGCCCGCCGACAAGATCGAGTTCAGCAACGGCCGCTACATGGTGCAGTACCGCGAGCAGCTGATGCCGCTGGTCGCCATGGAGGGCGTCACCGTTGCGAGCCAGGGTGCCCAGCCGATCCTGGTGTTCGCCGACGACGGCCGCGCCATGGGCCTCGTCGTCGACGAGATCATCGACATCGTCGAGGAACGGCTCAACATCGAGGTCGGCGGCTCCTCCTCGGGCATTCTGGGCTCGGCCGTGATCAAGGGCCAGGCCACCGAGGTGATCGACGTCGGCCACTTCCTGCCGATGGCGTTCGCCGACTGGTTCACCCGCAAGGAGATGAAGGCCTCGCTGCATTCGCAGTCGGTGCTGCTGGTCGACGATTCCGCGTTCTTCCGCAACATGCTGGCGCCGGTGCTCAAAGCCGCCGGTTACCGCGTCCGCACCGCACCCACCGCGCAGGAGGGCCTGGCCGCGCTGCGCGCCCAGAGCTTTGACGTGGTCCTGACCGACATCGAGATGCCCGACATGAACGGGTTCGAGTTCGCCGAAGTGATCCGCTCCGACAGCAATCTCGCCGCGATGCCGATCATCGGCCTGTCCGCGCTGGTGTCGCCGGCGGCGATCGAGCGCGGCCGGCAGGCCGGCTTCCACGACTATGTCGCCAAGTTCGACCGTCCCGGCCTGATCGCGGCGCTGAAGGAGCAGACCGCGGGCGCCGCCGGCGCCTCCGAGCTGAGCCGGGCAGCGGCGGCCTAATACAGGATCAGGAGACCAGCGATGAGCAAGACCCAGTCCAGCGAAGGCGCCATGGTCGAATACGTCACCGCGATGATCGGCGGCCAGCTGTTCGGCCTGCCGATCTCCCGCGTCCAGGACGTGTTCATGCCCGAGCGCGTCACCCGCGTGCCGCTGTCCTCGCGCGAGATCGCGGGCGTGCTGAACCTGCGCGGCCGCATCGTCACCGTGGTCGACATGCGCGCCCGCCTCGGCCTGCCCAAGGCCGAAGACGGAAAGGTGCCGATGGCGGTCGGCGTCGACCTGCGCGGCGAATCCTACGGCCTGCTCATCGACCAGATCGGCGAGGTGCTGCGCCTGCCCGAGGACGGCAAGGAAGACAACCCCGTCAACCTCGAC
>NZ_JADPKD010000074.1:0-3024 GCF_023073735.1 Bradyrhizobium sp. 160
ATTCACCTGCATTCGCACCGTGACCTTAAAGCTAGACTTAAGGTCAAATCCTCGGGCCGCCTCTCAAACTAAACAAGGCGGCCGACGCCGGAGGGATACCGTGCGTTGAGCGCCCGGGCCAGATCAGAAAACCACATCGGCCGGCTACCTCCGGGAAGCTCGACGCCAATCAAAGGGAAGGCCTTCGCGCCGATCCGGCACGAGGACAAAATGCATATCAATGCTGTGCCGATAGTGGACACCATGTCTGCCCTCGAAGTTGAAAATATGATTCCGCACGTATGATTGATGCTGGGGATTTCGGGCGTCCTCGCTCTGTAAGACTCCGGCAGGTTTGGCCGGTAGTATTTTCGTTCGTTCAAGAGATTGTCGAACAGGTTGATCCAGTGAGTTCCGCGTTCGTCGACGACGTTGTATTCACACCGCTCCAGCAATGCGATGCGAACCGGGAAGCCGTCCCGCCATTCGTCGTGCATCCAGCTTCGTACGACGCCTATGCCGTCGTAGCCCCGGGCGGTGCTGGTAGAAACGCCGGTCAGTGGTGCCGATCGTCATTCCGACGTACCGCACTCTCCCGCCGCGACAGGAATATAGCGCATACATCAAAGCCATCCCGGCTCCTTGAGGGCTATGTGTCGCTCAAGTAGATGGGTGTGTACACGCCTAACTTGTCAATCTAAGGCCGGCGCATCTCCAGCCGCCCCGGGGGGCGGCGCGTATCGCCTTGCGTGCCGCTTCGCGGCGCGGGTGCGTTGGCTGTCAGTCCGCTGGGCGGGCTAGCGAGACGGCTAGTTGCCCGCCGGTGTCCTAGCTACACAAACCCTCTGGCATGGAGGTCTTCAGCGCGGTCGAGCTTATATTTGTGCACCCACGGCCTGCCTCGCCACCAAGATTCTGTCCGTGGAAAAAGACTTACCGATCCCCGTGCCGATCGAGGAACTCTCCCATCAGCTGGACGTCGGGAAGATCGCTTCGTTGACCACGATCGGCTTCGAAGGCGGGCTTCTGACGGATGAAGATCGCTCGACCGGCATCATCCTGGTCAACCAAGCGGCGCCGGGGGGCGCGCCGGTTCACCATCGGCCATGAGCTAGGGCATTTCCTGATTGCTACCCATAAACCCGTCGAAGCCGGCAAATTCCTATGCTCACGCGCCGACATGACTAATTGGTCGCTGGACCAGGCGGACCGCTATGCGCGCATGGAAGCAGAAGCAACGAGTTTTCGGGGCTCATCCTGATTCCGCCACCCGTGCTGCGGAAGTTCATTCCCAAAGGCGACCCTCCGCTCGAACACGTCCCCATGATCGCGCAGCATTTCAATGTGAGCAAAGAAGCAGCCGCGCGTGCTTACGCCAGGTATCATCCCGAAGAAATCGCGATCGTGGTGATCAAGGACGGCATCGTTAAGCGCGCGCACAAGCGGCCTACGTTCCCATGGATATCGGTCGCGTACGGCAAGCCCGTCCCAAGGACATCGATCTTCCGAGCCAAGGACCAGCGCCAGCGGGTCGCAAGCGAACTTTCGGCGATCAGCCCGGAGCAATGGGTAGACCTGAAGCCAGGCCAGCGTGCAGAGCTTTTTGAACAAATGTACCCACAGCAGGACGGTTACGCGCTCCTGATGCCCTGGCTTGAGGTCGAAGAGGTTGAAGAACGGGACGACGACAGAACCTCGAAGCAACGCTTTCAGCAACGGAGGTGGCGCTAGCCTTCATATTCTGGTCGTCCACACCCTATCGGCGCCGGTAGTTCAGCAGCTCCCAGCGGGCGATGGTGTCCGGCTCGGCCTTGCGCCTTACCGCGTCGATAACCTCGCGGTACTGTTTTTCGTCAGCGATCTCGGTCCAATTTACCTGCCCCCGAAGATGGGCCTTGCCAATGATTATCCTGTCGATCGGGCAATGTGGCGGCTCGGAAATCTGGCCGAGGCACCAGCGGTACTTGAGCCGAGATTGAGCAGTTTTTGGGCGACGCCGTATCTGTAGCGTCCGTCTCGCAGGGAGCCCGGGAGAGCTTCCGTGCCGAATTCCACCAGCTGCGCAAGGTTAAGATAGTGCTGCCGCTCCGTGCAGGGTCTTACGTAATGCGGAAGCAGCTGGGTTGTAATGAATTCCTGGAGCTTCTCGCGCAGTTGCCTGGTCTGTTTTGAACCTGGTGCATACAAGTTGGCCCGTTGCACCGACGCCGCCCACGCGAGCGTCCAGAGCTCTGTCAGCACAAACTGCTGTTCGGGTCCAAGCGGCTGCATGCGCGATCCATCGGAAGACTTTGCCGTGAGCCGATCCTAGCGCTCTCCTTGGATCTCTGCACCTGCCGGCCGGTACGGTCGGGTGAATAGGCCCACAGCGCGCGCCGGCAAGGGCATCCAAAAGGACACTTGCGCTCAAGCAACCGTAGCGCGCGCCGCGACTGAGAAACTTCGCTCGGGGTCGGACTTTCCGTTTGGGCAGATTTCGCTTGCGCGCCTCTGCCGTCTAACCTCACCACCTTGGAAAATCTGGGGATTTTCGGCTGAAATAGCCCGGAAGCGTTGCGCACCCGCTTGACCAGCCAAACTGGCTTGTTCTAATTTTGTTCTCGTTGGCGGGCGAACCCATCCGGCGAGCCATTTCGGGCGAGGGTCATCTGAAGCTTTCCAGACAACACCAGTTGCCCAATCCCTCGGGCAGGAAAAATGCACGAGATCATCTGTCCTCACTGTGACAAGGCCTTCAAGATCGACGAATCCGGCTATGCCGAGATTCTGAAGCAGGTCCGTGATGGAGACTTTGAAAAGCAGCTGCACGAACGGCTGGAATTGGCCGAGCGCGAAAAGCAGAACGCTGTGGAATTGGCCAAGGCAAAAATCAGCAGCGATATGCTGAAGACCACGGCCGCCAAGGACGCAGAAATCCAGGAGTTGAAGTCCAAGCTTGAGGCCAGTGTGTCAATCGGCTTCCAACTTTGACCCCTCATCGGCGTCCAATTTTGACCCCTTCGCGCGGCGGGTTTTGCTGGTAGCGCTCGTCTCGTCGGAGCTGGC
>NZ_JADPKD010000053.1:0-2810 GCF_023073735.1 Bradyrhizobium sp. 160
GTATCCCTCCGGCGTCGGCCGCCTTGTTTAGTTTGAGAGGCGGCCCGAGGATTTGACCTTAAGTCTAGCTTTAAGGTCACGGTGCGAATGCAGGTGAATGTGTTGGGCGCCGAGCGTCGGCGACGATGGAGTTACGACGAGAAGGTTCGCCTTGTCGAAGAGACCTTGCAGGCCGGCGAGACGGTCTGCGGCGTCGCACGCCGGCACGGGGTGGCTCACAGCCTGCTGTTCACCTGGCGTCGACAAGCGCGCCAGGGGCGACTGGGCGGAGATTCCGTGCCAGCTCTCGTTCCCGTCGAGATCACGCCGGTGGCGGCTCCGATCTCGAGCGACGCGCCACAACCGGCATCTTCCCCGCCTGCGCAGCGTGCAAGGGCTGGAATCATCGAGATCGAGCTTGGCGGCGGCTGTCGCGTTCGCGTTGACCGTGACGTAGACGTTGAGGCGCTGCAGCGAGTTCTTGAGCTGCTGCGGCGACGATGATCCCGATTCCGAGCGGCGTCAGGGTTTGGATCGCCACTGGCCACACCGACATGCGTCGCGGCATGCGAAGCCTGGCTCTTACAGTTCAGGAGAGCCTGAGGCGCGATCCGCACGCTGGCGATCTCTACATCTTCCGGGGCCGCCGCGGCGATCTGGTCAAGATCCTTTGGCATGACGGGTTAGGCATGTCGCTCTATGCCAAGCGTCTGGATCGCGGCAAGTTCATCTGGCCGTCGGCCTCGGCCGGCGCGGTGTCGATCTCCGCGGCGCAGATGGCTTATATGCTGGAAGGAATTGACTGGAGGAATCCGCAACTGAGCTGGCGACCGCAGAGCGCGGGCTGATCTAGGAAAATCTGAGGTTGCCGGCATTTTGAGGAGTCCCAACGCGTCCGACTTGTGATTCACTGCGTCGCATGGATGCTGATCGCGACGCTGTTCCGGATGACGTTGCCGCCCTGAAAGAGGCGCTGGCAGTCGAGCGCGCGAAGGGTTTGGAGGTCGCCGCTGAACTCGCGGTCGCCCGCGCGAAAGCGTCGCAAGACGAAGCGCTGATTGCCCGGCAGAAGCTGCAGATCGCCAGGCTAAAACATCAGATCTATGGGCAACGGTCAGAGCGTTCAGCGCGGCTGATCGAGCAGTTGGCGCTGACGTTCGAAGAGCTGGAGGCCGACGCCACCGAGGACGAGCTTGCGGCGGAACGGGCCGTGGCGATGACGACGACGGTGCGTGGATTTACGCGCCAGCGTGCCGAGCGCCAGACCTTCCCTGAGCATCTGCCGCGGGAACGGGTGGTGATCGATGGGCCTACGGCTTGTGAATGCTGCGGCAGCAATCGCCTTCGCAAGCTCGGCGAGGATGTGACCCGCACGCTGGAAGTGGTGCCGCGCCAGTGGAAGGTGATCGAGACGGTTCGGGAGAAGTTCTCCTGCCGCGACTGCGAGAAGATCAGCCAGGCGCCGGCCCCGTTCCATGCCGTCGCCCGGGGATGGGCTGGCCCAAGCCTCCTGGCCATGATCATGTTCGAGAAGTTCGGCCAACATCAGCCGTTGAACCGCCAGTCCGAGCGCTACGCTCTGGAAGGCGTGCCGATCGCACTGTCGACCATGGCGGATGCCGTTGGGGCGGTCTGTGCCTCGCTAGATCCGTTGCTGCGCCGCCTTGAGGCCCATGTCATGGCGGCCGAGCGCCTTCATGCCGACGATACGACCGTGCCGGTGCTGGCTAAGGGTAAGACCGATACGGGGCGGTGCTGGATCTACGTGCGGGACGACAAGCCATTTGGTGGAGCCGGCCCGCCAGCGGCGATGTTCTACTACTCGCGCGACCGTAAGGGCGAGCATCCCCAGGGGCATCTGGCCCGATATGCCGGCATCCTGCAGGCCGACGCCTATGATGGGTACAACCAACTCTATCTGGTGGGACGCCAGCCCGGACCGATCCGAGAGGCTGCCTGCTGGTCGCATGGAAGGCGTCCGTTCTTCGCCATGGCCGACATCGAAGAGAATGCGCGGCGCAAGGCTGCTGGCAAAAAGGAGATCCCGCTCTCGCCCATCGCGGTCGAGGTCGTGCGCCGGATCGATGCGCTGTTCGAGATCGAACGCTCCATCAATGGCAGGAGTGCGGAGGAGCGTGTTCAGGTGCGGCAGACGCTGAGCCGTCCCTTGGTCGATGATCTTCAGGTCTACATGCGGGAACAGCTCGCTAAGCTCTCCCGTGGGCACGACCTGGCCAAGGCGTTCAACTATATCCTGAAGCGATGGACGAGCTTCACGCTGTTCCTGGAAGATGGACGCGTGTGTCTCTCCAACAATGCCGCCGAACGGGGCTTGCGAGGCATCGCTCTTGGACGGAAGTCCTGGCTGTTCTGCGGATCTGATCGCGGAGGGCGGCGCGCCGCAGCCATGTACAGCCTCATCGTCACGGCGAAAATGAACGGCATCGACCCGCAGGCCTGGCTCGCCGACATCCTCGCCCGCATTGCCGCCCATCCGGCTCATCGGCTGGACGAACTTCTGCCCTGGAATTGGACGCCAGCATCAGCACTCTCCGCTCGAGCGGCATGACCACGCACGTCAACAAGGTCCATCACGTCACCACCATCACCCAGGTCGCGAAAGACCTCGGCGAAGACGAAGATTGGCTGTGGGACATCGCCAACGAAATGGAGATCGAGGACGGCGTCATCTGGGTCTATGGCGTCGGAGAACACGGCATCCAGGCGTTCACCGACTTTGGAATCGAAAACCTCATCGAGCTGATCAGGTTCTATAAAGACAACCCTGGACTGCTCAGGCGGTAACCCTGCGGCCTACGCCGAATGGATAC
>NZ_JADPKD010000061.1:0-2773 GCF_023073735.1 Bradyrhizobium sp. 160
TGCGCCGACCTCACCACTGAACGGATCGGCCAAGAACCTCTCCGCCGTCAGTTCGGGCCGGTTCAGATAGCCACGCGCGACCCCCGCCCCGCCAATGTAGAGCTCTCCCACCGCTCCCAACGGAACGGGCGCGCCATGGCCATCGAGCAGATACACACGCGTGTTCGCAATCGGACGGCCGATCGGGACAACTGACCCATCAAAATCAGAGGGGTAACTCCAGGTCGTCGCACAGACCGTTGTTTCGGTAGGTCCATAGGCGTTGACAATAGATGTTGCAGGCAACCTTCGAATGAGTTCAGACTTTGGCAGCTCTCCAGCAAGAATGAGAGATTGCGACGCCAAATATTCCAGATTGCGGTCTCCTTGGAACAAGGCTGGAGGCAACGTCGCGTGTGTTATGGCTTCGCTTCGCAGATAATCTGATAGCTTGTTACTCGCTTGACGGAGCTCATCCGCAGGCAAATGCAATGCGGCTCCAGCACCAAACGCCATAAGAATTTCCCAAGCGCTCGCATCAAAACCAAAGGAGGCGAACTGCACTACTCGGCTGTTTGAACAAACGCCAAAAAGCCCGATCTGAGCCAGCCCCAGGTTGACGAGGCCCCGATGCTCGATCATGACTCCCTTTGGGGTGCCGGTAGATCCCGAGGTGTAGATCACATAGGCGAGATGGCGCGAGGTCAGGCCAAGCGCGCGCGGGTCGGGATCCGAGGCCGGCAGCTTCGCCCAGGCCGATGTCGCCGTCTCGAGATCGACCACCGTCAGATCGGCCAGCGCATCGGCGCCCAGTGCGGATCGTCCCGCAGCATCGGCCAGCAACAGTTGCGGCTGCGCATCCTCAAGAACCTGCTTGAGCCGTGCGCACGGATAGGCCGGATCCAACGGCAGATAGGCGCCACCCGCCTTGAGGATTGCAAGCAGCCCCACCACCATCGCCACGCCGCGCTCAAGGCAGATCGCCACAGGCTGGTCCGGCTTCACCCCGAGCCCGATCAGATGATGCGCCAGCCGGTTCGCCCGTGCATTGAGCTCGCCATAGCTCAAGCGCTCGTCCTCATGGACCACCGCCACCGCGTCCGGCGCCTTGGCGACCTGTGCCTCGAACAGCTCATGGATGCACTGCTGCTCGGGATACGGCACCGCCGTCCGGTTCAGCTCCTCCAATAGATATGCGCGCTCGTCGGCCGCCAGCAGCTCAATCCGCCCGACCGCTTGCCCTGCATCGGCCACCATCGCCCGCAGCAGCGCCAACAGATAGCCACGCTGCCGTTCGATCGTCGTGTGATCGAACAGCGCCGCCGCATACCCCAGCGTGCCGGCGATGACCTCGCCATGCTCGCCCAAGCTCAGCTCCAGATCGAACTTGACCTGATCGTACCCATCCCCCACAGCCTCCACACTCAACCCGGGAAGATCGAAGGATTGAGCGGCGTTGTTCTGCCAGGCCAACATCACCTGGAACAACGGCGTGTGATCAAGACGCCGCGGCGGTTGCACGATCTCCACCACCTGCTCAAACGGCAGGTCCTGATGCTCCTGCGCCGCCAAGGCCGTGCGCCGCGTTCGCTCCAACAGCTCTGCCACGCTCGGCTCGCCCGACAGGTCGAGGCGAAGCGCCAAGCTGTTCACGAAGAAGCCGATCAACTCTTCGATCTCGCGCCGGCCTCGATTGGCGCTCGGCACACCGATCACAATGTCGTCCTGCCCCGACAGACGCGACAGCACCGCAGCCCACCCAGCCAGCACCGTCATGAACAACGTCGTGCCATGCTGTTGGCTCAGCCGCCTTAAGCCCCGCGTCAGATCCGCATCGATGACGACAGGCACCGTGGCTCCGGCAAACGACTGCTCGGCGGGCCTCAGCCGATCCGTCGGCAGCGCCAGACGGGCCGGTGCGCCCGACAGGTTGCTGCGCCAATACTCCGCCTGGATCGAGAGCCGCTCGCCCGACAGCCACTGCCGTTGCCAGGCGGCATAGTCCGGATACTGGATCGCAAGCGGCGGCAGCGGGTCCTCTTGTCCAGCCACAAACGCGCGGTACAGGTGACTGAGCTCACGCGCCAATACGCCGATCGACCAACCGTCGGAGACAATGTGATGCTGGGTCAGCAGGAAGACGTGCTCATCATCCGACATCCGGATCAGACACGCCCGGATCAGCGGGCCGCGCGCAAGATCGAAGGGCGTGCGTGCCTCTTCATAGCACAGATCCAACCGCGCCGCCTCGGCTTCCGGCCTGTCGCGAAGATCGCGCTCCACCACTGGCAGCCCCGCACCCGGCGGCAGAACTTCAACCCAGGGCTTGCCCTCCGGCGCGACAAAGACACTCCGCAGCGCCTCATGACGCGCCAACAACCGGTCGAGGCTGCGCTGCCATGCGGTGCGGTCGAGCTCACCCCGCAACCGCCATGCCAGCAGCATTTGATAGCTCCTGCCGCCCTCATCCAGCTGCGCCAAAAACCACAACCGCTCCTGCGCAAAGGACAGCGCAAGCGGCTCTTCGCGCGACACAGCGACAATGGCCGGCAGCTCTTGTGGACCGGAGCGGCTCAACTCATCCACGATGCTCTCGGCCAGATCGGACAGCACCGGTTTGGCAAACAGTGCCGTTAGCGGCAGGGCGAGGCCAACAGCTTGCGAGACCCGGCTCAACAACCGCACGGCCAAGAGCGAGTGCCCGCCCAGCTCGAAGAAGTTGTCGTGCCGGCCGACACGTTCCAGGCCCAGAAGCTCGGCCCAGATCTGCGCCAGCGCGATCTCGATCTCGCCC
>NZ_JADPKD010000013.1:0-412794 GCF_023073735.1 Bradyrhizobium sp. 160
GGATGCCGTCGGGCGCATCATCGACACTTACACGCCCGCAGAATCCTCAAACTACTTCACTGCCGCGGGATACTTGCAACCTGATCGGCTAACGCTCTAGCAGGCGTTTCCAAATGTGGAAGCGTCTCTCCCTGCAAGGGATGGGTATTCGAACGGCACCGACCTGCTCACGTGAGAGGCCGTTAGCACATCGCTACGTCAGCCATTCTCATCCGGTGATCTGTTCGGGAAGCGGCGCGGACCACTGCTAAACACCTGTTTGCTATCGCTCTGCAGCATAACTCGCCAAGAGTGCTTCTTGGAAATCCCTCACGCCAAGATCTACCCATCGAGCAAAATTTCCCGGACCGAAGCTCGTCACATCACGTCGAACTCGACGCCTTGAGCCAGCGGGAGCGTGCGACCGTAATTGATGGTGTTGGTCGCGCGCCGCATATAGGCTTTCCAAGCATCGGATCCGGATTCACGCCCCCCGCCGGTCTCCTTCTCGCCGCCGAATGCGCCGCCGATCTCCGCGCCGGACGGGCCGACATTGACGTTTGCGATCCCGCAATCGGAGCCGCGCGCCGACAGGAACGTTTCAGCTTCGCGCAGGTCGTTGGTGAAGATCGACGACGACAGCCCCTGCGGGACGGCGTTGTGCAACGCGAGCACGGAATCGAAATCGCGATACTTCATCACGTAGAGGATCGGCGCGAAGGTCTCGTGCTCGACGTGCCCCGTCTGCGCTGCCATCTCAACCAAAGCAGGGCGGACATAGTGAGCGTCGGGCGCGCCCTCGACAACGACCCGTTCGCCTCCATAGACCTTTCCATCAGCTGCCCTTGCAGCTTCGAGTGCGCTCTGCATCGCGCGATAGGCCCCTGCATCGATCAAGGGCCCCACCAGCGTGCCGCTCTCCAGCGGCGAGCCAATCGTCACGGATGCATAGGCCTGCTTCAGACGCGGCACGAAGCTCTCATACACGCTCTCGTGCACAAACAGGCGGCGCAGCGTCGTGCAGCGCTGCCCGGCGGTCCCCATTGCGGCAAAGGCAACGCCTCGCAGCGTCAAATCGAGGTCGGCGGTCGGCGCGACGATCGCCGCGTTATTTCCGCCGAGCTCTAGCAGCGCGCGGGCGAACCGTTTGGCGAGCCGCGGACCGACCGCGCGACCCATTGCCGTCGAGCCGGTCGCCGACACCAGGGGGACCTTCGAATGGTCAACGAGCGCCTCCCCAATCTCGCGGCCGCCGAAGAGCACCGCTGCAATCCCCTGCGGCGCGCCGCCGCCGGCTTCGTTGAAGCGCTTGAGCGCGCGCTCGAACAGAGCGTGCGTTGCAAGCGCGGTTAGCGGCGTCTTCTCCGACGGCTTCCAGACCAGGCTGTTGCCGCACACCAAGGCCAGCGCAGCGTTCCAGGCCCAGACGGCGACGGGAAAGTTGAAAGCCGAGATGATGCCGGTGACGCCGAGCGGATGCTAGCTCTCCATCATGCGATGCTCGCCACGCTCGGTCGCGATCGTCAGGCCGTAGAGCTGGCGTGACAGCCCGATCGCGAAATCGCAGATGTCGATCATTTCCTGGACCTCGCCGAGGCCCTCGGAAGCGATCTTGCCGACCTCGATCGAGACCAGCCGGCCGAGAGCCTCCTTGTTGGCGCGCAGTTCCTCGCCGAACAGCCGCACCAGCTCTCCGCGCCTGGGGGGCGGCACGAGGCGCCACACCAGGAAAGCCGCGTGGGTCCTCTCGATCACGGAAGCGGCCTCGGCGGCGCCGATCTCGGTGACCCGCCCGATCATTCCGCCGGTGATCGGCGTGCGAACGACCAGCGTGCCTTCCGTATAGTCGGGACGGCGAACCCCGAGGCTTGTGAGGAGTCCGTCGACTTCGCCGGCAAGGCCGGCGCTGCTGAAGGACTTAGGCGATGCTGATCTGGTGGACATGGCGGTTTTCCAAGTACTGGCGTCTAAATTCAATTGTTCGTTTGCGCGCATGGACGCAAGTCCGGAGCGCGATCCGCTCCGAGAAAGGCCATCGCGGTATCCATCTCGCGCAAGATCATGCGCAGGGCGGCTTCGGCGCCCGTCTCTCCTCCCGCGGCAAGACCCCATAGCGGCAAGCGGCCGAGAAGAACTGCCTCTGCACCCAAGGCCAGATATTTCAGGACATCCGTGCCGCGGCGGACGCCACTGTCCGCCAGAATGGTTAGACGCCCCTTGACCGCTCCCGCAATCGCTGGAATGCAGTCCGCCGGCGCCGGCAGGCAATCGAGATTCCGTCCGCCATGGGCGGAGACCACGATCGCATCCGCGCCGATCTCGGCTGCCTGTTCGGCATCCTTAGCCGTGAGCACACCCTTGATGGTGAGCCTGCCTGGCCAGATCTCGCGCAGCCAGCGCATGTCGTCCCAGCTCAGCCGCGGCTCGAGCCGGACCGCCTCGCAGATATCGGCGCGGGTCACGGCGGTGCGAAATGTGTGCGGATAGTGAGCGTAGTTCGGTATACCCTCGGTGACGAGATAGCGCGCAAGGACCCCGAACAGCCACGTCGGATGCAGTGCCATGTCGATCATGCTGCGCAGCCGCGGAGTGAATGGGATACCGAAACCGCTGCGCTGATTATATTCCCGGTTCGGCGAGACCGGCGTGTCGACAGTCACGAGCAGGTTCTCGCAGCCACAGGCAGTCGCCCGTTCCAGAAGACGCTCGGTCAGCGCGCGATCGCGCCAGACATAGAGCTGGAACCAGAGCAGCGCGTCCGGCGCGCCGCGCCGGATCGTCTCCACCGTGGTTACCGACTGCGTCGAGATACAGACGGGAATCCCTACCCGCGAGGCTGCGCGTGCGAGTTTGGTCTCGCCATCATGGGCGACGAGACCGGCAAGCGCCGTTGGCGCCACCGCGAGGGGCGCTGCCAGCTTTCGACCGAATAGCATCGTCTCGAAATCGCGCCTGTCATGCCCTGTCAGCACTGCGGGCATCAAGGTGATAGCGTCGAGCGAGCTGCGCAGGCGCCGCAGCGCCGTCTCGTCCTCCGTGCCCCGATCGATATATTCGAACAGCCCGCGCGGAAGGACTTGCCGAGCGCGTTGACGATAATCGCTTGCATTGAGGAGCATCGGCATCTTCAAGCCGCGTGGCGTTTGAACTTGGATTTCGAGATCGAAGTCGCGGCGACGTGAACGTGCTGCACCAGCTCGGCCTCGACACGCTCGGTGGTCCAACGCGTCGTAGGGACGGAAATGTTGACCGCGGCAACTGCTCGTCCGTGCTCGTCGATGACCGGCGCCGCGACGGAAATATCCCCCATGACGCTCTGGTTGATCTGGATCGAATAGCCGCGGGCGGCCGCGAGGTGCACCTGCTCGCGCAGCTTGTCGGGATCGGTGATCGTGTACGGCGTGAGCGGCTCGAGCCGTGTCCGCTTCAGCAGGTCCTGCCGCTCATTCTCTGGCAAGGCTGCCAGGATGGCGATACCGGACGCCGTGAAGTAGGCCGGCAGCCGGCTGCCGATCACGAAGTCGATATGAATGAGATGCCGGCCGGGAAAGCGAGCGACGAACACCACCTCATGGCCATCGAGCTCATGCAGGTTGCAGGTCTCGCCGAGATTTCGACTCATATCCAGAAGATACGGCGAGGCCTTGTCGATGAGCTCGTGGGCCTTGAGATAGCTGTGCGAGAACTGCAGCACCTTCGCGGTCAGACCGTAGTTGCGTGTACCTTCGATCCGCCTGAGGTAGCCGAGCGATTCCAGCGTATAGACCAGGCGTTGGGTGGCACTGCGATCGAGATTAGCCGCGCGGGCGATATCGGCAAGCGTCATGAAGCGGCGCGGCCCATCGAAGGCGTGCAGGACCTGGAATGCCTTTTCGGTCGAGCCAACGAACAGGGACGAGCGTGCCGGCGTCGTGCTCTTGGCCACCCTTTTTTCAGAGCCCGTCCCCGCACGAGCTTTCGGCGGGCTTTTGGCTTTGCCGGTTTTCCGTGGACCACCCTGGCCACTACGCGCCATGTTGCCGTGCCTCCATCATCCAACGTTCTCGGAAACCGCCAACTGCTTGCCGAACTCGGCGCGCAGGGCGGACACCAGCGCCGGCGCCGGTTGCAGCAGTGGTGCCAGCATGCGTGGCGCGTCGATGCCGATCATGTCCATGACCGCCTTCATCGGCCCCGGATTGGTCTCCGCGAACGCCATGTTCATGAGCGGGATCAACCGGCGATGCAGGCTCAGTGCCTCCGCCGTGCGGCCCGCAATCGCCGTCTCATAGATCTGGCGCCAGGCGCGCGGCAGAAGGCACGCCGTGACGATAATGCCGCCCTTCGCGCCGGCTGCGAGGTGCAGCGGAAACAGGC
This sequence comes from Bradyrhizobium sp. 160, assembly GCF_023073735.1. Classification (NCBI taxonomy): domain Bacteria; kingdom Pseudomonadati; phylum Pseudomonadota; class Alphaproteobacteria; order Hyphomicrobiales; family Nitrobacteraceae; genus Bradyrhizobium; species Bradyrhizobium sp. 160. Next base: position 4,336 of record NZ_JADPKD010000013.1, read on the forward strand.
TGTCTTCGCCGCTCAGCACCGCAAAGCTATCGTCAACGTCAGCAACCACCTGGAGGAAGTGATACATGTCGAGATTGCAGGCCTTCATACCAATGATGTTGGGATGCCTTGAGAGCTCATGGAGGACCTTGGGCTCGATCGCGATCCGGGTTCGGTAGGGGATCTCGTAGATCAGGATGGGCACCGGCGAGGCATCGGCATAGCGTAGAAAATAGTCGCGGATGCCGGCCTGAGTCGGATTGGTGTAGTATGGGGTCAGGACGAGCAAACCGTCCACGCCCTCAGTGGCGAATTCACGCCCCGCCTGCAGGGCATCGTGAAAGCCGGTGTCGAGCACGCCCGCGATCACCGGCCCCCTGCCCGCCATCGCTTTTACCGATAGCCCCGCCATCTTGATGCGCTCGGCACGCGCCAGCGCGCCATATTCGCCAGTGCCGCCCAGCGGCACGACGCCGTCGATACCTTGCTTGATCAGCCAGGCGAACAACGCCGAGACCGCGGCGGCATCGATGGTGTCGTCGGCCTTCACCGGGGTCGGAATCGCGGGGAACAGGCCGCGGAGACGAGATGCAGTGAGCATGGAAGAGAAACCTCAGTTTTGATGGCGTTGAAGGCCTAGCTCGCTGCGGCGCGCCGGCGCAGGCGCTCCGCGAAGAAGATCAAGAGCCCCATGAAGACGAACAGGCAGGTGGAGACGGCAGCGATCACGGGCGAGACCTGAAGCGTCACCTCGTCCCAGAACTGCTTGGGCAGCGTGGCGTTGAGGCCGCCGGTCGCAAACAGCGCAATCGTCAGCTCGTCGAACGAGGTGGCAAAGGCAAACAGGAACGACGACATCATGCCGGCGCCGAGGATCGGAAACGTAACGTATCGTAGCGTCGCGACCGGCCGCGCGCCGAGGCTCTGCGCCGCAAGGTCAAGCCGCGTGTCGTAATTGCGCAGCACCGCCATCATGGTTATCACCACATAGGGCACCGCGACGACCGTATGCCCGAGGATCAGACCGAGGGCGCTGCCAACCAGACCGATGCTCGCGAACAGGTAGAACAGTCCGACCGCGATGATCATGCGCGGCACGACGATCGGCGACAGGATGAAGGCGAGCCAGGCAGCCTTGGCGGGGATCTCGCTCCGCACCAGCAGGAAGGCTGCGGGCGTGCCGATCAGCATCGCAAACAGCCCCGTGCCAACGCCGACCATAAGCGAACGCAGCAGCGCTTGCGCCCAGACCGGCGAGGTCAGCACGGTCTCATACCAATGCAACGTGAAGCCTTGCGGCGGCCAGTTGAGACCACCACTACCGAAGGACAGCGGGATCATCAGGAGCGTCGGTAGGCTGATGACCAGGAGCATGAGCCAGACGAAGACCTGCAAGCCGAGACCCGGCTGGTCAGGATTGGGCTTGCGTCGCTGCGAGGAGAGCAGGTGAATGATGCCGTCGAAGAGCGGCCCTAGCATAGTCAACAGCGCATCGCCGGCCTTCTGGATCGGACCGCTCAGGCGCGACGGCTTGGCCTTCCTTGCGGTGGCGGCTCCCGTCATCGTCGACAGGCCGAGCAGCCGGTCATAGGCGGCAAAGACGATCAGCACGACGAGCAGGAGCAGCACCGAGATCGCTCCGGCAAAGCCCCAGTTCATAGTCTGCTGGATCTGGTCGATGATGAGCTGCGTGATCATGGTCTCGCGGCGACCGCCGAGCAGCGCCGGCACGATGAAGAAGCCGATGGCGGTGACGAACACCATGATGCCCGCGGCCGCGACGCCGGGCAGCGACAGCGGGAAATAGATCTTCCAGAACGCCATGCCGGGCCTTGCCCCGAGCGTTGCCGCCGCACGCGGCAAGTTGCGGTCGATGTTATCCATCACCGACAACATCGTCAGTACGGCGAGCGGCAGCAGTGCATTCACCATCCCGACCAGGACGCTGCCGAAATTGTAGAGCAGGCCGGCCGGCGTCGAGATCATGCCGAGCGAGGCGAGAAGCTTGTTGATGACGCCGTTGCGCCCGAGCAGCACCACCCAGGCGAAGGCACGCACCAAAAAGCTCGTCCAGAACGACAGCAGCACGAAGAACAGCAGCCTTGCCTTACGCTCCTTGCCGACGATCGAGATCAGATAGGCGATGGGATAGCCGGTCATGACGCACACCAGCGTCGTCATCAGCGAGATCTTCAGGGTGATGAGGAGGACGTCGACGTAAACCGAGGATGCGAAGAGCTGGCGATATTGCGCGAGCGTGAAGCCGTTGTCGTTATGAATGCTCAGCAGCAGCAACTGGCCGACGGGGTAGACCAGGAAGCACGCGAGCAACAGCGCAAGGGGGCCACCCATCGCGACCCAGCGCCAGATCTGGCCTTGCGTTAGCACGCGTGTCTTGGCCGACACCATGGTTCAATGCCCTCCGCCGTCGCGGATCGCGACCGCGTCCGCCGGATTCCAGCCGAGCGAAACGAGCTGCCCGATCTCGTGAGGAACCGAGCTCGAGCGGGTCGGGTAGGCCGCGACGAGCTGCGGCAGGCCGGCCGTTTCGGGCGCAATATAGAGCCGAGTCAGGCTGCCGCTGATCATCACGTCGACCAGCCTGCCGGTCAGTCCGCCGGCTCCGTTTGCTGCGGCCTCGACGTGCAGGTTCTGCGGCCGCACCATGATCTTGATCGGCTCGCCGGCGGAAAAGCGCGATCCGTTGCCGACGGCGCGCGATCCGGCGTGTTGATGGGCCAGCACGATGTCGAGCCCCTCCGCATCGACACCGCTCACGGTGGCGCCGAGCAGATTGGATTCGCCGAGGAAGTCCGCGACGAACACCGAACGCGGACGGAAATAGAGATCCTCGGGCGTGCCGAGCTGCTCGATCGCACCGGCGTTCATCAGGCAGATGCGATCCGACATCGTCATCGCCTCTTCCTGATCGTGGGTGACGTAGACGATGGTAGTGCGGAGCTCGCGATGGATGCGCTTGATCTCGAGCTGCATCTGGTCGCGCAGCTTCTTGTCGAGCGCGCCCAGCGGCTCGTCCATCAGGATGATCGCGGGCCGATAGACGATGCAGCGCGCCAGCGCGATGCGCTGCTGCTGGCCGCCCGAAAGCTCGCGCGGATAGCGCTTTGCGACCTGCGGCAGGCGCACCGTCTCCAGCGCCTCCATCGTCCGCTTGCGCGCTTCGGCATCGTTCACCTTCCGCATCTTCAGTGGAAAGGCGATGTTGTCCTCCACGGTCATATGCGGAAACAGCGCGTAGTTCTGGAACACCACGCCGATGTCGCGCTCATAGGCCGGGCTATGCGTCACATCGGCATCGTCCACCAGGATCTGCCCCTCGTCGGGATGGGCGAGGCCAGCGATCAGGCTGAGCAGCGTGGTCTTGCCCGACCCCGACGGCCCGAGCAGCGTGAGGAACTCCCCCTTGCCGACGTCGAGACTGGTCGGCGCCAAGGCGACGAAGTCCCCATAGCACTTTGACAGCTTCGAGATGCGCAGGCTCGACGAGACCATGGACGGCTCCAATCCGCGGCAGGACGGCTCAGCTTAGGACCCAGCTGTCGAAGCGCTCGATCACGGCCGCCTGGTTGTCGAGCCAGTATTTCGCATCGATCTTCAGGCCGACCTTGATGTTGTCGGGATAGGTCGGGCAGTTCTTGGCGATCTCCGGCTTGACGTAGTGGAAGGCCTCCGGCTGGGTGAGACCGGCGGGGAAGTATTCCGTCAGCGCGGCCTGGCGCTTGGGGTCGGAAGCGAACTTGATGAACTCGCGACAGGCATCCGCATTTGGCGTGCCGGCCAGGATCGACCAGTTGTCGCCGCCCCAGATGCCCTGGTTCCAGACGATCTCGATCGGCGCGCCCGCTGCTTGCGCAGCCTGCGGACGCGACACCCAGGTCGGCAGCAGGTCGATCTCGCCCGAGGTCAGCATCTGCTCGACCTGCGCGCCGCTGGTCCACCACACCGCAACGTGTGACTTGATCTTGTCGAGCGAGGCGAAGGCTTTGTCGAGGTCGCAAGGATAGACCTGCGCGGTCGGCGTGCCCGCCCCCATCAACGCCTCTTCGACGGTGTCGAACGGGTGCTTGCGCACAGCGCGGCGGCCCGGGAATTCGGCGACATTCCAGAAGTCGGCCCAGGACTGCGGCGCCTTGCGACCCTTGAAGGCATCGGTGCGATAGGCCAGGACCGTGGTGTAGACGTTGGTACCGACGCCGTAGGGCGACATGAATTCCGCGGGGATCGACTTGATGACCGGCTCGGCCTCGAGGCCGTGCTTTTCAAGATAGGCCTTGTTGCCGGTGGTCAGCAGGAGGATCGCGGGCCAGCTGATCTTGGCCATGTCCCAGGTATAATTCTTGGTCTCGACCATGGTCTTGATCTGGGCGACCGGCTCGGCATTGGCCTGGACGCCGACGACCTCGATTCCCGTCGCCTCGGTGAACGGACGGTAGAACACCGCGCCATATGCCTTGGTGTAGATACCGCCGTCGTCGCGCACCACGATGCGCTTGCCCGCGGCGCGGGTGGGCGACCAGACCGCCGGTGCGGCAACTGCCATTGCGCCGGCTCCGGCACCGAGCAGCAGGCGACGGCGGGAGGTGATGATCTTCGGAAGATGGCTCATGTCTTCAGTCCCCTCTGTGATGGCGCGATTGATGGCGAGGCACTTGGTGACGGCGGCAGAACCTGGCCGGGATTGAAAAGGCGTTTGGGATCGAAGGCCTGCTTCACGGCGCGCATCAGCGCGAGCTCGACCGGCGGCTTGTAGCGCGACATCTGCTGCATCAAGGTGCGGCCAATCCCATGTTCGGCACTGAACGTACCGCGGAGTGAGACTGCGACATCGTTGACGGCATGACGAATGCGCTCGCCGACCGCATCGCGATCCGGCATGGAGTCCCACTCGGCAAAAGTGAAGAACGGGATCAAATGGATGTTGCCGTCCCCCACATGGCCGACGATGACGAAGGGCAGATCCGGAACGATGTCGTTCACCGCGCGCATTGCCTGCGCGATGAAGGCGGGGACCGCCGAAACCGGGACGGCGCTGTCCGACGTCAGCCCGACACCCGCCTTCTTGTTGGCTTCCGAGACGCTGTGACGCACCAGCCACATTGCCTTGCGCTGCGCCTCGCTCGACGCCACGACGCCGTCGCGGATCATGCCGGCTTCAAGCGCCTGCTCGAGCAGACCCTGCATCGTTGCGGTCAACGCTGCGATGTCGCCGGTGTCGGAGAGCTCGACCAGAACGTGCCAAGTGTCGATGTCCGCGACTGGGCATCGCCGCCCCGGCACCTGCTCGATCACCAACCGGACCTGCTTGGCGTTCATCAGTTCGAACGCCGATAGGCGCGAATTGCAGGCGGCCTGGAACAGCCCGAGCACGTCGAGCGCCTTTTGCGGATCGTCAACAGCGAGCCAGGCGACCGATTCCGCTGTCGGCAGCGGATTCAGTTTCAGCACCGCGCCGGTGATGATGCCGAGCGTACCTTCGGAGCCGATGAAGAGATGCTTGAGATCGTAGCCGGTGTTGTTCTTGCGCAGCGCATAGAGCCCGTCCCAGATCGATCCGTCCGGCAGCACAACCTCGAGACCGAGCACGTTGTCGCGGGTGTTGCCGTAACGCAAGACGCCGGTGCCGCCGGCATTGGTGGCAATGTTGCCGCCGATCTGGCAGGACCCTTCGGCGCCGAGGCTCACCGGATAGAGCCGCCCGGCCGCTGCCGCCGCTTCCTGGATGGAGGCGAGTACGCAGCCGGCGTCGGCGACCATCGTGTTGTTGACGGGATCGAGCGAGCGGATCCGCCGCATGCGAGTCAGAAGGACGATGACGGGGCGCTCACCCTGCTCGAAGGGCGTGGCACCGCCGCACAGGCTGGTGTTGCCGCCCTGCGGCAGCACCGGCACGCCGCCCGCGGCGCAGAGACGAACGACGGCCGCAACCTGCTCCGTGTTCGACGGCAGCACCGCGCAAAGCGCCGGCGCCCGGTAGCGGCCGCGCCAATCCTCGGTCACGCCCGCGAGGTCTTCCTCGCGTGTCAGCACGGCTGCATCACCCAGTAACCGCTCGAGTGCCTCGATCAAGGCCATCGATGTGCCTCCCTGGAGGGCCGACGATGGCCCGACCGTCAAGCCGCGATAATCGCACTACGATTAATTCAATCGTACTATGGTAACTATGAATTTCGTGCCGCGGCGAGTCAAGGCCGAACGAGATGAATCAAAGAACTCCGCCCTGAGAGAACGGGAGCTGGAACGAGCGTTGCAGGAGTGGCGAAGCCGACCAGGAGTAGATCATCGCGGGCGATCGAAGCGCTGATCGTGGCGGCCCAGGGCTTCGCAAGCGGGCTGTCGAACAACCGCAAGACATCGAAGGCGGGCAAGCATGCGACGCAGAAATGAACCCCACTGCGACTCGTTGAGTCGGTCGCAAGAGAGTGTCAGTCAACATCAGTTGAAAGAAGGCCGCGGGATGAGCGCGACACGAGGGCGCCCGGTCCGAACCTCTGGAGTGAGTCGAAAGCCTTTCAACGGCCGTGCGATCTGAATGAGCGATTCAGGCGTCTAGCACCAAGAGTGCGGAATCGAAGAAAATCGTAGTGTGGCGTACAAGATCGCGCGATTGGAAGCGGAGGTCCGCTACATCGCTAAACCCACTATTTCGGAGGCCTTGTTTTCCTATCGAAGGGCAGCCTAACTGGCGAATTGAGCCCGCGATAGTTCGTCAATAGGCGCCGTTCGTACGCAGAGCCAAGCAGGTTCAAATCGCGGAGGCGCAACCACTGATGCCGACATTCAGTTCGGGTTGCGATCTAACCAAGGGCCCATCGTCACATTTCGCATCCGACGTCGATCGGCTCGAGCTCCGTGCGCCACGTCCGTCCTCCGACCCCACGCTCCGAAGCCACAGTTTGCGCGGTTACCTGTGAAGTCATCGACCACTCCTCTCAAGTCCCAAAGGCTTCGCGATCAAGTGTTCGACCGCGGCGCAAGCTGCCGACAATCGTAGCAATTCGGCATTGGTTTCTTCCGAATGCCCCCCCGAACGGCAGCCAATGCGGCACAAGCGCGCAAATATGACCCGATGCCAATCGGGAGCTGAGCATGTCCCAGTCAGTACACGTTCGGGCCTTTCGCGATCTTGTCGGCGACGGAGGCTTCGTTGACGACCCGGAGCGGATGGCTACCTACACGACGGATCAACGCCAGCTCTCCACGGGCTCGACGTTTGCCGTGCTGAAGCCGACGACGACGAAGCAAGTCGCCGACATCGTGCGGCTGGCGGCCCACCACGGTATCGGAATCGTTCCGCAGGGCGGCAACACCAGCTACTGCGGAGGCGCGACGCCGGACGCCTCTGGACGCCAGATTATCGTGAGCCTCGAGCGGATGGACAGGATTCGCGAAATCGATCCGGTCTCCATGAGCATCTCTGTGGACGCCGGCGCCATCCTGAAGAACGTACAGGACGCCGCGGCGGCCGCCGGACTTCTGTTGCCGCTCAGCCTCGGCGCGGAAGGCAGTTGCCAGATCGGCGGCAACATCGGGACGAATGCCGGCGGGCTATCCGTCGTGCGTTACGGGATGACGCGCGATCTGCTACTCGGAATCGAGGCGGTGCTGTCGGACGGCACGGTAGTCTCCGACATGCGCAAGCTGCGGAAGAACAATACCGGCTACGACGTCAAACAGTGCTTCGTCGGAAGCGAGGGGACTCTCGGCATCGTCACGGGCGCAGTGATGCGTCTGGCGCCCTTGCCGACCCGCCGCGCGACGGCCTGGCTGAAACTGGCGCGGGGCGCGCCGCTCGCCGATCTTCTCGCTCTGATCCGTCGTGAATCCGCGGACCTGCTGACCGCATTCGAGTTCATGGCAGCCCGATCGATCGCGCTCGCGACCGAAGCAATGACCGATCCGTCCATCCTTCGAGCAGGCCCGGAAGGCGCCGTCCTCGTCGAGTTCGCCTCTTCGTCACGCCATCTCGACCTCGACGAGCTGATGGAAGCCGTTCTGGCTGAGGCGATCGAGTCCGGATGGATCGAGGATGCGCTCCTGGCGCAGAGCGGATCGCAGCGGGCCGCGATGTGGCGGCTCCGCGAGACCATCCCGGAGGGCGAGAAGCGGCGGAACGGATCGGTCAAGCATGACATCTCGGTACCGCTTTCGTCCATTCAGCGCTTCCTGGATCTGGCAGGCTCGCAGGTGCGATCGTATGACGCCGACCTTGAGCTCTCCGTGTACGGCCATGTCGGCGACGGCAACCTGCACTACAACGTTCTCGTTCCTCCGGAGGCCGACCGCATGGAGTTCACCAGGCGGATCGAAAGCGGCCTGTCGCTGCAACTCTACGACACGGCCGCCGCGCTCGGCGGCACGTTCAGCGCAGAGCACGGCGTCGGCCGGTTCAAAAAGCATCTCCTGGAGCGGTACGGCGATGCCGGCCGCATCACTGCGATGCGCCGTATCAAGACTGCCTTTGATCCAGCGGATATCATGAACTCAGGCGCGATCGTTGGTCCGTTCGGGAAGTCTGCCTGATGAACCGTCGGCCGGCGAACTGCGATGCTTTTGTCCAGGCCCAAACGGTGGGTCTTCGGCTGAGGCCGCCTCGATCAACCAAATCGTCTTGTCCATAAAGAAAGAAAGAGCCACTCCTTCGGAGTGGCTCAAGTTGGGAAGGAAACGCCAGGGTACGCGTCAGGCCTGAGTTCCGGCTCGATCTTCAGATGGCGGCGATGTCCAGCTTGGAGCCGTCGACCAGACGTGACAACCGGAATGGTGTGGGATCGACGCAAGGCGTGTCGTTGACGACAAGCTCTGCGGCCAGATAGCCGAGCCCGGGGCCCAGACCGAAGCCGTGGCCCGAGCAGCCCGCTGCGAGCACAAGGCCCTTCACCCCGTCCACCTGCGACACCACGGGCACTGCATCCGGCGTGCAGTCGACGAAGCCGCCCCAGGCGCTGTCGATCTTAATCTCGCCGAGTTGGGGGAAGGTTTTCCGGACGCTCTCCACCACTTGGCTCACCAGCCATTTCAAGGGCGGAGGATCCAGCACGCGATTCCGTTCGAAGATCCGATCGTCGTTGGTCAGCAGCGCCGGAAGTGAATCCGGCCCGGAAACGAACGATTGGCCGACGCCGAGCCTGACGTTCTTCAGGCGACGCAAGAACTGCGGCATGAATTCCCGGTTATACCGGATAGCCTGGGGCGTGATTTCGAGGTTCGCCTTGCCGCTGATCGCAAGTGTGTAGCTGCCGTCCAGTCGGCGCGTGATCGTGCAGTAGGGTGTCGAGACCGCCTCGCCGATATTGATTGTGGGGGTGGAACGCAGCGCAGTCTGCCGGATGCTCGCTTGGGGGAAACTGACCCCGAGCGGCCGAAGGAAGCGCGAGGACCAGGCGCCGGCTGCGCAAAGCACCGCGCTGGTTCTGATGTAGCCCTTCTCCGTGTGCACGCCCGCAATCTTGCCATTGGTCAAGTCGAGCGCCCGCGCCGCACATCCCTGGTGGATCGTGGCGCCCAGAACTCTGGCCCCCTCAGCGATCGCCGGCGCGGCGAGCGCAGGTTCGGCCTTGCCGTCTCGTTCCGAATAGGTCCCGCCGACCCATTTGTCGCGCGCTTCGGGGACGCGCTCGGCCACCTCGGCCCGGCTCAGCACACGGGTATCGACGCCGTACTCCCTGGCGACCTCGCGCCACTTTTCCCAGCCCGCGAGCACAGCCTCGTCATGGGTCGCGTAGACGAGACCGCAGCGACGAAATCCAAGGTCCCGATTGATGTCGCGCGTGAGTTCGTCCCACAGCCGCATGGAGAGCACCGAGAGCGGCAGTTCGCGCCGGTCGCGGTTCTGCTGACGGCACCAACCCCAGTTTCGGCTCGATTGTTCACAGGCGATGTGGCCCTTCTCGAGGAGCGCCACCGAGAGGCCGCGCTTCGCCAGGTAATAGGCGGCCGTAGAGCCGAGGATACCGCCGCCAACGATGACGACGTCGGCCTCGGCCGCGAGACGCTCATCGCTGTGAATGCGCTCGACGTGGGGCGACATGTTCCAACGAACCTCGGCTGCCAAGAACGCGGAAGCACAGTTCCGATCAGCCCTTCTTCGCACGGTGCGCCCGATAGAATGTGCTGAAATCATCTAGGGCTTCGCAAGATGTTCGTGTTTCTGACCGCTTCAGTGATACAAGCTGCTCAAGCGCGAACGAGTCCCAGTTCGGCGCAGGGCGGCGTAGTGGCTGCCAAGACAGGTGCAGATTTCGTTTAAAGCGTGATCGGGTTTGGTAGCCCGCGCCGCAGCTCGCCCCCGGAACGGGTGCCGCTCCGATGAGGTCTGCGATCTAACGTGCGATATTGATGAGCGCGCGCTCCATGGCTGCCAGGAACAGGTCAATATGCTCGGCTTGGCAAACGAGCGGAGGACGCACTTTAAGTGTATCTTCATTGGCCCCGGTCGTGCTGATAAGCACGCCGTCATCCCGCATTGCATTGACCAGGTCCAAAGCCATCGCACGACAGCTTGGCGCCGGGGTTCCTTCGGGCCCTATATCGACGCCAAAGAAGAGACCGGCGTTCCGGATCGCACGAACCTCATGACGTTGCTTTGCAAGCTTCTCCAGTCCGGCGCGGAGGCGCTCGCTCATCGAAAGCGCCTTCTGCGGGATTTGGTCGCGCTGCAGGATCGTTAACACTGCGTTCGCCGTTGCTATTCCGACTGTGTTTCCAGCGAATGTGTTCGAATAGCGAGAGGTGGCACCAAATTGGTCCATCCATGCTCTGCGACCAACGACAGCGCCAATCGGGAATCCGTTGCCCATCGGCTTGCCGAGGGTAACAAGATCCGGAACGATCCCGTGGCGCTCAAAGCCCCACATACGGGCGCCGGTTCGTCCGAAGCCCGGTTGAACTTCGTCGGAAATGACGAGACCACCCGCTTCCTGCACCGCCGCGACTCCGCTCGCGATGAATCCAGGAGGATCCACCCATACGCCGTCGCTGGAAAAAATACTGTCGAAGAGCATGGCCGCAACGCCGATGCCACGACGGCTCAGATCCATCATGGCTGAACGAATCTGTGTCTCGAAAAAATCCGCAGCCTGGGCTTCCGGTATGCCCGCTGGTCCGGGTAGGGACACCATCCGCACGAACGGGCTGAGCTTGACTGCGTCGCCCAGGTTCGGCGAAACCGCGGCCGTCGCAGCACTCGTGCCGTGATAGGCGTAGGTGGAAACGATCACGCCCTCATTGCCGCTGGCACACCGCGCAATGCGAAGCGCCAGATCGTTGGATTCACTCCCCGTGCAGGTAAACACCACGCGATCGAGCTCGTCCGGGAAAGTCCCGACGAGCCGCTCAGCATAATCGACAAGCTTTGGCTCGAGATAGCGCGTATTGGCGCTTATTCGGCCCGCCTGCTCAGCCATTGCAGCGTTTACTTCCGGGTGACAATGGCCGAGGCACGGCACGTTGTTGTAGAAGTCGAGATAGGCCCGCCCGTCGGGATCGTACAGCCACATACCTTCGCCGCGAACGAAGTGCACGGGCCGGCGATACTGGAGCCGATAGGAAGCGCCCAGAACTTTGTCCCGGCGAGCAATCAGCTCGGTTTCGCGGCTGGGAAGGTTTACTTCGCCAGGTCGGTAGCGATTGGGCATGAGATCTGTGGACATGTGCTGCTGCCTGTCTGAAAGAATACTGGGTCACTTCGCAATTTTACGGCCTGTCGATCGACCAAACCTAAGCGGCATCACGGCAAGCACGACGATACTGCCGCCATGACTACCGCCTCGCCCGATGCGCCATCCATAGGCTCCAGGATAGAAAGGCCGTGCTCGGCACGCGCGACGTTCTTTTTGATGTACTGGGCGTCGGCTGGAAAAAGGTGGGCGCGCCAGTAATTGACCAATATCAATGCGCTTTGTCGCGCCCGCATCAGTCCGACGAGGAGTCTTGCTTCAAGCGGCGAAAGCGCAATGACAGAGGCATAGCCACCAATGAGATGTTCGGCGCCACCGAGAGGAAGAGTCGGATCTGATACGAGGTGGCCTGCTGCGATCGCCAGATCTTGTATCCTGGGGCTCCAGCAGCCGTCACCAAAATCGATGAAGCCCAGACCTCGGCCAGTCACAATCATATTGAACGGACTGGGATCGTTATGAGTGACCTGCCAGACGACATTCGAGATTTGTGGCTCGACAAACTCCAGATACTCGGCCATGGCGGCGCGAACGCAATCGGCAATGCTCCCGCTTGGCAGGTACTGCTCTAGTTCCATCAGGCGCGACCAGCACCCGACGTGCCAAAGAACGGGCCGGTGGGCTGCAGGCACCTTGACTTGCGCAAGCGCTAAATCAAGCAGAGCAAGGGCGCGTCCAGTCCGAAATAGCAGGTCGGGAGTGCGCATCACCTGGTGCAGCGGAATGCCCTCGAGCCGGGTTTGCAGGAACCCGCATATGCCTTCTTCCTCAAACATCAATTCCCCGCTGCTCGTTCGCAGCACTGCGGGTGCAACGAAGCCCACAGCCCCCTCCAAGCCTGCCAAGGCTGAGGTCTGGAAGCAGAAGCTGTCGACAGCCTCCGGTCTGGTCGACGTCTTCAGGATGCACCGGCGGCCGTCCGGGGTGTCGACTTCAACGGTGCGCTCGATCTCGGAGGACAACGTCGCGATCGAGCCGGTCACTCCGTAGTGACGCTTCAGCAGCGCCGCCGACATGTCCGGTCCGGAGGAGTCGGACCGCATGGCCAGGACTGCGACGGCCGCGCGAAAATAGGTTTCGGTTGACGCTGACGCGCAAGAAAGCTGGTCGACTGTTGCAATCACGGGTGTTTCTATGCCGGTGCTTGAAAGCGGCTTCTGATGCTGCCAGCATTCATCGAAAAAACCCGAGAATGGCCTTGGTCTCAAGATACTCCTCCATGCCCTCGATGCCGTATTCGCGACCGTTGCCAGAACGCTTGTATCCGCCAAAGGGAGCATTGGGGTCCCAGTCAGGATAATTGAGATGGACTTGACCCGACTGGATCTGTCCGGCGACGGTTCGCACCGTCTCCATATCGGTGCCCTGCACGTGGGCGCCGAGACCATAGACCGTGTCATTGGCGATCGCGATCGCCTCGTCCACGGTGTCGTAGGGAATGATCGACAGCACCGGGCCGAATATCTCCTCCTGCGCGATCCTCATGTCGGGACGGACGTTCGAGAAGATGGTCGGCCGCGCATAGAAGCCAATCTGAAGATCGCCGGGCCGCCCGGGTCCGCCGACGACGAGCTTGGCGCCTTCTTCCAGGCCGACACCGATCATGGCCTGGACTCGCTCAAACTGTGGACGGTTCGCAATCGGACCATGAGTCGTGTTTTCCGCAAGCGGGTCGCCGACTACCAATTGAGAAGCGGTCGCCCCTGCAAGGATCTCGACCTCTTCCATGTGTGAGCGAGACACGAGCATGCGCATCGGCGCGCTGCAGGATTGGCCGAGATTGCGGAAGGCGCCGGCGACGCCGAGCGGAACAGCACGGCTGAGATCGGCGTCCGGCAAGATGATATTCGGCGACTTGCCGCCGAGCTCCTGGGCAACGCGCTTGACCGTGGGCGCCGCCGCTTGCGCGACAAGAACGCCGGCGCGTGTCGAGCCGGTGATCGAGATCATGTCGACCTGCGGGTGCGACGCCAGAGCGGCGCCCACGATTGGACCTGTCCCGTTAACGAGGTTGAAGACGCCGGGCGGACAATCGGCATCGTCCATCAGCTCCGCGAATAGCAAGGCGCTCAGCGGCGACAATTCGCTCGGCTTCAACACCACCGTGCAGCCAGCCGCGATCGCCGGGCCCACCTTGGCGGTGATCTGGTAGAGAGGCCAGTTCCAGGGGGTGATGAGGCCGCAGACGCCGATTGGCTCGCGCATGATCGCGGTGCTGCCGCGCGCGGCGACGAACCGATAATTCGCGAGATTGTCGCGGGCGAGGCGGATATGTTCGGCGGCCAACGGCACCTGAGCGCGGCGCGCGTAGGTGATCGCAGCTCCCATCTCGCACGTAAGCGCCTGCGCGAATAGCTCCAGCCGCTCAAGGAGCAAGGCGTGAATCCGGTCGAGCAGCGCCGCTCTCTCAGCAGGCGGTGTCGTGGACCAGCCGGCAAAGGCTCGCCTGGCGGCTGCGATGGCGCAGTCCACGTCGTCGTCATCGCCGAGCGCGACGTCAACGATCGGCTGCTCCGTCGCCGGATTGACGACGGTTGCTGCTGCCGTGACTGATCCGATTGGCTTCCGCCATTCTCCGTCGATGTAGAATTTTCCGAGAAAGCCGGCTTCCGTGAGGTGTCGAAGGTGCGAGGTCATTGGAAGCGATCCTTGATGCGGTAATGGGGGCTGATCAGCGGCAGACAACAGGGCCGGGAATGGCCGGCCAGCCCTACCAGCCACGCATCCGCGGCCATTGAGCTTCGATGGCGTCGCTGCCGGTGGAGACGACATTGTACAGCTCGTGTTGCGAGGCCGTCGCGCAGGCGTGATTGGGCAGGATCCTGACTTTCGCGCCGATCGAAAGATCCGGCAAAGCCTGCGCCGACCCGGACCTGATGGCGAGGATGCCGTGCTCCTGGTTCGCCTGCGCAACGATCAGGTCAGGATAGATTTTGCCGGACAGGTCGCAAACGAGGCCGTAGCCCTGGTCGACCGCCTGCGCCGCAGTGCCGCGATCGCGCGACAACGCCATCCAGCCTGCGTCGACCAAGATCCAGCCCTTCTCCGGCTTCGTACCGATCACGGTGGCGAGCACCGAGATCGCGATGTCGCCCGTCGTGCAGACACCGACGCCGTGCATCACCAGATCGAAGAACATGTAGACGCCCGCCCGCACTTCCGTGACGCCGGTCAGGTCTTTCGCGAAATGGGCAGTCGGCGTCGAGCCGACGCTCACGATGGGGCATTCATGCCCCGCGGCCCGCAACGCCGCCGCAGCGGCGACAGCCACGGCCCTTTCATTCTCGGCCGCGCCCTCAAGAGCCTCCGGCGTGGAGAGGCTATAGGATTCGCCGGCATGGGTGAGAATGCCGGCAAGTTTAACGCCGGCCTCGGCCAGGGCGACCGCGACCATGCCGAGCTTGGGATCGGTGGCGGTCAGCCCACCGCGGTGACCGTCGCAGTCGATCTCGATGAAGGCGGACGGGGTCACGCCGGCGGCGCGGCCGGCCGCGCCCAGCATCACCGCCTGCTCAGGCGAATCGAGCAGCACCTTGAGATCGATACCTGCTTTCCGGAGACGCATCGCTCGCTCGGCGGTATGTGGCGCCAGACCCACAGCATAGGTGATGTCCTTGAAACCGTGCTGGGCGAAATACTCTACCTCCGCCAAGGTGGAGACGGTGATTGGTCCAGGACCCGACCGATGAGCGCGTCGCGCGACGTCGATGGATTTCGCCGTTTTCATATGGGGACGCAGCACGACGCCTCGCGCTTCCATACGCGATGATAGACGGGCGAGATTGCGATCGAGCCGGTCCTTGTCTAGCAGGAGGGCCGGTGTTGCCAGCGCGCCCACCGTTTCGGCCGTCTCGCTGCTTCCGATAGTCAGTCCGCGCAAATCCGAGCTTCCCACGTCGATGTCTCCTTAGCCAAACGACTGGTTAGCGAACGCGAACAGGCGCGCTGGTCCGGTCGAAGGCGCCGGTGTCCCCAGGATCATGGTCGTGGCGTCGCTGACCTGCTGCAGGCCGATGCCATCGAGCCACTCTCCGAGCTGCGACGTGGCAGAGGTGTCGATGCGGACGAAGGAACGCCCGAGCGGTGCGAGCGCAGCCTCGATCAACGCGCGGGCATCGGCCGGGCTATCGGCGACGACAGGGCCGATGACATGGCCGCGGCCGAAGAGGCGACAGATGGCGTAGCCGCGCGGCGTGCCGCCACGTTGCAGGACATAGCCATCACCGCTCTGGAGGAGTCGATCCAGCATCCGCCGCCTCTCCAAACCCGTAGCTTCCTGATCGAGCCGCGTGATGGCCTCAAAATCCGATACAGCCATCGGCTTGATGAGGCCGGACGGCGGCATCTCAAAACACCCTCGTGGGATGCCGTGATGCTGATGGATGGTCCCTAAAGGCACGAAGCCACGGCGTCGGTAGAGCATGATGCCTTCCGCCGTCGAATTCAGCATGACCGTCCGTGGGCGCGCGGACGCCAAGAGCGCGTCCATCAGGCGCGCCCCGTAGCCGCGGCCCTGGGCGGCTTTCGCCACGATAATCATCCCGGCGGACGCATAGGTGTCGCCATACGGCCACCAGGCCGCGGTCCCGATCACCTCACCTAAGCGCTGGAGAACATAGCCATGGCCCAACTGCAGCGCGACATCCCAATCCTCAAGCCGATAGGGCCAGGACATCTCCTGCGAGAGCTTTAGGGCGCGGTGCAGATGCTCTCTGGCGAAGGGAACCAGGACCACGTTTTCTTCGACACGATTTCCCTGGTACGCTGCGCTTGTCATGATGCTTCGATGTCTTTTGCTCGGAGTTGCCCGACTAATCGCCAGTGGCCGATGGTGATGAGGGCTTTCTGTTGGTCCTCGGATCGCCTGCAGCGTATCTTGAGCTCGACGGCATTACGCAACCAAGCTGGAGCAAAGTTCGGCATAGTGTTTCGAAGATGATGCAGCATCGCAGCCAATCTGCCGTCAGCGGCTGGCGCGCCACATCGCGATCCGGTCACGCATCCGGTAGCTCTGAATGAACGCAGGCATGAACCACGGATTGCCGCGATAGAACGGGATGAAGGCTGGAGGCCTGAAGTCCAACGCGGTGCGCGCCCGCTCCTCGTGTCCCATGAGCTTTTGGGCGGCATGCATTCCGACCCATGGCGCCCAGACCACGCCCGAGCCGCAGAAGCCGGTTGCATAGACGATGCCGTCCTTTTCGAAAATGCGCGGAATCATGTCGCGGTTCATGGCGACATTGCCGAACCAGCTGTGCGAGAGGCGAACGCTCTCCAGTTCCGGAAATAGATTGACCAAGCCCTTGCGCAAAAGCAGCTTCGGAGCGATGGGATCGCCGACGCGGGAGCTGTCGCGGCCGCCGAGCAGAATTCGTTTGCCATCGGGCGAAGGCCGGTAATAGAAGCCGACCTCCCGATTCTCCGTGATCATCATGCGTTTCGGCATCAACCGCGCCATGACTTCGGGTGCAAGCTCTTCCGTTGCAATGATCCGGCTGCGGACCGGGACCAGCCGGCGGCGCAGGAAGGGTACGGCGCCGTCGGTGTAACCGTTGGTACACACCAGTACCTGACGCGCCTGCACCGGACCGGCCGCGGTGACGACGCGGAAATCGGAGCCATCTCTGTCGATCGAGATCACGGGCGTCCGCGCGTGGACTGTCAGTCCAGAAGCGAGCGCGACCCGCAGCAGTTCGGCGTGGAACTTCGCCGGGTGCAGCCCGCCGATGTCCATCCGAACCGTCCCGCCGCGATAGAAATCGGTGCCGATGTACTTGCGCTGCTCGGCATACGGAACTGCGTAAGCTTCGATTCCAAGTTTCCTTGCGAGCCTCTCCGCGGTGCGCGCCATGGCCTCGTATTGCTCATAGCCGAAGGCGCCCTTGAACTGCCCCACCGGCTGGAAGTCGCAGGCGAGGCCTTCCATCCTGATGAAATCGTACAGGAACTCGCGCGCGGCCTTGCCTTCCGCCTCGATCGCCAGCGCCTTCTCATCTCCGAACCGGCGCGTGAGCGTCGCGTAGTCGGGCCGAATGGATCCGCTGGTGATACCGCCGTTGCGCGTCGAAGCTCCTTCGCCAGGGTCCATGGCATCATAGGCCGCAACCGAGCGGCCCTCGCGCGCCAGCACCAGACCGGCCGAGAGCCCTGCATAGCCCGCGCCCACAATCAACACGTCGAGCTTCTTGGCTATTGGCTGCTGGCGCGGTGGCTCAAGCGGCGCGGCTTCCCACCAATAGGGCGTGGCCTTCTCGGCAACTCTCGGCGCGTGCATGGCTTTGCTTCTCGTATGGTTGATGGGTTCAGCCGCGGCTCGGTTCAAATCGTTCAGATGTGGTCGTTTCGAGCGTCGAGTGCATCGCGCAGACCGTCACCGATGAAATTGAAGCTCGTCACCGCCATCGTAATGGCGGCGCCGGGAATGATGGCGAGCCAGGGAGCGCTCGCCAGATATTGCTGGGCGCCATTGAGCATGTTGCCCCAGCTGGGCAGCGGCGGCTGGATGCCGTAGCCGAGAAAGCTGATATAGGCCTCCAGAAGGATCGCGCGCGCGACGGCCAGACTTGCGGCGACGATGATGGGACCCATGGCATTGGGCAGGATCTCGCGGAACATGATGTGCGCCCTGCTAAGCCCGACCATGCGCGCAGCCTGGACGAACTCGCGCTCGCGCAGCGAGCGGACCTCCGCCTCGACGATTCGCGCAGTCTCCATCCAGCTCGTGACGGCAATGATCACGGTGATCATGACCGGGCTCGGCCGCAGCGTTGCGGCCAGCGCCAGCACGAGGAAGATCGAGGGATAGGCCAGGAAGCCATCCACCATCCGCATCAGTGCCGCCCCGACCCAGCCTCCGCGATAACCGGCCGTCACGCCGACGAGCGTACCGATCAACGTCGATAGCAACATCGCGGAGAATCCCACCGCCAGCGAGACGCGCCCGGCCATCAAGAGCCGCACGGCGAGGTCACGCCCCAAAGGATCCGTGCCGAAATAATGGTTGCCTGTCAGGGGCGGAGCAAAGCGGGCGCGTAGATCGATCTGGAGGGAGTCGTAGGGTAGAGCATAGGGACCGATGGCGCACGCCAGCACAAGCAGCGTGATCATCGCGATTCCCAGCAGTGCCAGATGGTGGCGCATGAAGCGGTTAACGGCACGGCTGTTCCACCAGCGGGTCGGAGCTGCGTGCGCGACGATGGTGGTCATATCTACTCGCTCCTCTTATCTGGCGTGAGTCCGCAGGCTCAGGCCAGGCGAATGCGTGGATCGACGGTGGCGATCACGATATCTGCGATCAGATTGCCCAACACGACCAGGGTGGCCGAGAAGATCAACAGCCCCATCACGACCGGATAGTCGCTGTAGCCAAGGCTGTCGAGAAACAGCCGCCCCATGCCCGGCCAGGTGAACACGGTCTCCGTGACCAGCGCGCCGGTGAGAATGCTGGGCAATTGCATCCCTGCCAGCGTGATCATCGGCAACAGCGCATTGCCGATGACGTGTTTCAGCAAGATGCGGCGTTCGCTCACGCCCTTGGCCCGGGCCGTCTTGACGAAATCCTGACTGAGCGCATCGAGCGTTGCCGTCCGCATGTAACGGCTCCAGATCGCGACATGAACCAGCGACAGCACCAGGCTCGGCAAGATCAGGTGATGCAGATAGTCCAGCACCGAGCCGTCGCCGATCGTGTACATGTTGCCTGCGGGCACCCAACCGAGCTTCAGAGTAAAGATGTAGATGCCGATCAGGCCGAACCAGAAAGTCGGAACGGACAGCGCCACCATGGCGCCGACAGTGGCGCAGTAATCGAAGAGGGAATAGCGGTGGGTGGCACCGCGGATTCCGATCCACGTGCCGGCCGCGATCGCCAACGCGGTGGATGTGCCCATCAGCAGCAGCGTCGCCAGCAGATGGCGACCGATCACTGCGAGCACGGAAGAGCCGTCGCGGAAAGAGTGTCCCCAGTCGCCCTGCACCAGTCGCCAGGCCCAGTCGAAATACTGGATCCACAGGGGGCGATCGAGGCCCAGTTGTGAAGCGAGCCGCTCGACGTCCTTCTGGGTCATGCCGGGGTCGAGCCCGAATTGCGCGAGGGGGCCGCCCGGCATGAGGTTGAGAACCGTGAAACCGATGATCGAGACGATCACCAGCAGCACGATGCTCTGGACGAGGCGATTCAGCAGGAAGGCGGACATTTGAGTCCTCCATTAGCGTGGCAATGCCATCCGCAGCGGTCGGTCTGGCAAGACATCAGCTCGCCCAATACCAGGCAAGCGCGTTCCAGGACTCAGTGCGAGTATTGCCGTTCGGGACGAATCCATTGATCCCCTTCTTGAGACCTTCGACCGAGTTGCTCTGGTACAGCGGCAGGAAAGGCAGGTCGCGGCGCACAAGTTCCTGTACGCGAGAGTAGATCGCGCGACGCGCTTCGGGATCGAAGGTGCGTGCACCTTTGTCGAGGAGGGCATCGACCTCCGGATTTGCATACTGCGCATTGTTCGAGCCGCGGCCGCCCTTCGCTCCGATCGAGCGCGAGTGCAAGCGATTGGTGACATCCGGATCGGCGCCAATCAGATACGAGCTGCCGACGATCACGGAATCGAACTGCGATTGCATCCAGAACTCGCCCCACATCACGGCGGCCGGTAGGTTCGATATTCTCATCTCGACGCCGAGCTGCGCGAAGGTCTGCTGCAGGAATTGCTGCAGCTGCTCGCGAAGCGGATCGCCCGACGTGGTCGAATTGGAAAAGGACAGGCGAACGCCGTTCTTGGCACGAATGCCGTCCGCGCCCTTAGCCCAGCCGGCTTGATCGAGAATCTTGCCCGCGCGATTCACGTCGAATTGGTGCGGGGGCAGATTGGGGTTGAAGAAGAAGGACTGCCTGGGCATGAAGGTCTCTGTCGCGGTCGGCACCCCGTAATAGAGCCCCTGGATGATCGACTCCTTGTCGATCGCCGCATAGAGCGCCTCGCGAACCGCAAGCTCCTTGAACTGCGGGCGCTCGAGATTCAGGTAGAAGGACTCGAACGAGGTCCTTGGGACCAGCGTCACGACACGGTTCGGCAGCGTCTTGGCTTCCGCATAGTGATCGGGCGTGATGTAGGGTTGACCTACGAGATCGATGTCGCCGCTCTTGAACTGGGTGTAGAGGACGGTGAGATCGGGAATGTATTTGAACACTAGCCGCTCGATATGCGGGCCTTCACCGAAATAATCGGTGTTGGCCACGAGCTCGAGATGGTCGCCGGCAACCCGCTTTTCCCACTTGAAAGCACCGGTTCCGACCGGCGCCTGGTTGAAGGCGGCGTTGTTCGGATTGGCCTCTTTCTCGAGGATGTGCTTGGGCACAATGAAGGTTTCGGTCAGGAAGGACAAATACGGCGCAAAAGCCTCTTCCATTCGCCACGAGATCTCCGTGGGTGAGACCACCGTGATGTCGCGCACGAGAGCATGGCCCGCCGTGCGCCAGCTCCGGAAGTTGGGGTTCGTGATCAGTTCAAGCGTGAACTTCACGTCCTCGGCGCTGAATGGTTTGCCGTCGTGCCAGCGGACGTCGTCGCGCAAGCGAATGCGCCATTTCAGGCCGTCCTCCGAAATGCCCCCGTTCTTCTGGTTCGGCACTTCCACGGCGAGATTTGGCTGAATGACGCCTTGAGGATCGATGCGGAAGAGCGCATCGAAGACCGAGAAATGCACGCCATCATCCACTTCAATGTGGGCCATCAGCGGATTGAAAACGGTCGGCTCTTGTCCAAGCCCGACGATCACGCGGCCACTTGGCTTTGCCGAAGCGCGAGCAAACGCAGGCTTGCCCAACAGGTTTGGCGCGAAGATGCCGACAGCTCCCCCGATGGCCACCATTCGCAGAGCATCGCGCCGCGAGTAGTTCGGTGTCGTCGCAGAATGCTTGGTCATAACGTAGCTCCTCCGTTGTGCTGTCCGCTATAATCTGCACGTTCGGGCATGCTCCCGGGTTGCTCGCCCGGGATCGCTGCCACCAGTTCTCGCGTGTAGGTGGATTTCGGATCGAGGAAGATCTGGGACGGCGGCCCACGTTCCACGATTTGTCCTCGATGCATGACGGCGATTTCATCGCAGATTTGGCTTGCGACGCGCAGATCATGGGTGATGAAGATCATCGAGACGCCGGTCTCGCGCTGGATCTGGTCGAGCAGCTTCAAGATCTGGGCCTGGATCGATACGTCGAGCGCCGAGACCGCTTCGTCGGCAATCAGCAATTTTGGTTTGAACATCAGCGCGCGCGCGATGCCGACGCGCTGGCGCTGCCCGCCGGAGAACTCGTGCGGATAGCGCTCAAAGGCGCCTGCATCCAGCCCGACATGGGCCAGAAGCTCCCGCGCGCGCTCGCAAGCTTCGTCATAAGGCATGCCATGCGCGACCGGGCCGACTGCGAGAATTTGCCCGACCGTCGATCGCGGATTGAGCGATGCGAAAGGATCCTGAAAGATCATCTGGATCTTCGGCCGTAGCGGCCGAAACTCGGCTTCGGAAAGCCCGGCGATGTCGCGGCCTTCGAATAGAATCGAGCCGCCGTCGCACGCCATGAGCTTGATCAGCAGCCGCCCGAGCGACGACTTGCCCGAACCGCTTTCCCCGACGACGCCGAGCGTGCGTCCCGACGTGAGGTCGAAGCTGACCCCATTGACCGCGGGCACGATGCGCTGCGTACGGAAAAGCGCGCTGCCGCTGCGATAAGTCTTTGCCAGGCATTCGACCTTCAGAATCGACGCTCGTTCCCCGGCTTCCGAGGGAACGCGGTCCTTGCCGGTCAGGTGGGGCACGGCTGCGATCAGGCGGCGCGTATAGAGATGACCGGGCGACTTCAGCACCTGCGCGGCACTGCCCTGCTCCACGCAATGGCCCTTCTCCATCACCACAACGTGGTCGGCAATCTCCGCGACGACGCCGAAATCATGGGTGATGAACATGACGCTCATTCCCTTGCGGCGCTGAATGTCGCGGATCAATTGCAGGATCTGCGCCTGGGTCGTCACGTCGAGTGCGGTGGTCGGCTCGTCTGCGATCAGGATCGCAGGTTCGAGCGCCAGAGCCATGGCGATCATCACCCGCTGCCGCTGCCCGCCCGAAAGCCGGAAGGGATATTGGTGATACATGAGCTGCGGATCAGGCAGACCCACTTCAATCAATAAGTCTATGGCCCGGCTGCGACGCGAGGCCGGCGTACCGACGTCGTGCGCGGCCATCACCTCCTCGATCTGCGCGCCCACGGTCATCAGCGGATTGAGCGCCGAGAGAGGATCTTGAAAGATCATCGAGATGACTCGGCCGCGCAGGCTGCGGAGCTTCTCAGGCGCGAGGCCTACGATGTTCGTCCCATTCAGGTGGATCGCCCCCGAGGTGACTCTGATCACCTTCGGCAGAAGCCCCATGATCGCATTGGCGGTGACCGACTTGCCCGATCCAGATTCCCCGATGATACAGAGAATCTGTCCGCGTTTCAGATCAAAAGAGACGTTTTCGACGGCGTGGGCCCGCTCCATTCCTTCAGGCAGACTCACCGTCAGCTCGCGCACCGACAGCGCGACATCGGCGGGGCTTACCACCTGGCTGCCAGAAGCCATATGAGCATCCTCCCCTTTCAAGCCAGTGCCGTCATCTTGACGCGGCCGGCGCCTTCGGATCCTTGCGCCTTCGCGCTCCCTGGGCAGGTCGTAATTCGCCGCTCAACTTGCCATTCCTTCATTGGAGGCTGCGACATGATTCAGGCCTCTTCGCGCATGAAGCAAGAGCTATTGCTCAGAGCGTAGCGACCCGATCGGCCTTTTCGATCAAAGCGAACCTCAGCTGGCATCCACGTCATGGCTTGATCGCTTCTGCGAAGGCCTGCTCCTGGACACGGCTCATGCAAGTTGCCTCCGTGGACCTTGGCTGATCGATCGATTGGTGCTGCCAATCTTGATGATTTCGATCACCGCGGAGTCGCCGAAAGGTGGCATCCGGGCAGCATGAACTTCTGAAAACGAAGGCCGGTTTGGCATTTCAGTCTGCGCCGCCATGCCTGCGACGCCCCCTGCTCAGGAGGCAGGCCAATGGAATGCGAGAGGCGCGTGAATCAGCCCCAAAAGGCTGCAAGCTGCGGCGAGCAAACTAATTACGCAATAATTGCCTGTATCGAAGGCAGCAAACCGCACGATGTTTGGTCCCGCCGTGAAAGTCCGCCGGGCCTGCCGCAATCCGCCGGCTACGATGCGGCAACCACCGGAGATCATACCCCGATGAGCGCGCCGGTCCTGCACATCGAATCCAGTCCGTCCCTGCCCCGTGAGGCGGACGTCGTCGTCATTGGCGGCGGCGTCGTGGGCGTATTCACAAGCTACTATCTCGCCCGTCGCGGCCTCAAAGTTGCTTTGCTTGAGAAGGGCCGCATCGCAGCCGAGCAGTCCAGCCGCAACTGGGGATGGTGTCGCCAGCAGAACCGCGACGCGCGCGAGCTGCCGCTTGCAACCAAGAGCCTCGATCTCTGGGAGAAGGTTGCCCATGAGACCGGTGAGGATACCGGCTTCCGCCGCTGCGGGCTTTTGTATCTGTCGAACGACGAAAATGAGTTGGCCGGCTGGGCAAAGTGGCGCGACTTCGCCAGGACCGTTGGCGTCACGACACATATGTTGAGCTTGGAAGAGGCGAGCGAGCGAGGCAAGGCGACGGGCCGCAAATGGAAAGGCGGTGTCTTCTCTCCAACCGATGGGACGGCAGATACCTCAAAGGCAGTGCCCATCGCCGCGCGCGGGATCATGGCGGCGGGCGGCACGGTGCACCAGCTTTGCGCGGCCCGCGGCATCGAGCTCAGTGGCGGCCGGGTCAGCGGTGTGGTGACCGAGGCGGGCACGATCCGGGCGAAGACGGTGGTGATGGCGGGAGGCGCCTGGGCTTCGTCGTTCTGCAACCAGCTCGGAATTCGATTCCCGCAGGCATCGGTGCGCCAGTCCATTCTCGCCGTGGGACCCGGCGCAACTGGCCTGCCTGACGCCATGCACAACTCGCTGGTGTCGGTCACGCGACGTGGCAACGGCGGATACACGCTGGCAATCAGTGGTCGCGCACGCGTCGACCCGACGCCGCAGCAGTTCAGGTTCAGCCGCGAATTCCTGCCCATGTTCGTCCGGCGGTGGCGAAGCCTTGCCCCTGGGGCGTTCGAGGGCTTGCGGCAGGGGCATGAATCTATGGGGAAGTGGGCGCTCGATCAGGTCACCCCGATGGAGCTGAATCGGATACTTGATCCCCGTCCGGACATGAGACAGATTCGGCTGACACATCAACGAGCTTGCGAGTTGTTGCCTGAACTCCGGCGCGTTGCAATCTCCAACGTCTGGGCCGGCTATATCGACAGCACGCCGGACGGCGTGCCGGCCATCGGTGAAGTTGAGGCAATTCCAGGTTTCATCCTCGCGGCGGGGTTCAGCGGTCACGGCTTCGGAATCGGCCCCGGCGCAGGGCACATGATTGCCGACATCATCACTGGTCGTACGCCGATCGTCGATCCACGCCCCTACAGGCCGGAGCGGCTGAAAATGAGCGCCTGGGGCAAGGTCAGCGAGTTCTAGATCCGGTCTCCGCCCCGGTTGGGAAAAGATGCTGATTGATGCTATGAGACTACATATGACGCTGAAGCTCGAAGCCTAGACGCCGTTGTCTCACCCCATCTCGTGGCATCTCTATGAAGCTCGACAAGATCGACATCAGGATTTTATGCGAACTGCAGAAAAACGGGCGGATTTCCAACGTCGAGCTCGCAGAGCTGATAAATCTTTCCCCGAGCCCATGCCTGATGCGCGTCAAAAGGCTCCAGACGGAAGGCTTCATCACCGGCTATTCCGCCCAGATCGATGTTGCCAAGCTCGGACAAACTCTAACTGTCTTCGCTGAAATCACCCTCAAGAATCACCGGCAGATCGATTTCGCGCGCTTTCTCACGACCATTGAAACGATCGATTCCGTGGTTGAATGCCATCTCGTTTCGGGCGGGTACGACTATCTCGTCAAGTTCATTACGGCGGGCATCAGCGAATACCAGGCCGTCATGGAACGGCTGGTCGAGATGGATATCGGGATCGACAAGTATTTCAGTTTCGTCGTGCTGAAGTCCCCGATCGTGAAATCGCATCTGCCGCTCGAAAGCATATTCAACGGGTAGCGACAGGCTCGGCCCTTATCCTTTCATCGCCGCGCGGACGTCCTTGTCTTCGAGGGTCTCGTCGAGCGTCATCCTGGTCCGCTCGATGATGCCGTCGATGTCCCCATCCGTACAGCACAGCGGCGGCGCATAGCCCAGCACGCCTTGCGCGAAGGCGCGGATGACGAGGCCGTTATCCCATGCACGGTCGAAAATGCGGCGCGCCGCGTCGGCCTCCGCCGGCAAAGGTGTCTTGCGCTCCTTGTCGGTGACAAGCTCGATTGCCGCCAGCATGCCGCGACCCCTGATATCGCCGACAAGCGGATGATCGGCCAGCGCGCGAAGACCTTCCATCAGGCGGTGCCCGGCCTTCCGGCCGTTTTCCAGCAAGCCATTTTCATAGAGATCAAGGCACGCGAGCCCAACGGCTGCGCTGACGGGATGAGCGGAATAGGTGTAGCCGTGGCCGACGGCCGCCTTCCCGGCGCCATCGGCAATCGTGTTGTAGACGCCGTCGCACATGAGAACGGCCCCCATCGGCACGTAACCCGAGGTCAGCCCCTTTGCCGTGGTCATGAGATCCGGCACGACGTCATCCTCTTCACAGGCGAAGAGCGGACCGACACGGCCAAAGCCAGTGATGACCTCGTCGGCAACGAACAGAATATCGTGCTCCTTGCAGACTGCGTGCATTGCCTTCAGCCAGGACGGCGGCGGAACGAGGACGCCTCCTGACCCCTGTATCGGCTCGACATAGAAGGCGGCGACGCGTTCGGCGCCAAGTTCGGCGATCTTGGCCCGAAAGGCCGCGACCGACGCCGCAATGATGGCCTGGGGATGGGAACCAACAGGATTGCGATAGGCGTAGTGCGACGGGATTTTGTGCTGCCAGGTGTGGGGCACCCCAAAGCCTGCATGAAAGGCGGGCAGCGCCGTCAAGCCAGCCCCTGCCGTCGACGATCCATGATAGCCAGACTCGACGGAAATGAACTGGTCCTTCTGCGGCCTCCCTTTGGAATGATAGTAGTACCTGATGAAGCGGATCGTGCTGTCGACTGCATCGGAGCCGCCCAGCGTGAAATAGACATGGTTCAGATCGCCAGGCGCCAGTTCAGCCAGCCTTGCGGCCAACCGGATCGCCGGGTCGGAGCCCAACCCGAAGTAACCCGTCGCATAAGGCAGCTCCTGCAGCTGCCGCGTAGCCGCTTCAACGATGCTGTCCTGTCCGTAGCCGGCATTGACACACCACAGACCCGCAAAGCCATCCAGCAATTGACGTCCCGAGGCATCGGTCAGCGTCGCGCGCTTGCCTGACTTCAGCACGCGGACGCCCGTCGCCTCATGACTTCGATAAGAAGAGACCGGGTGAATCAGATGCGCGCGATCGAGCTCAATCAGCGAGTTGCTCAACATATTGTCCTCCAGATCGGCCGCGATGTTTGTGCGAGCAGCCCGTTGTGTGCAGGCTCAACATAAGTTGCCGAAGACAGCAGTTGCTCCCAGGCAGGACATGGACGAAGGGCGTTTTGACTTTGATTGGGCACCACTGTGGCATCTTATGCCGGCATGGTGCGGCGACGGCATTGAGGCTAAACGAGGAGAGCCGTCGTCGCGCAACTCTCTACCACGGCTGCGATCCGATACGACACAATCTGCTCCCGACCACCGCGACATCGGCGCTTTATCTCGTCGGCTGCTCGCTATGGTGGGTGTCGTACCGGCAAGCGGTGCGAGATCGCAAGGATTGGAGCTATGGCGACGTTCAGACCCAAATATATCACCTTCGACTGCTACGGCACGCTGACCAATTTCGACATGGCCGGCGCGGCGACCCGTGTCTATGGCTCGGAGCTTTCTGCCGCGGCGATGGCAAAGCTCATCAAGGACTTTTCAGCCTATCGCCTGGACGAGGTTCTCGGCGCCTGGAAACCGTACTTCGAGGTGGTGCACAACGCCCTGGAGCGCGCCTGCAAGCGCAATGGTATCGTCTTTCAGCCGGAGCATGCCCAGCGAATCAATGAAGAGATCCACACGTGGGGTCCGCATGCCGACGTCCCGGCTGGTCTGGCCAAGGTTGCCAAAGAGATCCCGCTGGTCATCTTGTCGAACTCAATGAAGAACCTCATCATGTCCAACGTGGAGAAGCTCGGCGCTCCCTTCCACATGGTCATCACGGCCGAGGAGACTGGCGCCTACAAGCCGCACATGAAAGGCTTCGAATACATGCTCGACAAGCTGGGCTGCGGCCCGGAAGATATCACTCACGTCTCCTCCTCGTTCCGCTACGATCTGATGACGGCCTACGATCTGGGTATCAAGAGCAAGGTATGGGTGAACCGCGGTCACGAGCCGGCGAACCCCTTCTATGAATACACCGAGGTCTCCGGCATCGGTGGCTTGGCTGCCGCAGTCGGCCTGGAGCCTCTTCGCAAAAGCGCCTGAGCGCAGTTCTTTCGGGATCTCTCGCGGGACTTCAGTAATAGAGATCTGCGCTGGTCAAGGAAAAGGGGGCGGTTCAACCGCCCCCTTTCTTATTTCAGATGCGATGGACGCTCAGCCCAAGCCGCCGACATGGAGAGCCTTGCTCTCGAGATATTCTTCGATCCCGAGCTGAGATCCCTCGCGTCCCAGTCCCGACTGTTTGACACCGCCGAAAGGCGCGACCTCCGTCGAGATCAGGCCGGTGTTCAGGCCGATCATGCCGAACTCCAGCGCTTCGGCAACACGCCAGGAACGCTTCAGGTTTTCAGTGTAGAAATACGCCGCAAGACCGAAGGGCGTACCGTTTGCGATCGCTATCGCCTCGTCCTCCGTCTCGAACCGGAAAAGCGGCGCGACCGGCCCGAAGGTCTCCTCCGAAGCCAGTAGCATCTCAGTCGTCGCGCCGCCGAGCACGAGGGGCCGGACATATTGCCGACCTTCCGGCACCGCCTCACTCTCCGAGATGATCTTTGCGCCCTTGTCCAGGGCATCCACGACGTGCCGCCTGATCTTTTCGATCGCCGCGCCATTGATCATCGGCCCAATCGCGACTCCTTCTTCCGTACCGGCGCCGACCTTCATTTTCGCGACCTTGCTGGCGAGCTTCTGTGCAAAGGTATCGTAGATGCCTGATTGCACGAGAATGCGATTGCAGCAGACGCATGTCTGTCCGCCGTTACGGAATTTAGATGCAATTGCGCCCTCCACGGCGCTGTCGATATCGGCATCGTCGAAGACGATGAACGGCGCATTGCCGCCGAGCTCGAGGCTGAGCCGTTTGATGCTGTCGGCGGCACCTTTCATCAGCAGCGCGCCGACGCGAGTCGATCCCGTGAACGAGATCTTGCGGACGGTCTCATTGGCCATCAGCTCCTTGCCAATGTCCGCCGGCATGCCCGTCACGATGTTGATCACGCCAGGTGGAATTCCTGCCCGCTCCGCCAGCACACCGATCGCGAGGGCCGAGAACGGTGTGAATTCAGAGGGCTTGATGACGACGGTGCAGCCCGCGGCCAGCGCGGGTGCCACCTTGCGTGTAATCATCGCGTTGGGGAAATTCCAGGGCGTAATGATCCCGCAGACGCCGACTGGCTCTTTTAAAACCAGAATGCGGCGATCGATCGTGGGTGACGGGATCGTCGATCCGTTGATCCGGCGCGCCTCTTCCGCAAACCATTTGACGAAGGAGGCCCCATAGCGGATTTCGCCGAGCGATTCCGCCAAGGGCTTGCCCTGCTCCAACGTCAGCAACAGCGCGAGGTCCTGCTCGTGGCGCCGCATGAGGTCATACCAGCGCTCCAGCAGAACTGCACGTTCAGCATGAGCCGTGGTCTTCCAATGCTTGAACGCGTCAGCCGCAGCGTTGATGGCGGCCCTGGTCTCCTCGCACCCCATATCGGGGATGGTGCCGAGAACTTGCTGGCTAGCAGGATCGATGACATCAACCGTCGCCTTCGCACTCGCGTCGCGCCAGTGGCCGCCGATCAGTGCCTGCTGGCGAAACAGATCCTCGTCTTTCAATGCAACCATGTATTTGTTCCCTTGCTCTTCGGGGTCAAACCGCCATCACTGCCGGATATGTGATTGGCGAGACAAAGCCGTCTCATACAGCACCGCGCGCCGCATATTTCATCGAGAAGGAAGCGTCTGGCCGCGTTGAATCCGGTCAGATGGGATCTCGAAAGTCGATTGTTCTGGCCGTCGTTTAGTGAGGCCGCAGTCAGGCATCGTGCTCAGTCATAGTGGCAGACATAGATCTTCCGCACGGTCTCGATCGTGCGCCAGACGCCTACAAAGCCCGGCTTCATCACAAAGCTGTCGCCGGCGCGGAACGTCTTCGTCTCACCACCTTTTTCCTCGATTTCGATACGACCCGAGATGATATGGCAGAACTCGAAGATGGTGCCCTTGATGGAATGGGTCTCGCCGGGGGTTGCCTCCCAGACGCCAGTCAGCACCTTCTCGCCTTTCGAGGCGTCCTGCGCCCAGGTCTTGAAGGACGGATTGCCCGAAATGAGCCGTTCCGGAGCCGGCACGGCCTTCTTCGGTGCGAAGTCCGGATTCGTGTCGATGGCAATCAGAAGTGACATGGCATCTTTCCTGTTAGTAGCCGAGCGTTCGATCGACCAGGCCGATCGGATTTCGTCCGGCGTGATGGCGCCGGATGTTCTGTATGACGGATTGCGCGGCCGTATGCGGTTGCGTCACGGACGCGATATGCGGCGTGATGATCACCCTCGGATGCGACCAGAGCGCGTGGTCTTCCGGCAGCGGCTCGGGATCGGTCACGTCGAGCATCGCTGCGGCCAGACGCCCGCTATCGAGCGCTTCGATGAGTGCGCCCTGGTCAAGCTGCGGACCACGGCCGACATGCAGCAGCCTTGCTCCGGCCGGCAGGAGAGAGAACAGCTGTGCGTTCAGGATGCCGCTTGTTTGCTCCGTCAGGGGCAGAAGACAGACCAGAACGTCCGTTGCTTTCAGAAAATCGCCAAGCTGACCATCGCCGTGGAAGCAGGAGACACTCTCGATCTTCTTGTTGCTGCGGCTCCACGCGGCAAGCGGAAATCCAAACGGCTTCAGACGCTCAATCGCGGCTTGCGCCAACATGCCGAGGCCCAGAAAGCCGACGCGCCGATCGGCCGCCTGTGGCGTTGCAAGAGCCTGCCATAGGCTTCTTCGCTGCTGCTCCCGATAGGCAAGCATCTCGCGATGGAGTGTCAGGACCCCAAGCACGACGTACTCCTGCATCATGCGTATGATGCCATCCTCGACCATGCGCACGAGCTTGACGCGGTCGGGTATGGTCTCCGGCTTGAATTGATCGACCCCCGCACCGATGGAAAAGAGCATCTCCAGATTTCGAAAGCGCGAGAGATCGTCGGGCACGTTCCAGGTTAGTAGGTACCGTACCTTTTCCGGCTCGAAGGATTCGCTGGAATGATAGAATTCGAGATCAGGGAGCTCGCGCGCAAAGACCTGCCGGAAAATAGCCGCCCGAGCAGCATCGGAATTGAAAAGGAACGCCATCGACGTGGTCCTCTCAGGTCCTCGCCCGGGATGCGGCGCGTTGAGAGCGGCCTGGCCCGCCACCGAGGGCTGGAAAGGCGGCGAGCCCTCCAGCGAAGCCTACAACGTTCACGGGGCTCACCCTGTCTGCTGTTGCTGGCTATCGATAGGCCGCAACCAGTAGCTTTCCCTGCTGAATCGAGTTGCACTGGCGGCGGATCATTCCGAATACCGCGTGCCAAACAGGCGAAACCTGCTGGCCTTCTGCGCTATGCTGCTGCAAAAGAGGGCTTGTGCGGCACGCAGCAGAAGGCCGGCGGGAGATAGGCCGCGGGCTTTGAGCCCCGCGAAGGAATGGATGAGCTGAATGGGACGAATGGTACGCGTGAAGTCCTTTGAACTGGTGGCCAAGGACATCAATGACGTTGATGTGAAGCTGCTCCACGCGCTTTCGATCGGAGTCGGCTGGCCGCATCGCCCCAAGGACTGGGATTTCCTACGCCGCGTCGGCCACGGTATCGTCGCCGTTGATGGCATAGACCGCGTTTTCGGCAGCGCGATGTGGTTCCCTTATAGTCAGGAATTCGCGACGATTGGCCTAGTGATCACATCGCCCCGAACCCAGGCGCAAGGTACTGGCCGCTGGCTCATGGAGCAGGTTTTCGAGCGGTGTGGCGACCGGAATTTAGCCCTCAACTCAACCCATGCCGCCTATCATCTATATCTGTCGCTGGGGTTCACGAAGGAAGCCACCGTATATCTGTGGCAAGGAGAAATCGTCTCACCACCTCCGCCGGTGCCGGCTCTGGTCGGTGAAGTGAGCTCGCTGTCCACGGCGAACATCGGCGAGATCGCGGCACTGGATGAACGCGCGTTCGGAACTAGCAGGCAGAGGCTGCTCGCATTGCTTTCTGAAGGTGCGTCAATCTCCGTCTTGCGCCGCGGCGGAGAGGCCGTCGGTTTTTCCATGAAACGCGGATTCGGGCGCGGTCATGTGATCGGCCCGATCGTCGCCAGCAATGATTGTGACGCGATCCATCTCACCGCTGTGCATCTTAAGGATCTCGCGGGACAATTCGTCCGCGTCGATACGCGGGAGCAGACGGGTCTGTTTGCCGACTTCCTTCAACAGAGCCGCCTCGGAATGACCGAGACCGTCACAACGATGTCTAAGGGCCGGCGATTCCTGAACCGCAAGGAAAATGAACCGTGGGTCTACGGGCTAGCCGGTCACGCGTTGAGCTGAGGCTATGAAGCGATGCTCCGTGAGGACCGTGCCATGGGCAGTGGACAGATCAAGGCGGATCACTGTTCCGCAGTGAGCGGCTCGCGAAATACGATCGCCTACTCGAAATCGAGCGCGAGCTTGGCGCTGGGACCGTTTACCAAAGTCCATTTCCGAACGCCTGAAAGCAGGGCGAATGCAGCTATAGTGCTGCCTGCGAGTTGCGATTCGTCCTTTTCGGCGAGATAGCGATGCCTGTGCGGCTGGGCCTGTTTGCTTCGAACTGCTCGCGTGCAAGACCGATCAGACGAGCGAGCGTCTTGAGGGCCTGATCTGCGCGGATCGAAATAACGTAAGTGTCAGTGATCGGAATTTCTTCGTTCTCTTTCCTCATGAATGAAATCCTAAAAATCGCCAAGATAAGCGGTGCTCGGCCGGCACGCGTTATGTTTTCTGGATTCGGATGGCCAAGCTCAGCGCAGCCGGAGCAGTAATGTCTGCAACCGTGACGAAGCGATGAGTGTGGTTGCGGGTTGATTTGAACCTGTGGGCTAAGCCGTTGATGTTATTGGGCTCGATTTCAGACAAAAAATAACCCCAGCAAGTCCTTCAGACTGCTGAGGTTATTTGCCAACTTGGTTGCGGGGAGGCGCAACCACCGATACCGACATTCGGTTCAAGTTGCGATCTGATTAAGGACGGCCCCTTCATCCGGATAAAGTGGGAATCTTCTAAGTTATTGATCTTTCTCTTGATATGAGCGCAACACTCAGCGTCGCCCCCCAAACATGATAGAGAGCAGAAATGTGCTTTCGCAAAAGTGCTGGGCGACCTAGGCTCGCGCTTACCGAGCGAAAAGGGGATGCTAGTGCCCGAACAAAATGGCGCCCCCAAATGACGCTCAGAAAACCATCCACAATATCGCAATTACTTTGTTGTCTTTATCTTGCAATGCCGGTCTCCAACTGCCGCGTTTCGCGAGAGGTATCTGTGTTTAAGCCGATTTCCGTCTGGTCCATTCTGCTCATCACCGCATTCTTCTCCTTCGATAGCGGTGTGTGGGCAGGTGACGCTCAGATTCCGTCCCTGCTGGAATGTTCGCCCGTTTCGACAAATCCAAAATCCAAAAAATTCGTGACAGCGCTTGCGCTTTCCTTTTCCGATGGCTCGTTCAAAGGTGAACGGAAGACCGAGTCGCGCCCAGGCAAGGAATCGTACTCCGGCTCTATCGATCGGGACCAAGCCATTAGAATTGCTGGGCAAGGAGGCTATCAGGATGGCTCGGATAGCTGGCGCTCCACATTTTCCGGGACGTTGAGCAAAGGCGGTACGACCGTTCTGAGGGGATATCTCGATACTGCCCGAAGAAGCGGCCGGAGAGATTGCTCGATTACGTTCTTGCCGTCTTCAGACAAGCTGGCATCCTTGCTGACGGGCTCGTCCGCGCCCGCAGTTCCCGACCCGACCGTACAGGCAAAACAGCAGCTCCGAAGCGAATGGGTCCAAACCTCCACCGCCTCGCCCGCGCAGCAACAGGCAGGGCCGACGAGGACTGGCACCGGCGAGCAGAAGCCGCAAACTGCTGCTGCAGTGGAAAAGCCGGCTGCCGCAGGAAGCGGAAGCCAAAATGCGTCGCAAGCCGAGCCTAGCAAGTCGACGGCGGATGTCACCGCCAACTCTCCCGTGAACGACTACATCGTGGCACATGGCGGTTGCGCTGCTCTTTCGCGCTCTTGGGAAGCCGAATTTCATCGACCTGACAGAGCACCTCCCTACGGAAAGCCGTTCGTGAACTGGGACCAGGACGACTTCTTAGTTTTGAGAAAATGGGTGGGACAGTGCCTGGATCCGTACCTCGTGCAGCGGGGCCTTCGCGAGCAATCCCTGCAAATCTATGACTCGAAGGTGCGCACGTATCAGCGAGAACAAGAGCAGGCTCGCGCCGAGGCCAGGCGGCAGGAGCAACTCGCGGCAGAAACGAAGGCGCAACTCGACGCTCTTATTGCGCGGTACGACTCCTCCCTCACACGGGCCCAGGTGGCTCTTCAAGAGTTCGAACCCAAGGCCGCCACTTTCCTAGATCAGACAGCGAATGTGCAGCTCTCGGATATGGCGCGAATGCTGCAATTGGGACGAGAAGCCGCATCGCTCGGATCCATAGCGCAAAACGCCGCTTCACAGGCATCGACGGCTGCGTCGGCTATAAGCCGCTTCGGGTATCAGCAGGTCCAGCGGCCTTTCCTCGATGACCGTCACAAGAACGAAGTCACATCTCAGCAAATTGAGGGAGTACGCGCACGAGTGCAGAACGCCGCTTCGCGAGTGGGCACTACGCTCGACAGACTCGAACTTATCCAGTCCCGTTATCAGCCGTGCAGCCAACGACTCTCGGAAGCTGCCGTTCCGAAGGAGATCATCGAGACCAAAATATTCTCGGCGAACGGCGATCTTGACAACTACCTCTTCGAGGTCATTTGCCCGTCGAATAATACTCGTCTCGTCTATTCCGCCGCGAGTTGGTCCTCCAAGCAGGTGGAATTCGATCTCGGCACGGCACCTGTGCGGCTTTGGTTCGATCTTCGCGACGACGACGGGTCCAAGACGTGGACGCAAGAGTTGAGCGGCGGCCCAACCCCGAGATCTCGCCTCGTCTTGAGGCGGGTCAGATCGGGCTCGACTGATGAGTCCGCGCAAGCGAACTGGGAATCGGTAAACCTCCTCAACACGGCAGTGCTGCTGCTCGCGCTATCCCAATAGCCACCCCAAGACAAGAAGGCCGTCCCGAGAGGGCGGCCTTCTAAAACCAAGCCTGCGTCCCGAACGCAGAGAGCTTCTTCTAAGTTATTGATCTTTCTTGAGGTGGCAGTCCTTCCCCTCCCGTTTTGTTCACGGTCGTTTCACACAATTCATTGCGATTTCGTTGCGGCGTTGCTCCACTAGAACCGGAAGTGGCGGCGTCCCATGGGTGTGGGCAACTTTGTTGAACGCCGGTGCATAGGCGTTCGTCGACGCAGTTTATCGAAAGCTGCTTGTCGCAACAAAAGTGAGTAACAATGGAGAGGTCGTCGTCCGCGAGCGTCGTCGCTACGCAAATGTGGCCATGGCGAGCTGCCGGCGGGCCTGGTTCGTCGGGCAGCGCGCTCAAGAAAAAATAGTACCAGCGAGCAATCCATTTTCACGGATGGGATTAAGATCACGTGCGCCCGGCCAGCCGATACGGCCCACACCAACCGCAACTTGGGATGAACTCGTCGCGTTCAGGGCTGCCGCGAAAAGGCTCGACTATCGCTCCATCGCAACTGCTGCTTTGTTGTCATGGGAGTGGCTGCAGCGGGAGCAGCACGTGTTTGGCTCCTTCGACATGTCGCACTACCGTCCTAGCGAACGGCCAAACAGCGTCAGGATCGTGCACCCAAAGAATGGAGAGGAAGCCTGGTGGCCACTGTTAGACGAAACGGGCGCCCCTCTCTTTCCTGAACTTATGGACGAGCTCGATGAGATGAAAAAGACCTCGCTCCCGGGGTTGGTATTCCGGCGTGACCATGCCCATCGTCGGTCGGTAACCCCGCTTCCATGGATTACGCCACGCAAGGACCTGCGCTATCTGCGCAGCGTGGTGAAAAAGATCATCGCAGCGGCCGACCTTCGTCAGGAACTTTCCTTTACTTCCTTCCGGCACGGAGGCTTCACCGAAGGTGCCGATAGCGATCTCACGGACGCAGAGTTGCGTGCCGCAGGCCGTCATAGATCAAGCCGCCAACTGCCAACCTACGCCAAGCGCACCGGCAAACAGTTGATCACAGCCACAAAGAAGCGTCGCGAGCAGCGCAGAAGAGCGCTCCTTGTTCGACTAAACGCCGATCACTCCTCGGAATAAAGCTGCTTTGAAGGACCACAGCATCCAACCGTGCCCTGACATGATCGCCTATTTTCCGGTCCAAGATGGCAATCGCTTCTCGCTGAACGCCTTCAATCCCTCCTTGGCGTCCTCGGTCATCGCGAGCAGCGCGATCTGGCTTTCGGTGTAGGCGATGCTCTCGTCGAAAGACATCGATGCGATGGCGCGCATGGCGTATTTGCCGCGGCGGATCGCGGTCGGCGATTTGTCGACGATGCGGCCGATCAGCCAGTCGACCTTGGCGTCGAGTTCGGCCGCAGGCACGACGTAATTGAGGAGGCCCGCGGCCTGCGCCGCCTTGACATCGAACGGCTCACCCGTGAGCGCCCATTCGTTGACAAGCCGCGGCGGCGCGATCCTCTGCAGCAGGCTCAGGACCTGCATCGGGAACACGCCGACCTTCACCTCCGGCAGGCCGAAGATGACGTGATCGGCTGCAACCGCCATGTCGGTCATGCACAATAGGCCCATGCCGCCGGCCATGCAGACGCCGCCAACCCGCGCAATCGCAGGCTTGGTGGCGTTCTGTGACAAACGTAGCAGATCCGCATAGTCGACATTTGGTTTGGAATGATCCATCGCGAAAGCCGCGCCGGAATTCTGCAGGTCGGCGCCCGCGCAGAACGCCTTGTCGCCCGCGCCCGTCAGCACAATGACGCGGACGTCCTTGTCGTCATGCGCGTCGCGATAGCCTTTGCTGATGCCGGCGATGACATCGCCGTTCAGCGCGTTGCGCTTCTCCGGCCGGTTGATGGTGATCCAGAGCGCCTGCCCGCGCTTCTCGGTAATGACGGCTGTGGTGTCGCTCATGGCACGCTCGCTTCCTTGGCCCGGTTTTGCTGTCATTTGCGGCAGCTCGGGCGCGAGGTGCAAGCGCAATCTGCGGCGAGGCGGAGCTTTAGCGCCTCGACACAAATTTAGAGAGCAATCGAAGCGACAGTGTGCTTCAGCCCGCGGCCGCCTTCCTGATCCAGACCTTGTTGTCGTGGAATGCCGCCCCGCCAATCGGCGCGATGGTGTCCGCGCCCGTCAGCATGTTGATGCCGCGGCCTCCGATATGGCCCTTGTTCGGGTGAACGGATTCGGCGATCAGAACGCCGCGCCGCACGCCCTCGAACAGCGTTGCGACCAGCGTGCTCTCACCACGGCCGTTGCCGAGCGTCACCGCATCGCCGTCGACGATGCCGAGCGCGGTCGCATCCAGCGGATGGATCATCACGCTCGCCCTGCCCTCGCGCGCCTGCGAGGACGGCGTCTCGTTGAAAGTCGTGTTGAGGAAGCTGCGCGAGGGGCTGGTCGCGAGGCGGAATGGATGGGCCTGATCCGTGTGCTCGATCACCGCCCAATGATCCGGCAGCGACGGCATCTTGTCGAAATCGCCCATCGTCTGACCGAACGGCGGATGCGCCCAATCAGCCTTGAAATGGAACTTTCCGTCGGCATGGGCGAAGCCGTCGAGATAATGCGAGGTGCGGAAATCGGGTTGCAGGTCGCGCCAGATATCAGCCTCCAAGCCGGCGATGTCGCCGTGATTGCTGAGCTTGAGCGTCGCGTCGATCAGTTCGCGGGGCGTCATGTCGAAACCCGGATGCTTCGCACCAAGCCGCGGCGCCAGCCCCTGCAACACCTCGTGATTGGAGCGGCATTCGCCGGGCGGGTCGATCAGCTTGGGCCCGACCGAAATGTGCTGATGGCCACCGCCGTAATAGAGATCGTCATGCTCCATGAACATGGTCGCCGGCAGCACGATGTCGGCCATCTCGGCGGTCTCGGTCATGAACTGCTCGTGCACCGCGACGAAAAGATCCTCGCGCGCAAAGCCCTGCCGTACCAGCGCCTGCTCCGGCGCCACCGTCATCGGGTTGGTGTTCTGGATCAGCATCGCCTTGACCGGGCCCCTGCCCTGCAGGGCTTCGGCATCGCCGGTGAGGATGCGGCCGATCTGCGACTGGTCGAGCGCGCGCGTGGTCTTGTCGATCGCATCGTGGCCTTCGATGATGGATTCGTTGAAATGCCAGAGCGCGTAATTGTTGAAGAAGGCGCCGCCGCCTTCATATTGCCAGGCGCCGGTCACGGCGGGAATGCACAGCGCCGCATGCATCTGCGTCGCGCCGTTGCGCGAGCGGGTGAAGCCGTAACCGAGACGCAGGAAGGTCCGCTTGGTCTCGCCGACGGCCTTGGCAAAGGCCTCGATCTCGGCCACCGGCACGCCTGAGATGGCCGAGGCCCATTCGGGTGTGCGCGTCTTCAGATGCGCCTCGAGCTCATCAGGGCAATCGGTGTATTTGTCCATGTAGGCGCGGTCGGCATAGCCGTCGCGGAACAGGACATGCATCACGCCGCAGGCAAACGCGCCGTCGGTGCCGGGTCGCAGGAGAATCTTGATGTCGGCCTGCTTCATGGTCTCGTTGTCGTAGATGTCGACCGCAGCGATTCTGGCGCCGCGCTCCTTGCGCGCGCGCGAGGCGTGCGTCATCACGTTGACCTGGGTGTTGACGGGATTTGTGCCCCAGATCACGACGAGGTCGGACAGCGCCATCTCGCGCGGGTCGACGCCGGCGATCTTGCCGGTGCCGATCGCGAACCCGATGCGCGCAACATTGGCGCAGATGGTCTGATAGAAGCGCGAATATTTTTTCACATGCGTGAGGCGATTGAGACCGTCGCGCATCACGAGGCCCATGGTGCCGGCGTAGTAATAGGGCCAGACCGATTCCGCGCCGAATTCGCGCTCGGCTTGATTGAAGCGATCGGCAATCTCATCCAGCGCCTCGTCCCAGGAGATCCGTGCGAATTGCCCAGAACCCTTCGGCCCAATGCGGCGCATCGGAAACGTCAGCCGCTCGGGGTGATGGATGCGCTCGGCGTAGCGGGCGACCTTGGCGCAGACGACGCCGGCCGTATAGGTCTGCTGCTTCGAACCGCGGACCCGGCCGATGCTGCGGCCCTCGACCACCTCGACATCGAGGGCACAGGCCGAGGGACAATCATGCGGGCAGGTCGAATGGCGGATTTCGATCTTGGCGTGCTGGTTCATGTCCCAGTTCGTAACACCAAAATGCCCGTCAGCCGAGGGCATTTATCCGGCAATTCCCATGCGATTTGCTCAGATCACGTGCGCTTCCGGTTCCTGCCGCGACTGCGAAGAGCGGCGCGGCCACAACGAGACGGTCGCGACATTCCCGGCACGATCGGCTTTGTGAGCGGTCGACAGTCCACATCCCCTGCCGCTACAGTGCCGGCCAACAAGAACGACATCAGGGAGGTGGGCATGAAAGCCCGAAGATTCATGCAGGCTCTGGCGGCCGGCGTGCTTGCCGCGTTCTCCGCGGCCTCCTCCTTGGCACAGGATTATCCGACCCGCTCGGTCCGCATCATCGTGCCCTTTGGCGCCGGCGGGCCTGCGGACGTCGCGGCCCGGCTGATCGGCAACGTGCTCCAGGAAAGCCTTGGCCAACCCTTCGTGATCGAGAACCGCACCGGCGCGGGCGGCGTCATCGGCACGGTCGAAGCGGCAAAGGCGGCCGCCGACGGCTACACGCTGTTGATGATGTCCAATACCCAGACCGCGAACGAATCCCTGCTGACGGGGGACAAGCGCAAATACGAGCTGATGCGCGATCTCGCGCCGATCGCGCCGGTGAACTCTTCCGATCTCGTCATCGTGGTGAATCCGCAAGTCGCAGCAAAGACGTTGCAGGAATTCATCGCGCTCGCTAGGACGCGGCCAGGCAAACTGAACTACGCCTCCTCCGGCCAGGGCACGCCCTATCACATGGCCGGCGAGCTGTTCAAAGTCATGGCCGGCGTCGATATCGTCCATGTGCCTTATCGCAACAGTGGCGAGGCGCGCAGCGGCGTGATCGGCGGACAGGTGCAGATGATGATCGACGCCGTGCCGGCAATGGCGCCGAACATCGGTGAGAACCAGGTCCGCGCGCTCGCCACCACCGGCAAGCAGCGCTCGGCCGTGCTGCCGAACGTGCCGACCGCGATCGAGGCCGGGGTGCCTGGCTACGAGGCGACGATCTGGCTCGGCCTGATGGCGCCGGCGGGGACGCCGAAGCCTGTCATCGACAAGCTCAACGCGGCCGTCAACGCAATGGTAAAGCGGCCCGACATCATCAGGCTCTGGACAGAACAAGGTGCCGTGCCCATGTCGATGACGCCGGAACAGTTCGAAAAATTCCTGCGCGGCGACATCGAGAAATGGGCCGACGTGGTCAAGAAGTTCGACAAGTCGTGAGGCCTTAGCGCGAGAATGCCTGCCATTCAATTCCAGCTCAACGGCGCAGCGATGGCCGTGGATGTCGATCCTGATCAGATCCTGCTCGACGTGCTGCGCAGCCGGCTCGGTGTCAACAGTGCGCATTTCGGCTGCGGCGCCGGTGAGTGCGGCGCCTGTTACGTCATGATCGACGGCCGCGCGATGGCTTCATGCGACATGCCGATGTGGTCGGTCGCCGGCAAGGACGTCATCACCGTGGAGGGCCTCGGCACGGTCGAGCAACCGCACGCGCTGCAACGTGCCTTCGTCTGCGAACAGGCGATGCAATGCGGCTATTGCGTATCGGGGATTCTGATCAGCGCTGCGGCGCTGCTGAAGCGCAATCCGTCACCGACGGAGGCCGAGGTTAGAGCCGTGCTGGACTGCAATCTCTGTCGCTGCGGATCGCACAACCGCATGGTCCGCGCCGTGCTGCGGGCGGCATCGGAGATGGCGACGTCATGAATGTGTCGTCCCCTGCCCCGA
Organism: Bradyrhizobium sp. 160; assembly: GCF_023073735.1. Taxonomy (NCBI): domain Bacteria; kingdom Pseudomonadati; phylum Pseudomonadota; class Alphaproteobacteria; order Hyphomicrobiales; family Nitrobacteraceae; genus Bradyrhizobium; species Bradyrhizobium sp. 160. The sequence continues at coordinate 45,529 of NZ_JADPKD010000013.1, forward strand.
AGCTGTCGGCCAGCCTCGCGGCCAATCCAAGACTATCGTCCTGGGTGCGGTTCACCGCCGACGGCCGGGTAGCGATCTCGCCCGGCAAAGTGGAAATCGGCCAGGGCATCGTGACGGCGCTGGCGCAAATTGCGGCGGACGAGCTCGATCTCGATATCATCAGGATCGAGATGATCCGCGCCTCGACGGCAATGAGCCCGAACGAAGGCGTCACCTCGGGCAGCCTGTCGATCCAGCAATCCGGCCGCGCACTGCGCCACGCCTGCGCCGAGGTGCGCCAGCGCTTCCTCACTGCTGCATCGGAGCGCTTCGGCGTCGATGCGGCGCTGCTCCGTATCGATGACGGCACGATCTCGGGACCGGGCAATGTCAGCACCAGCTATTGGGAGCTGGCTGGCGAGGTCTCGCTGGACCACGACGTCACCGCGGGCGCGACAGCGAAAAGCGCCACCGAGCGTCTCGTCGCCGGACATTCCGTGCAGCGCGTCGACATTCCCGACAAGGTGTTCGCGCGGCCGCGCTTCATCCACGACTGGGCACTGCCGGGCCTGCTGCACGGACGCGTGCTGCGGCCGGATGTCTCGGGCGCCAGATTGACTGCGCTCAATGAGGAGGCTGCGCGCGCTGTCCCCGCTCTCGTCACGATCGTTCGCGACGGCGGCTTTGCCGGCGTGGTTGCTGACAGCGAGGCAGCGGCGGAAGCCGCTCTGAAAGCCTTACGCAAGGGCGCGACATGGTCGGCCGGCGATGCGCTGCCCGATGAAGATGATTTGACGGGCTTCCTAAGAAGCCAGCCGGTCGAGACCACCATCATCGAGATCAGGACCGGAGCGGCGACGAACAAGCCGGCCCAAACCCTGCGCCGCCAATACACCCGCCCCTACATCGCACACGGCTCGATCGCGCCGTCCTGCGCCATGGCGCAATGGGATGGCGATCGCGTCCATGTCTGGACCCACAGCCAGGGCGTCTATCTGCTGCGCGCCGATCTCGCGATCGTGCTGAAGCTGCCGGCCGGGAACATCGTCGTCGAGCACATGGAGGGCGCCGGCTGCTACGGACACAACGCGGCCGACGACGTCGCGCTCGACGCCGTGCTGCTGGCAAAGGCTGCCGTGGGCCATCCGGTGCGGGTGCAATGGTCGCGCCATGACGAGATGTCCCATGCGCCGTTCGGTGCGGCCATGGCTATCGAGATCGAGGCCGATGTCGACGCCGACAACGAGATCGTCGGCTGGCGTCACACCATCTGGAGCAACGGCCACGCGGCGCGGCCGGGGCGCGCGGCGCAGCCGGCGCTGCTTGCCGCGACTGAGATCGCAAACCCGTACCCGCGCATGATCTCGTCCAACCCGCCGGTCGCCAATGGCGGCGGCGCTGATCGCAACTCCGTTCCACTCTATGACCTCCCGGCCTGGACGATCACGAGCCACCGATTGCTGACGATGCCGGTACGCACCTCGGCGCTGCGGACCCTCGGCGCACAAGGCAATGTGTTCGCCATCGAATCCCTGCTCGACGAGATCGCCGCCCTGCGCGGCGAGGACCCGATCGCATTCCGTTTGCGCCATCTGCGCGACGAGCGCGCCAAGGACGTCATCCGCGCCGCTGCGCAACGCGCGGCGTGGAAACCGCAGAAGCGAACCGGCATCGGTCACGGCGTCGGCTTTGCGCGCTATAAGAACATGGGAGCCTACTGCGCCGCGATTGCCGAAATCGAAGGCACCGACGACATCCGCGTGAAGCGGCTGACGCTTGCCGTCGACGTTGGCGAAGCCATCAATCCGGACGGCGTCATCAACCAGATCGAGGGCGGCGCGATCCAGGCAACGAGCTGGGTGCTGAAGGAGCGTGTCCGCTTCGAGCGGGCGCGAATTACATCGACGTCCTGGACCGACTATCCGATCCTGAGATTCAGCGAAGTGCCGGCAGTGGATGTCGAGCTCATCCAGCGGCCGGAGACCGAGCCAGTTGGCGCCGGTGAGGCCGCGCACGGCCCGGTGACGGCCGCGATCGCCAATGCGGTCTACGACTGCCTCGGCGTGCGTGTGCGCGACCTGCCAATCACGCGCGACAGGATCATTGCAGCTGCGGAGCTTGCATCGTGACGACAGTGAACATTTTGAGCGGCGGCGCAGCGCAAGGACTGGTGCGCGGCCTCACCGACGCCTTTAACGCGCAGACCGGCTTCGGCATTGACGGCGAATTTGGCGCGGTCGGTATCATGGCCGACAAGTTGCGCGCGGGAAAACCTGCGGACCTCGTGATCCTGACGCAAGCCCTTCTTGCAAAGCTCATCGGGGAAAAGCTTGTCACGGCCTCCTCGATCGCTGATATCGGCCAGGTCGAGACTGCGCTGGCGGTCCGCAACCGAGATCCCGGGGTGACGGTGAGGACCGAATCCGATCTGCGTGAGGTCTTACGGAGCGCCGATGCGATCTACGTCCCCGATACCAAGGCTTCGACGGCGGGACAGCATGTCGCCAAGGTGCTGGATCAGCTCGGTATTGGCTATGAGGTCGCGTCACGCCTCATGATCTTTGCGAACGGCGCGACTGCGATGCGGGAGCTCGCGGCGTCCACCGCGCAAACGCCGATCGGCTGCACGCAGGCGACCGAGATCATCGCAACCGACGGCATCGCGCTATCGGGATCGCTGCCGCCGGGCTGCGAGCTCGTGACGATGTACACGGCCGGCATGACAGCGCGGGCCGCGCATCCAAAGGAGGCGGCCGCGCTGATCGCCCTGCTGACTGGCGCAGAGCAGAAGGAGCTGCGCCGGCGCGTGGGCTTTACCGGCTAGATGCAGATGGCCGCCTATTTGTGTAGCTGGGTAAGGCCTGTCGGTGGGCCGTCCACGGCCGTCCAGCCGCCGTCGATGAACATCGTGCTGCCGCTGACATAACTCGCGGCGTCCGAGGCGAGATAGGCCACCGCGGTGGCGACCTCGTCGGCGCTGCTCCAGCGGTTGAATACGGTATGGCCGGCGTAGAGATTGTAGATGTCAGGCCGCTGCTTGAACGGGCCGGTCAACGCGGTCTCGGCGATGCTCGGCGCGATCGCATTGACGCGCACGCCGGCATGCCCGACCTCGGAGGCAAAGCCCTTCACCAGAAGGCCGATCGCCGCTTTGGTCGAGCCATAGACGCCGAGGCCCGGCTCGATCGTGACTGCGCGCACCGAGGAGCAGGCGATGATGCTGCCGCCCTTCTGCTCGACCATGATGCGCCCAAAGGCCTGGAAGAACCAGACCGTGCCTTTGACGTTGAGGTTCAGGACGCGATCGAGATCCTCCTCGGTATAGTCGAGGATGGTCTTGCGGATATTGAGCCCGGGCGTCGTCACGGCGATGTCGAGCCGCGGAAACTTCTGCATCACGGTTTTGGCCAGCGCCTTGACGTCCGCGGCGCTTGCGGCGTCGCAGCTCGCCGCTTCCGCCCAGCCGCCCTTGTCCCGAATGCCGGCGGCGGTCGCTTCCGCCGCATCAAACGCGCGATCGGCGCAAACGACGCGGGCACCGAGCCCGGCCAGCGCCTCGGCCGACGACTTGCCGATGCCGGATGCGGCGCCGAGAACGACTGCGGTCTTGCCGGTGAGATCGAAAAGCTTGCGATAGTCCGTCACTGATAGCTTCTCCCTGATGCTGCTATCCCTTGTAGCCCATCAGCAGGCGGGGCAGCCACAGCGAGAACGCAGGGACGTAGGTCACGAACATCAGTGCTGCGATCAGGGCGGCATAGAACGGCAGGATGGTGCGCATCACCGCGCCGACCGAGATGCCGCCGATGGCGCAGCCCACGAACTGCGTCGTTCCGACCGGTGGCGTGTTCAGCCCCAGCGCGCAATTGATCAGCATCAGCATGCCGAACTGCACCGGATCCATGCCCGCCTTCATCGCGATCGGCAGGAAGATCGGGGTGCAGATCAGGATGGTCGCGGCCATGTCCATGAACGTGCCGAGCACGAACAGGATGACGTTGATGAGCAGGAAGATGACCCAGGGTTGGGTCGAGACCTTGCTCATCATCGCGCCGGCGAGATCGGCGACTTCATATAGCCCCATCAGATACTGGAACATGGTGGAGACGCCGATCAGCAACAGCACCACGCCGGTCGTCTTCACCGCCTTGGCGGCGGCACGCAGGAAGTTGCCCCAGGTCATGGTGCGGTAGATGAAGAACGTCAGCAGGATCGTGTAGGTGACCGCGACGGCTGCCGATTCAGTGGCCGTGAAGACGCCGGATAGGATGCCCGCCAGGATGATGCCGACAATCAGAAGGCCAGGCAGCGCGGCGGCGAGCGAGCGGAAGACCTCGGCCCAGCCCGGAAACTTGCCGGCCGGATAGCCGCGCTTCACCGCGACTGCGTAGGCGGCAACCAGCATGCACACCATCAGCACGAGCGCCGGCAGCAGGCCGGCGGCGATCAGCGCGCCGATCGAGACCTTGCCGCCGGCGGCCAGGGCATAGATGATCATGTTGTGGCTGGTCGGCATCAAGGCTCCGACCAGCGAGGCATGGGTGGTGACGTTGACGGCGTAGTCGGTGTCGAACCCCTCCTTCTTCATCATCGGGATCATCACCGCGCCCATCGCCGACACGTCGGCCACAGGCGAGCCGGAGACGCCGCCGAACAGCGTGCAGGCGACAACGTTGGACATGCCGAGCCCGCCGCGGATGTGCCCGACGAGATTCTTGGCGAGCTGCACGATCTTGTCGGCGACGCCGCCATGCAGCATCAGCTCACCGCTGAAGACGAAGAACGGAATGGCGAGGAACGAGAAGATGTTCATCCCCGACATCATCTGCTGGAAGATGACGGCAACCGGCAGACCTTCGTACAGGATGGTACAGATCGCCGAGAGGCCAATCGCGAAGGCGACGGGGACGCCGAGGACCAGGAAGCCGAAGAACGTGGCGCCGAGGATGATCAGTTCCATGAGGGGACGACCTCTTCGCCGCGCAGGAGAGCAACGATATGCTCGATTGAAAAGGAGACGATCAGGACACCGGAGGCGATCAGCGGCACGTAACGGATCACCTCGGGCAGGCCGAGATTGGGGATCTTCACCGTTCCAACCGACGCCCCCAGGATCCAGCCGTTATAGGCCATCGCAATGCCGAACACGGCCACCAGGACGTGGATCACGAGCTCGATCTTTTCCCGAATGTAATCCGGAAGCATCACAAGCAGACTGTCCATGCCGATGTGTCCGGCATCGCGCACACCGACAGCGGCGCCGATCAAGGTGACATACAGGATCAGAACCAGCGCAAGGTTCTCCGTCCAGGTCGGGCTCGAATTGAGCACGTAACGCCCGAACACCTGATAGAACACGATGATGACGATGCCGAGCAGGCCGGTCACGGACAGATACATGCCCGCGCGCGCGACGGGAGCATTGATCCGCGACAGCAAGCCGGTGGACGGGCGTCCGGCGACCGCCTCGTGGCTTGCGACGTGTGGATCTGTCATCCCGTCCCTCCCGCGCGAGGGTCCGGCGTCGCAACGCAGGGCGACTCCGGACCCGGCACCGCTGTGCTTACTTCGTGTCCTGGATGCGCTTGACGAGGCTCTGGAGCTTCTCGTCACCGGCGAACTTCGTGTAGACCGGCTTCATCGCCTCGACGAATTCCGCCTTGTTGGCGATGGTCACGACCTGAACGCCGGCCGCCTCGACCGTCTTGCGGGAGGCCTGCTCGCGCTCGTCCCAGAGCTTGCGCATGACAGGCACCGATTCCTTGGCCGCCTTGCGGACCATCGCCTGATCTTCCTTGCTCAGCGTGTCCCAGACCTTCTTCGACATCACGAGAACTTCCGGCGCCAGCGAGTGCTCGGTGACGTTGTAGAACTTGGCGGCCTCGAAATGGCGCGAGGACTCGTAGGACGGCCAGTTGTTCTCGGCAGCGTCCACGAGGCCGGTCTTGAGCGCGGTATAGACCTCGCCATAAGGCATCGGCGTCGGGTTGGCCCCGAGGCTCTGGATCATGCCGACCCATAGATCGGATTGCTGGACGCGGATCTTCAGGCCCTTGAGGTCGGCGAGCGACTTGACCGGTGCCTTAACGGTGTAGATGGACCGGGCCCCGCTATCGTAATAGGCAAGTCCGACCAGTCCCGCCGGCTCCATCGCCGCCAGGATCTCATCGCCGATGGGACCGTCAAGGACGGTGCGCATGTGCTGCGTGTCCCGGAAGACGAAAGGCAGGCACAACGCGATGGTTTCCGGCACGAAATTGTTCAGCGGCGATGCGTTGATCCGCATCATGTCGAGAGCGCCGATCTTGAGCTGCTCGATGGTATCCTTCTCGGAGCCCAGGGCTCCGTTGGGAAACACCTTCACGCCGAGCTTGCCGCCGCTCGCCGCCGCGAGCTGCTTGCCCATGAACTTGACGGCCTCGACGGTCGGATAATCGACGGGGTGGATGTCGGCGGAGCGGAAATCGCGTGCGGTCGCCAGGGGCGCTGAGACCGCCAAGGCAAGGGCTGTGATGATACCGGTGAGCGTCTTCATCTGCTTTCCTCCTGGTCGATTGAGTTGATTATGTCGTTGTCGGCCGGCTGCGGGCCGCCTTGGGTCGCTCCACTTCAGGTGTGAAGTCAAGCGCCAATGTCGTCCGTAGGGCGGGCGGCATTCTGAGTCCAAGCCAAATCCAGCATTGATCAATGCAAGACTTGCATCGATCAATTTCGGGCGCAATTCGCATTCTGGTGGGCACGGTGGGCTGGCTCGACGTCGCCGGCACGTGACTTGACGCCGCCTACCGAGCCCCCTCAACATGTTCGAAACAGCGGACCATATCGAGGAAAATGCCCATGCCGCGGAAGCTGATCGATATCTCAGTGCCGCTCCGAAACGACGTGACTGCCGATCCGCCAGGCAACCATCCGACGATCCAGTACATCGATCACCAACAAGGGCTGCCGCGCATGCTGCAGTTCTTCGATGGCCTCAAGGCGGAAGACCTTCCGGATGGCCAGGGCTGGGCCGTCGAGCAGGTCGCGCTGTCGACCCACAACGGGACGCATCTCGATGCGCCCTGGCACTTCCATCCGACGATGAACCGGGGCGAACGGTCGTGGACGATCGACGAAGTGCCGTTGGAATGGTGCTTTCAACCCGGCGTGAAGCTCGACTTCCAGCATCTGCCCGATGGCTACGTGGCGAGCGCCGGGGACGTCGAGAAGGAGCTGAAACGGATCGGACACACGCTGGCGCCGCTGGAGATCGTCGTCGTCAACACCAGCGCCGGCGCGAAATTCGGCCAAGCCGATTACGTCAATTCCGGCTGCGGCATGGGCTATGAGGCCACGATGTACCTGCTCGAACGCGGCGTCCGCCTGACCGGCACCGATGGCTGGAGCTGGGACGCGCCGTTCGTCTACACCGCGAAGAAATATGCCGAAACAAGGGATGCCGGCCTGATCTGGGAAGGCCACAAGGCAGGGCGGCACATCGGCTATTGCCATCTCGAGAAGCTGCACAACCTCGATCAATTGCCCTCGACCGGCTTCACGGTCTCATGCTTCCCGGTCAAGATCGAACGCGCCTCCGCCGGTTGGACCCGCGCGGTCGCCATCGTCGACGATCAGGTCTGAGATATCACTCGCCGGAGAGGCCGCTCTCCGCGAGTTCGCGCAGCGCATCGATATCCAGCACGACGATGGCGCCGTGCTCGAGACGAACCCAATTGCGGCCGGCCCAGACGCGCAATTGCTTGTTGATGCTCTCGCGCGTCATGCCCACCATCTCGCTGATCTCCTGCTGGGTGATCGCGAGTGTGCCGCTGCCGGAGTCGAACTTGCGCTCCTCGGTGAGACCGATCAGCGCGCTGGCAAGCCGGCCCGGCAGGTTCTGCAGGATCACCTGCTCGACCTGCTGGCTGGTCCAGCGCAGGCGCGCGCAGAGCAGCTCGATGAATTTCATCGCCAGCGCCGGCTGGCTCTTCACGAATGGCAGGAAATCCCGGCGATCGATGATGTAGAGCTCGCAATTGGTGTTCGCGGTCGCATCGGCCGACCTCGGCGCGCCGTCGAGCACCGCGATCTCGCCAAAGATCTCTCCGGGACCGATCAGATTGAGAATGGCATTCCGCCCATCCGGCGACGAAGAGGAGATCTTCACCGTTCCCGAAATCACCGCGAACAGATTGTTGCCGGGATCGCCCTTGGCGGCGATCGTCGCACCGCGCTTCACGGTTGTGTGCTTGGCATAGCGGCAGAGCTGATCGAGCGCCTCCGGCTCCAGATCCGCGAAGATCGGGTGCTTGCGCAGAACCGATAGCTTGTTGCCCGCTGACTGTCGGGGGTCGCCGGTCTTGTCCTGAGGCACGCCACGGGGCTCCTAAGACTGCGAGGCATCGAGGTTCCTGCGTAGTCAACGTTATCAGGCTTTTCAACCGGAAAGCATGGGCGCGGTTTTAGGCAAATGCCGCGAAAATGCCCCGGCTAGGCGAAAGGGCGGCAACCGAAGGATGCGTCCATGCATTTAGATCGCTGCAAAATTGCAGGCAGTGCAAGTCGCGATTGCGTTGAGGCGCTGCCGAACGCCCGATACCGGTCGGGCATCGGTTGGCCAACGGGTCTGTCACATCTCGGGCTGAAGCCCCTCCTAGCGGGTAAGCTCAGAGCTTCAGCCTGACTTCGCAGATATCAGGTTCGGTCGGATCCGGCTTGACCGCGAAGCCGAGCTGGCGGCACATCTCGAGCATCACGATGTTCTCTTGGAGCACGTCGCCCGATATGGTCTTGAGCCCTTCCGACTTCGCGTAGTCGATGATCAGCTGCATCAGGGCCCATCCTAATCCCCTGCCCTTGAGGTCGGACCGCAGCAGGATGGCATATTCGCCGCTTTCGTAGATCGAGTCCGAGTGGAGCCGGACGACGCCGACCATCTCACCGGTCTCCTCGGCGAATGCGATGAAGGCCATCGCACGCGCATAGTCGAGCTGGGTCAGGCGCGCGATGAACTCGTGGGTGAACTCCTTCATCGGCGCGAAGAAGCGCAGGCGGAGGTCGTGCGGCGTGACGTGACGCAGGAATTCGTGGATGGTCGGCTCGTCCTCGGGGCGCAAGGGCCGCACGAAGATGCGCCAGCCGTCCTTCAGTACCAGGCGGCGCTCCCATTGCGACGGATAGGCCCGAACGGCGAAATTGGCCGGGCCGGAGCCGGCGAACTTCCGCTGCGGCGGAGCCACGGCGACGCGGGCATCGACCGCGGTCACACCGGTTTCGTCCGCGAGTAGCGGGTTGATGTCGAATTCGCGGATTTCGGGAATGTCAGCGGCCATCTGCGCCAGCTTGACCAGCACCATGGCGACGGCATCCGGCTTCACTGCCGGTACGTCTCGGTAGGCGCGAAGCAGCCGCGACACGCGCGTGCGATCGATCAGGTCGCGGGCGAGTTGCAGGTCGAGCGGCGGAAGCGCAAGCGCCTTGTCGTTGATGATCTCCACAGCCGTCCCGCCCCGGCCGAAGACGACGACGGTGCCGAAGGTGGGGTCATCGGCAAGACCGAGGATCAGCTCGCGCGCCTTCGCCTTGACCACCATCGCTTGCACGATGACGCCGCCGATGCGGGCTTCGGGACGCAGTTTTCTGGCCCGGTCGAGAATATCGGTGGCAGCCGCGCGCACCCCATCCGGCGTGGTCAGATTGAGAACGACGCCGCCGACATCCGATTTGTGGACGATGTCACGTGACATGATTTTCAGCACGACAGTCAGGCCTTGCGCGAACATGTCGCTCGCATAGGCCACCGCCTGCTCGACATTGGTCGCAGCATAGGTCGGCACCATCGCGATTTCGTAGGTTTCGAGCAGGTGCTTGATCTCGACCGGCTCGAGCCATTTGCGGCCGTCGGCGATCGCAGCAGTGACGATCCGCTTCGCGGCCGGCGCGTCCGGCACGAACGTATCGGGCATCGCCGGCGGAACCTGGCTCAGCTCCTCCACCACCTCGCGGTGCCGGACCAGATGCATGAAGCCGCGCACGGCATCGTCCTCGGTCGGGTAGTTCGGAATGCCCCCGCCGGAGAGCGTCCGAATGATGTCTTGATCGGCTCCGACCCAGGCGGCAAGGACGGGCTTTGCCCACTGGCGGTGCTGCTCGCGGTATTTTCTGACGAACTCCGTCACGCTCGTGGCGATGTCGGCCGCTGAGGCGATCGCCGTCTGCACGTTGAGGACAAGCACGGCATCATTGTCGGGATCGGCGAGCAGCACCTCCAGCGCCGCCGCGTAGCGCGAGGCGTCGGCGTCGCCCACGATGTCGACGGGATTTGCACCGGACCAGGTCGGCGGCAGCACGTCATCGAGCTTCCTGCGCCCGTCCGCCGAGATCGGCGCCGGGATTCCGCCAAGCTCGACCAATCGATCGATGGCAAGGACGCCGATGCCACCGCCATTGGTCAGGATAGCAAGGCGCTTGCCCGTCGGCGATTCAACGCGGCCGAGCGTCTCGGCGCAATCGAACAGCTCGCGCAGATCGGAGACCCGCAGCGCGCCCGCGCGGCGGAACGCCGCGTCATAGACGGCGTCGGCGCCGGCGAGCGCGCCGGTATGCGTGGCCGCGGCCTTCGCCCCCTGCGCCATCCGGCCGGACTTCACCAGGACGACCGGTTTCACGCGCGCGGCGGCGCGCGCCGCCGACATGAACTTGCGAGCGTCCTTGATAGCTTCGATATAGAGCAGGATCGCGCGGGTCTTGTGATCCATCGCGAAATAGTCCAGCAAATCGGCAAGGTCGACATCGATCTGATCGCCGATCGAGACAATGCCGGAGAAACCGACGCCGCGCTGCGCCGCCCAATCGACCATGCCGGCCGCGATCGCGCCCGATTGCGAGATCAGCGCGAGACTTCCCGCGCCTGGCATGTGTGCTGCGAAGCTGGCATTGAGGCTCACTCCAGGCATCATGATGCCGAGACAATTTGGACCAATCAGCCGCATGCCGTATTTGCGGGCAGCAGTGATAGCAGCCTCGTGGAGGGATCCCGGTCCGTGGCCGAGCCCGGCCGAGACGATCAGCGCGCCCGCCGACCCGCGACGTCCGGCCTGGTCGATGATGCCGGGAACTTCCTGCGCCGGCGCAGTAATGATCACGAGCTCGGGGACGAAGTCCAACCTGTCCAGATTCTTCACCGCGGCTATGCCGCCGATCTCGGCGTGACGCGGATTGACCAGGCCGAATTCCCCTTTGAATTCTGCGCTGCGGATGTTCTGCAGGACGGCGCGTCCCACGGAGACCGGGCGGGCACTCGCGCCGACCAGCGCGAGGGAACGCGGCGACAGCAGATTCTTGAGGCGGTAGGTCGACATGAAAGCAAATGCGCCCGGTCGCTGGCGGTTCCGATGGTGGAAGATCGGGCCGCAAACTGTTCAGTTTAGTGCGAGATCATAACCCAGCAGGATGGCTGGCCAATGACGGTCTTTATCACACCGCCCCTAACGATCCCGTTCAGACGCGAATGATGGCAGATCGCTTTTCCTTGGCCGCCAGAGTAGTCCGGCTTTCGTCGCGACGCTTGATCTCCGTCAAGCGCGGTACCGGCAGCTTGGAGGGACGTTGACCAAAGTCAAGGACTGGCCACCATCTCGTTCCAGGGGGTAACCTGATTGCGGCCGGAGTGCCGTCCGACGCATCTGGATGTGCCAGCAGGAATGACAGACGAGTCCGCGACCCAGGACCGGATCTTTGCGGCTCTCACCAATTCCGCCACGCATCCGGGCGTGAGGCGGATCGATACGCACGCAGCTTCGGTGTTTCTCGACGGCGACCGCGCGCTGAAGATCAAGCGGGCCGTGCAGTTTCCGTTCCTCGACTATTCGACTCTCGACAAGCGCAAGGCGGCCTGCGAGGAGGAGATCAGGATCAACCGGCCGCTGGCGCCGCAGATCTATCACCGCGTCGTGGCGATCACAGAGGAGCCGGATGGGTCGGTGCAGATCGGCGGCCCCGGCCGGCCGATCGAGTATGCGGTCGAGATGTCGCGCTTCGACGAAAGCCAAACGCTGGATCATCTGGCCAAGGCCGGCCCGCTGGATGACGATCTAGCCTCGGCCGCCGCCGACGCGATCGTGGCTTCGCATGCGGCGGCAGGCCACTCCCACGGCAGGGCGTGGATTTCCTCCATCCCTGGTCTGATCGATGGCAACAGCAATGGCCTGGGAAAAGATAATCGTTTTGACGCCGAAGAAATCGCGCAGCTCGGCAGAGCCTCGCACGCGATGTTCCTGCGCCTCCGCACCTTGCTCGAAGCGCGCAGCCACCGCGGCTTCGTGCGGCATTGCCACGGGGACCTGCATCTTGCGAACATCGTCTTGATCGGCGAACAGCCGGTCCTGTTCGACGCCATCGAGTTCGATGCGCAGATGGCAACAGTCGACGTGCTCTACGATCTCGCATTCACGCTGATGGACCTGTTGCACCACGATCAAGCACGCGCGGCCAACGTTGTCCTGAACCGATATCTCGCTGCGACGCCAGCCGACAATCTCGACGCGCTCTCCGTCCTGCCGCTGTTCATGTCGATCCGGGCGGCGATCCGCGCTCAGGTGGCGCTGGCACGGCTGAAGCTGCCGCGTTCTGATGATGCCGGCATCCTTGACGATGCACGGCGCTATTTCGGCCTCGCCCGGGCGGTGATCCACCCCCCAGCTCCGCGGCTGATTGCCGTCGGGGGACTGTCCGGCACCGGAAAGACGGTTTTGGCGCGCGCGCTCGCATCGGTCGTCGCGCCACAGCCGGGGGCGATCGTGCTGCGCAGCGACATCGTCCGCAAGCAGATGTTCGGAGTCAAGGACACGCAGCGACTGCCACCATTCGCATACACGCCAGAGGTCACGGCCCGCGTCTACGACACCTTGGCTCAGTACGCCCGGCGCGTGCTGGCGCAAGGCCATTCGGCGATCATCGACGGCGTATTCGCCGCCGAGGGCGAACGAGACGCGATCGCCGCACTGGCGCGCGAGCGCAACGTGCCGCTGAACGGTTTTTTCCTCGTCGCCGACCTCGCGACCCGGCAGGCGCGCATCGGAAGCCGCCGGGGAGATGCATCCGACGCCACGCAAGAGGTTGCCGCGCAGCAAGAGCGCTATAATATCGGTCATGTCGGTTGGGCAACCATCGATGCATCCGGTACACAGGAGCAAACGCTCCAGAGCTGCCGGGACGCAATCGCTGAGGGCAAATAAAGGCAATCTGATTGACGCGGGCAAGGATGGCGCGACCCAGCACGACCTCGACGGCCGCCCGCGCAATGCCGGCAACACGGCGCAATGCCCTGCCCGGCCGCCTCAGCTCCGGCATGGCCTGCGACACGGCGTTCCGGATCATCGCACGCCGTCACCTTGATGCCGTCCTCGCCCAGCACGACGGCACCTGCCGCGGCGATCCTGATGCCCTGCACCAGATCCGGATCGCGCTGACACATCTGCGCACCGCCATCCGCTTCTTCTCGCCGATGCTCGACGACGCGCTGCGGCCGACTGTCTGGGCCGAGCTGAAATGGCTCAACAGCCAGCTCGGCATGGTGCGGGACCTCGACGTGGCGATCGAGCGGGTCGTCGCCGAAAGTGGCGACGAGCTCGCCGTGATCGCCGAGCTCCAGCACTGGGACGAGAAGCGCGCCGAGAGCCACCGCCTGCTGGCGCGCGCGCTGCAATCCGCACGCTATCGCCGCCTGGTCGAGCAGACCTCGGCCTGGATCGAGAGCGGCCCGTGGTCGACGCGGCGCAGCAAGGAAGCCATCAGATTGCGTCGCTGTTCGCTCGCCGAGCATGCGACAGCGCGATTGACCGAGTGGGAGACGACGCTGCTCAAGAAAGCGCGAAAGCTGGGCAAGCTCGACGTCGAGAAGCGGCACAAGCTGCGGCTGCTCAATAAGCGGATGACCTATTCGGTCGAATCGCTGGCGGATCTGTTCACCGACGGGGCGGCGACGAAGCAGAAGTCCATCCTCAAGCAATTGCGCAAGGCGCAAAGATCTCTCGGGCAACTGAATGATGATGCGCGAGGGCAAACGCTGGCGGCGTCGCTGAATGGTGTCGGCTTCGAGGCCGGCACTCGCTTCCTCGACCGCAAACGGGAAAAGAAGCTGTTGCGAACCGCCGCGGCGGCCTACCGCAAACTGGACAGAGCCAAGCCCTTCCGCTCCTCCGACCTCGCGCCGAACGCAGAGCCTGAGAATTAGGTGTGAGGCAGTCGGTCATCTCGGTTACCCCCAAGATCAGCATCGTCGAGACCGCGAACATCATGCTGAAGCGGCATGTCAGCGGCCTTATGGTCGTCGTCGATACCGGCAAGCTGGTCGGCGTCGTCTCGGAAGGAGATTTTCATCCGTCGTAGCGAAATCAGCACCGGACGCAGGCGCGGGCGCCGCCGGACGGCCGAGCTCAGCGAGGAACGACGGCGGTGGCCTCAATTTCGACGCGCGCCGCCTTCTCGACGAGACGGACCACCTGAACCAGGGCCATCGCAGGATAGTGCGCTCCGAAGACTTCGCGGTAGGCCCTGCCCAACTCCTTCAGATTGGCCAGGTATTCGTCCATATCGACGACATACCAGGTCAGGCGCACGAGGTGCTCGGGCCGTGCTCCGGCTTCGGCCAGGATCGCAGCGATGTTGCTCAGGGTCTGGCGCACCTGCGCGACGAAGCCGTCCGCGAGACGCTCTTCGGCATCCCAGCCGATCACCCCGCCGGTGACGACGATGCGTCCCTCGGCAGCCATGCCGTTGGCATAGCCCTTCGGCATTGGCCAGCCAGATGGCTGGAGGATCTGCGCCTTGGGGCGGATTTCCTGCTCGGCTGCTGTCGGCAGCACCGCGAGCTGCGGGCCTTTTGACGTCACGGACAATTCTCTATCCTTCTCTCATTCCGCAGCGACGCCGGAGGACGTCGCTGCAGCCTGCGCCAGCTGACGCAGGGCAAAGCGCTTCAACTTGCCGGTCTCGGTTTTTGGCAGTTGCGCAACGAATTCGATCGCGCGCGGATATTTATATGGCGCGATCTCGCGTTTGACATGCTCCTGCAATTCGGTCACGAGCTGCGCGTCCGGCGTGACACCAGGCGCGGCGACGACATACGCCTTCACGATCATGCCGCGTGCCTCGTCCGGCGCGCCGACCACCCCGCATTCGGCGACCGCCGGATGCGTGAGCAGCGCCGCCTCGACATCGGTTCCTGCGATGTTGTAGCCCGCCGACACGATCATGTCGTCGGAGCGCGACTGGTACCAGAAATAGCCGTCGCTATCCATCACATAAGTATCGCCGGTGATGTTCCAGCCGTTCTGGACGTATTTCCGTTGTCGCTCATCGGCAAGATAGCGACAGCCGGTCGGGCCGCGCACGGCGAGACGACCCATCGTCCCCGGTGGCACGTCACGGCCTTCATCGTCGACGATCTTGGCCTCATAGCCTGGCACCGGCTTGCCGGTCGCGCCTGGGCGAATCTCGTCCTCGGTCGCGCTGATGAAGATGTGCAGCAATTCGGTCGAGCCGATACCGTCCATCAGCTTGATGCCGGTGGCCTTCAGCCAGGCCTCGAATGTCGGCTTGGGCAGCGTCTCGCCCGCGGAGACGCATTTGCGAAGCGAGGAGATGTCACGGCCGGCGAGCTTGCCGAGCATGGCCCGATATGCGGTCGGCGCAGTGAAGCAGACCGTGATCTTGTACTGCTCGATCGCATTCAGAATGTCGTCCGGCGTCGTCTTCTCCAGCACCACGAAGGAGGCGCCAATATGCATCGGAAACAACACGCCGCCGAAGCCGAAGGTGAAGGCGAGCGGTGCCGAGCCGACGAAGCGATCCTTCTGCTCGGCGCGCAAGATGTTGCGCGCATAGCCGTCGCAGACCGCGAGCATGTCCCGGTGGAAATGCATGGTGCCCTTGGGATCGCCTGTCGTGCCCGAGGTGAAGGCGATCAGGCAGACGTCGTCGGACGAGGTATCGACAGCCCTGAACTCGGGGCTCGCATCCGCGATCAGCGCTTCGAGCGAATCGGCCGCGCCATTGCCCCAATAGACCACGTGCTTGAGGCCGGGCGCCGCGGCCTTCGCCTTCTCCATCTCCTCGGAGAGCTTTCCGTCACACAGCGCGAGCCCGATCTCCGCCTTCTGGATCGGATATGATAGCTCCTTGGCCCGCAGAAGCGGCATGGTCGCCACGACGATGCCGCCGGCCTTGATGACCGCGAGATAGGTCGCGACCAGCATCGGATTGTTGGCCGAGCGCAGCAGCACGCGTCCGCCGGTCACGAGACCCAGCTTGCCGACCAGCACATTGGCGATGCGGTTCACGAGCGCTTGCAGCTCGCGATAGGTGTAGCTGACCGCAGGACTGATGACGCAAGGCGCATCGCCGTGGCCTTGCTCGACCCAGCGATCGAGGAAATAGCTGACGCAGTTCAATCGCGCGGGATAGCGCAGCTCCGGTCGCGTGAAGATGAATTCGGGCCAGAGCTCGCGCGGCGGCAGATGTTGCCGCGCGAACGTATCGACATGGGCCGTCGCAGCATTGCCGTCACACGAACCCGACACTTGAACCTTGGCAGCGTTGGCCATCGCACGCTCCTTTCAGCATGGATTGCACCCGGCAGCACGATCTGGAAAACATTTTAGGCTTAAAACAATTTGGTGCAATAGCGGATTCTGGGATTTCCTTGCTTTTTCCTGCGGCAAATAGGGTCTGTGGCCCGTCCCGCCGCCTACTTACGGTCGGCTGCGCGCGGCCGATTTCTGCGCCGACGCCTTGGTCTTGGCCAGGAGCCGCATCAATTCCCGCACATCCTTCGGCGTCAGATCGGCGAACAGGTCGGCAATCCAGGTTTCGTGTTCCGCAGCCATCCTGCGAAACTCGGCGCGCCCGAG
Organism: Bradyrhizobium sp. 160; assembly: GCF_023073735.1. NCBI lineage: Bacteria > Pseudomonadati > Pseudomonadota > Alphaproteobacteria > Hyphomicrobiales > Nitrobacteraceae > Bradyrhizobium > Bradyrhizobium sp. 160. The sequence continues at coordinate 62,397 of NZ_JADPKD010000013.1, forward strand.
TTTTGTGAGGCGGATCACTTGGACGCGGCGGTCCGTCTCCGAGGTACGCCGATCGAGGTGACCGGACTCAACGAGACGCTCGACAAGACCGGTGACGTTGCCGTTCGACACCATCATGCGCTTGGAGACATCGGACAGCGTCATGCCGTCCGGCGCCTTGTCGAGCTGCGCCATAAGGTCAAACCGAGGCAGCGTGACGTCGAACCGCTGCCGCAGCCGGCCGCGGACTTCCCCTTCGATCAGGGTCGTGCAGGTCAAGAGCCGCAGCCACAGCCGAAGCTCCTCGGCATGGTCCTCCGGCGTTTCTACGGCCTTGGTTTCGGAATCGAGCATGTTGATGCAGTCACTCGCGGCCGGCATTGGCGCCGGCACGGATTCCCCAACGTTTTGAGCTTCAAATAAATCGGAGCCGGCCGCAAGTCCAAAGCTGCACCAATCGACCGCCGGTCAATTTCTTTAGGCTTCAAATAATTGGCGCGCCGCTTGCATGCGCTGCTGCCCGCAGGATACGACGTCTTGAGCTCGGCTTGCCGCGGCAGCCATCATCGGCATAAGCTTGGATTGGAGTACGCGGCTTGCAGCGCAAGCCGATGGTCATGAAGGACAGATCATGAAGACGCAAATGGCCTTGGCCGCAGCCGCCATGCTGCTCGGCACCGCGATGAGCCCTGCCCTCGCCCAGGAGAAAATCAAGCTCGGCGTGGTCGTAACCCTGTCGGGACCTGCCGCTGCGCTGGGCCAGCAAGTCCGTGACGGCTTTGCGCTCGCGATGAAGGATCTCGGCGGCAAGATGGGCGGCCGCAATGTCGAGGTGATCGTCGCAGACGACGAATTGAAGCCCGATGCGGCGGTGACCAAGGTGAAAGGCCTGCTCGAGCGCGACAAGGTCGACTTTGTGGTCGGCCCGATCTTCTCCAACATCCTCCAGGCGATCCACCGGCCCATTACAGAATCGAAAACCTTCCTGATCAGCCCCAATGCCGGTCCGTCGACGTTTGCCGGCAAGGACTGCAATCCGTTCTTCTATGTGACGTCCTATCAGAACGATCAGGTCCATGAGATCCTTGGCAAGGTCGCGCAGGATCGCGGCTATAAGCGCATGTACCTGATGGTCCCGAACTATCAGGCCGGCAAGGATTCGGTGGCGGGCTTCAAGCTCGACTACAAGGGCGAGATCGTCGAGGAATCCTACATGCCGCTGAACACGCTGGACTTCCAGCCGGAGCTTTCCAAGATTTCCTCGCACAAGCCCGATGCGCTGTTCACCTTCATGCCGGGTGGCCTCGGCGTCAACCTCGTCAAGCAGTACCGGCAGGCAGGGCTTGCCGATACCATCCCGGTGCTCTCCGCGTTTACGGTGGATGAATCGACCTTGCCGGCGCAGCAGGACGCGGCCGTCGGCATGTTCGGCGGCGCGAACTGGGCGCCCAATCTCGACAATCCGCAGAACAGGAAGTTCGTTGCCGCCTATGAGGCCGCCTACAACAGCGTGCCCGGCACCTACGCCTTCCAGGCCTATGACGCCGCCATGCTGATCAACAGCGCGATCAAGGCCGTGAAGGGCGACCTCTCCAACAAGGAGGCAGTCGCCGCCGCCTTGAAGAAAGCCGATTTTACCTCGCTCCGCGGCGCCTTCAAATTCAACACCAATGGCTATCCGATCCAGGATTTCTACCTGACCAAGGTCGCCAAGCGTCCGGACGGCAAGTTCCAGACCGAAATCGTGCAGAAGGTCTTCGAGAATTACGGCGACCGCTACGCCAAGGACTGCAAGGCGGCGAACTAGGCTGAAGCGTATTACGGGAGGACTGCAATGAAGAGCGAAATCACCGGCATCACCCGGGCCAATGAGGGCATCCAGGGCATTTCCTGGAACATCCTTGGCCAGACCTATGTGCCGAAGAGCTACGCCGAAAACAGCTTCTCCTGGCATGCGACACTGCCGCCGGGCACGTTCGTGCCGCCGCACATTCACCCCGATCAGGATGAGTATCTGTACATGCTGGAGGGCAAGCTCGATTTCATGCTCGGCAATTCGGAGGCGCAGGCGACCGCGGGCGACCTGATCCGCCTCGGCATGGGCGTGCCGCACGGCATCTTCAACAAGTCGGAGCAGACCGCAAAGGTGCTGTTCTGGGTGTCGCCGAGCCGCAAGCTGTTCGATCTGTTCTGGGGGCTTCACAACATGAAGGAGCAGAAGCCCGAGGACGTGGTGGCGATGGCCGCCGAGTTCAACATCCACTTCCTGCCGCCGCCGCCCGGCGGCTAGCCGGGTCTTTTAAGCGCGCACCGCCGCAAGTCCCGGCACTGCGGCGAAGCCTGCCTTGGTGGCGTAGCCACGCACGATCGCTTCGCGCTGGGAATAGCTCAGGACGTTCTCGACATTGTCGAAACCATTAGGCGCAAGCTGCTCGACGGCGTCGATGACGCCTTCGGGACCGCCGCGCCGGTTGGAGCGGACGATCTCCGCCGTCATCGGCAGACGCTTCTTCTCGTACTCGACCAGCGCCTGGCGCGGATGCTCGGCGCGCACCAGTGCATCGGCAAGGCAACGCGCATCGAGGATCGCCTGCGAGGCGCCGTTCGAGCCAACCGGATACATCGGATGCGCGGCGTCGCCGAGCAGCGTGACGCGCCCGGACGACCAATAGGGCAAGGGATCGCGGTCGCAGGTCGGATATTCGTAGAATTCGGGCGTCGCCGAGATCAGGCTCTTTACGTCGATATAGGGCACCGAGAAGCGCGCGACGTGCGGCATCAGTTCCTCGCGGCGGCCCGGCCGCGACCAGTCTTCTTTCCGCGGTGGGGGTGCATTGCCTTCGCCCACCTTGACCAGCACCGCCCAGTTGGTGAGCCGGCTCGCCGGGCTTGATCCTTCCGCGATCGGATAGATCACCACCTTGGCGTTGAGACCACCGGCCACGATCATGGATTTGCCGGTGAGGAACAGCGGCCAGTCGCGGGCGCCGCGCCACAGCATCAGGCCGTTCCAGCACGGCGGCCCCTCATTCGGGAACAGCGTGTCGCGGACGCGCGAATGGATGCCGTCGGCACCGATCAGGATATCGCCGCGCGCGGTGTGGACATGGGCGCCGACCCGATCGAAGAAATAAGCGGTGACGCCGCCCTCGTCCTGCGTGAAAGCGCCGAGCCGGCGGCCGGTGTGAATCGCTTGCTGCCCGAGCCGCTCCTCGACGGCGCGATGAATGACGCCCTGAAGGCGGCCGCGATGGATCGAGAATTGCGGCACGTCGTGGCCGGCGTCGATGCCGCGGGCTTCGCGCCAGACCTCCTGGCCGTGGCGATTGAGATAATAGAGCTGATCGGTGCGGATCGCGACCTCGTCGAGCTTCTGCAACAGGCCGAGCCCCGCCAACTCGCGCATGGCATGCGGCAGCGTGTTGATCCCGACGCCGAGCTCGCGAATGGTGTCGGCCTGCTCGAAGATCTCACAATCCAGGCCTCGCGAGCGCAGCATCAATGCCGTGGTGAGACCACCGATACCGCCACCGACGATAATCGCCTTCATCGCCCTCACTCCACTCGAAACACAGGCAATGGGTTAAGGTCGCACGGGCCGTCACTCCGCCGCAAGCGGCTTTGTCGCCTCCGCCTTGAGCTCGGCCCGGGTCTTGGGCTTAGCCTTAATTCTCAGCTCCTCGAGGTCCTCCCGGTCGCGAACGCTGTTGCGGAAAATCTGATCTTTTCCGGGCAGATATTGCGGCGGGCAGAACACGTCGTTTGCCCCGTACCAGGCTGCCGCCTTCATGGTGAAGAACGGGTCGACAAGATGCGGACGGCCGAGCGCGACGAGATCCGCCCGGCCGGCGGCCAAAATGGTGTTGGCCTGATCCGCCGTCGTAATGTTGCCGACGCACATGGTGGCTACCCGCGCCTCGTTGCGGACCTGGTCCGAAAAGGGCGTCTGGAACATGCGCCCGTAGACCGGCTGTGCGTCGCGCACGGTCTGGCCGGTCGAGACGTCGACGAGATCGACACCAGCCTCCGCAAAGGCGCGCGCGATGGCGACGGCATCATCGCCAGTGATGCCGCCATCAGCCCAGTCGGTTGCGGAGATGCGCACCGACATCGGCTTGTGCGACGGCCATGTCGCGCGTAGCGCCTCGAAGATCTCGAGCGGGAAACGCAGACGGTTGGCGAGCGAGCCGCCATAGTCGTCCGAGCGGGTGTTCGTGAGCGGCGAGATGAAGCTCGCGAGCAGATAGCCGTGGGCACAGTGCAATTCGAGCATGTCGAAGCCGCAGCGCTCGCCGCGCTCGGCCGCCGCGACGAAAGCGTCCCTCACCGCATTCATGCCGGCACGATCGAGCTCGCGCGGCACCTGACTGTCGGGGAAATAGGGCAGCGGCGATGCCGAACAGACCTCCCAACCGCCCTGCTCCAGCGGCCGGTCCATGCCGTCCCACATCAATTTGGTCGCGCCCTTGCGGCCGGCGTGGCCCAATTGCAGGCAAATTTTCGCGGCCGAATTGCCGTGGACGAAATCCACGATGCGCCGCCACGCGGCTTCCTGCTCGTCATTCCAGAGGCCGGCGCAGCCGGGCGTAATCCGGGCATCGCGGCCCACACAGGTCATCTCGGTGAAGATCAGCCCGGCGCCGCCGATCGCACGCGAGCCGTAATGCACCAGGTGGAAGTCGGTCGGCACGCCTTCCTTGGCCGAATACATGCACATCGGCGACACCACGGCGCGATTGGCAACCTCCATCTCGCGCAAGCGGAAGGGTTGGAACAGCGGCACGCTCGGGTTGTCGATGTCGGCATCGAAGCCGCTGCTGCGCACCTGCCTGGCGAACGTTTTTTCGACCTCGGCCACGAAATCCGGCGCGCGGAGCTTGAGGTTGTCATAGGTGATTGCCTTCGAGCGAGTCATGACGCCGAAGGCGAATTGCACGGGATCAAAATCCCAGAAGCGGTCGACGTGCTCGAACCAGACCAAGGAGACGTCCGCGGCATGCTGCGTCTTTTCGACCTCCTCGCGGCGGCCGTTCTCATACTCCGCCAGCGCCGCCTCGATGCTGGGCGCCTTCTCCATCGCTTCGGCCAGCGCGATGGCGTCTTCCATCGCGAGCTTGGTGCCCGAGCCGATGGAGAAATGGGCGCTCGCCTTGGCGTCGCCGAGCAGGACCATGTTGTCCTTGACCCAGCGCTTGCTGCGGATCATCGGGAAGTTGCGCCACATCGAGCGGTTGGTCAGCAGCTTGTGCCCATCGAGGAACCAGCCGAAGATCTCCGCCATCCGCGCGGCGGACTGAGCCTCGTCCAGCCCCATCAGCCCGGCGCGCGCAAACGTCTGCGGATCAGTCTCAAAAATCCAGGTCGAATGCCCGGCCTCATACTGATAGGCATGGGCGATGAATGGCCCCCACTCGGTTTCCTGGAAGATAAAGGTGAAGGCATCGAGCGGCCTTGTCGACCCCATCCAGGCGAACTTGTTGGAGCGGACGTCGACCTCGGGCTGGAAGTGATCGACGTATTTCTCGCGGAAGCGGCTGTTGATGCCGTCCGCGAGCAGGATGAGATCGACATCGGCGAAACGGGATTCGTCGTCGATATCCACTTCGAAATGCAGGGAGACGCCGAGCTCGCGTGCCCGCTCCTGAAGAATCAGCAGCAGCTTCTGCCGTGAGCAGCCGCAAAAGCCGTTGCCGCCGACCCGGTGCACCGTGCCGCGGAAATGCACGGCAATGTCGTCCCAATAGGCGAATTCCTGAGTGATGCGGCGGTAGCTCGGAAGATCGTGCTTCTCGAAATTGTCCAGCGTGGCGTCGGAGAACACGACGCCAAAGCCGAAAGTGTCATCGGCTCGATTGCGCTCATACACCGTGACTTCGGCGCCTGGGCGCTGCTTCTTGAGCAGGATCGCAGCGTAGAGACCCGCAGGTCCGCCACCGATGATCGCGATTTTCATGGGAGCCTCGCCAATTCACCTGCAAACTATTTTAAGCCTAAAATAATTTCGCGCAAGCCCCCGTCGCTGGTCTGGCCCCGTACAGACGGTTATCCTAGTCGCCCCTGAAGACCGGCTTCACCTTGTTGGCGAAAGCCTCGAAGGCGCGCTCGAAATCGGCCGTCGTCATGCACAACGCCTGCGCGACGGCTTCCGCCTCGATCGCCTCTTCCACCGACATCGCCCATTCCATCGCCAGCATCCGCTTGGTCATGGTGTTGGCGAAGGTCGGCCCTTCCGCGACCTGCTTGGCCAGCAATTGCGCCTGGGGCAGCACCTGCTCGGGCGTAACGAGGCGGCTGAAAAAGCCCCAGCGCTCGCCCTCCTCCGCGGTCATGAACCGGCCGGTGTAGAGCAGTTCGGAGGCGCGTGACTGACCGATGATCCGCGGCAGGATCGCGCAGGCGCCCATGTCGCAGCCGGCAAGGCCAACCTTATTAAACAGGAACGCGACCTTTGTGCCACTCGCCGCGAGGCGCATGTCCGACGCCATGGCGATGATCGCCCCAGCGCCGGCGCAGATGCCCTCGACGGCAGCCACGATCGGCTGCGGGCAGGCGCGCATCGCCTTGACGAGGTCGCCGGTCATGCGCGTGAAGGCCGTCAGCCCCTTGGTGTCCATCTTCACGAGCGGGCCGATGATCTCGAACACGTCGCCACCAGACGAGAAATTACCGCCAGCGCCGGTGACGACGATGGCCTTGACCGCTTCGTCGAACGCGCAGGCGCGAAAGAAATCGGTCAGTTCCCGATAGCTTTCGAAGGTGAGCGGATTCTTTCGTTCGGGGCGATTGAGCGTAACCGTCGCAACACCATCGACCACCGCCAGCAGGAAATGCTGCGGCGAGTAATCTGCAAGCGGTATGGTGACGGGATTGGCTGGTCTGCTCATGCGATCTCCTTAGCTTCCTTGTTCCGCGCCTGCGCCACACACGCTAGATTTCACCGCCCGCAACCGCGATCGCCTGCCCGGTGATCGCGCCGGCACCCTCGCCACACAGCCACAGCACGGCATCGGCCACCTCTTGAGGCGTGATCAGCCTTCCTTGCGGATTATGTTTGGCGAGCTCGGCAATCGCCTGCTCGCGGGTTCTGCCGGTCTTCGCCATGATGTTTTCGATACTGCCGGCGACGAGATCGGTGTCGGTGAAGCCGGGACACACTGCATTCACGGTCACATTGCTTCCGGCCATCTCGAGAGCGAGCGAACGCACGAGACCGACCACGGCGTGCTTGGCCGCGGCGTAGGCGCTGACATAGGCATAGCCCTTGAGCCCGGCCGTGGACGCAACTGCGACAATGCGGCCATAGGGGCGGTCTTTCATGCCCGGTAATACACCGCGGATGGCATGGACCACGCCCATGAAATTGACATCCATCATGCGGCTGAACAGAGCGCTGTCCGACGTCGCGAATGGCGCGGATTCAGCACTGCCTGCGTTGGCAACCAGGATGTCGATCGGCTTGCGCGTACTCGCCTCAAGGATGGCGGTCTTCAATGAGGCTTCATCAGAGACGTCGGCAACAGCCGCGAAATGCGCCGCGCCTGCGTTGACGGCCCCTGCAAGAGTCGCGGCATTCCGACCGAGCACGGTCACGGTCGCGCCGGCACCGACAAGCGAGGCCGCGATGGCACGGCCGATGCCGCGACCGCCGCCGGTCACCAGCGCGTGCGGCGAATGCGGCAATCCGGACATGCGCTGGCTCCCTGAGATGCTGATCGTTTCCTGGATATATTTTAACCTTCAAATTTTTGCAACGAAAGCGCCGATAGACGATCGGGAACGGCCGCACGGCGATCGGCCCGAAAATTGCTTTAAGTATAAAATTATCCCTTCCCATCGCCCGCGAGCCTGTTAGCATCATAGAGCCAAGCAAAAGGATGTCGCGTGTCGCGGCCAGTGCCAATGATAACAAAGGACGGACGCTTCGCCTACGAAGCCGCGGGCGATCCGGTCGCGACACCTTTGATCTTCCTGCATGGCATTGGCGGCGCGGCGAGAGCCTGGCGGCACCAGCTCGCCACATTCGGCAACCGCTTCCACGCGATCGCATGGGACATGCCGGGCTATGGCGGATCGGCGCCGCTCGCCAGCGTCAGCATCGCTGCCCTGGCGGATGCACTCAAGAGATTCATCGAGCAGCTCGGCGCAAGCAGGCCCATTCTGGTCGGCCATTCGATCGGCGGCATGATCGTCCAGAAGTGGCTGGTGCAGTCGCCGAAACTGGCGCGCGCGGTCGTCCTGGCGCAGACCAGCCCGGCCTTCGGCAAGGCTGAGGGCGATTGGCAGAGATCCTTTATCGCAGCGCGGCTCGGGCCGCTCGATCGTGGGGAGACCATGATGTCGCTGGCGCCTTCGTTGGTGAAGGAGCTGGTCGGCGACGATCCCGATCCAAAGGGAATGGAGCTCGCCCGCGAATGCATGGCAAACGTGCCTGAAGCCAGTTATCGCGCCATGATGCTGGCTCTCATCGGTTTCGATCAGCGCAGCACGCTCAGGGATATTTCAGTCCCAACGCTGCTGCTCTCCGGCTCAAAGGACAACAACGCGCCGGCGCCGATGATGGCGAAGACGGCGACCTTTATTCCTGGAGCTGAATATGTCGAGCTCGCTGGCGTGGGCCATCTCGCCAATCTCGAACGCCCCGATACCTTCAACGAAGCGCTCGGCCGATTCCTGAACTCTCTCGCGACCAAAGCCTAAGGTGATTGCGCCATGACCATGCAAGTCGGCAAGAATATCGGCGCAAGCGACAAGGCCGTGCTCGATGCTCCGATCTTCGATCCTGTCGCATACCGCCTCAGTGACGAGCAGGCCGGCATCATCGCGCGCGCCCGCGAGATCGGCCAGAGCGTGTTCGCCGGCCGCGCTGCGACCTACGATCGCGAGGCGACCTTCCCGACCGAGAATTATCGCGATCTGCATCGCATTGGCCTGCTCGGTATTGCCATCCCCAAGAAGCACGGCGGCCTCGGCGCGAACTACCAGACTTATGCCTTGGCGGCGGCCGAGATCGGCCGGTACTGCGGCGCGACCGCGCTGACCTGGAACATGCATGTGTGCTCGACGCTGTGGTCGGGCCCGCTGGCCGACGATCTCGACATGGACGCGGACACCCGCGCCGCGCACGAGCAGCGGCGCGCGGTCCATTACAAGCGCATCGTCGAGGACGGCGCGATCTACTCGCAGCCGTTCTCGGAAGGTGGTGCGGCGGCGGCGGGCGGTGTCGCTTTCGGCACGGAAGCAAGGCCGGTCGAGGGCGGCTGGATCGTCAATGGCAAGAAGATCTTTGCATCGCTCTCCGGTCATGCCGATTATTACGGCGTGCTCTGCACCGAGATCGAGGTAGGCGGGAAGGCATCGCGCCGCAATACGCTTTATCTGGCTATTCCTGCCAAATCGGAAGGCGTCTCGGTCGTTGGTGACTGGGATCCGCTTGGCATGCGTGGCACCGTCTCGCGGACGCTTCTGTTCACGGACGTGTTCGTGCCGGAGGATTCTGCGCTGATGCCGCGCGGCGTCTATTTTCAAGCCGCAATGCGCTGGCCGCACATGTTCCTGACGCTGTCGCCGACCTACATGGGCCTGGCGCAAGCCGCTTATGATTTCACCGTACGTTATCTACGCGGCGCGGTGCCGGGCATGCCGCCGGTCAAACGCCGGATGTACCCGACCAAGCAGATCGCGGTCGCTCAGATGCAGATCAAGCTAGAGCAGATCAAGGCAATCTGGTTCCAGGCCGTGACCGAGGCCCGCGCCAATCCAAGCAAGGAACAGGTGCTGCGCGCCTACGCCGCACAATATTCGGTGATGGAGGGCGCAAATGAGCTCGCCGCGCTCGCAATCCGCACCTGCGGCGGTCAGGCCATGCTGCGGTCGCTGCCGCTGGAGCGGATCTACCGCGACAGCCGCTGCGGTTCGCTGATGCTGCCCTGGACCGCCGAGCTCTGCCTCGACCGGATCGGACGCGAGGCGCTGTACGAGGCCGGCGAGACGGACGACTGACGGTGGACCTCTGTAGCCTGATCGACCGCAACGCGGCGTTCGCGCCAGACAAGACGGCCATTGCCTTCGAAGGGGAACGGCTGAGCTATGCCGCATTCGCCGCGCGCATCGAACGGACCGCAACTGCTTTGAAGCGGGAACTCGGCGTCGGCCACGGCGACCGCGTCGCGATCCTGAGCCTGAACCGGCCTGACTACCTGGTTCTGCTCTACGCTTGTGCGCGGCTCGGGGCGATGCTGGTGCCGCTGAACTGGCGGCTGGCGGTCGCCGAGCAGCTGTTCATTCTGAGCGATGCCGGCGCCAAGATCCTGGTGCTCGAGCAGGCATTTGAGGGAGTGCTTGGCGAACTTGGGCGGACTGCGCCAGGGACATCGGTCGTCGGCCTCGACTTCACGCCGCCTCGCGGCACGACATTCGAAGATCTGCTGGCTCGCAGCCCGGGCAGCGGCCGCAATCCGCACACCGATCTCTCCTGCCCGCTCCTCATCGTCTACACCTCAGGAACGACGGGACGGCCGAAGGGCGCGGTGCTGCGGCAGGAAGCGCTGTTCTGGAACGGCGTCATGAGCCAGCACATGCACAACATGACGTCGGACGACCACGTGCTGACCGTGCTGCCGTTCTTCCACGTCGGCGGCCTCAATATCCAGACGACGCCGGCGCTGCAGTTGGGCGCAACCGTCACGATCCACGCCCGCTTCACGCCGGATACAGCGCTCGCAGCGATCGAACGCGAGCGGCCGACGCTGACCGTGATGGTGCCGGCGATCATCCAGGCCGTGAGCGAGCATCCCGCCTGGACGACGGCCGATCTCTCGTCACTCAAGGCCGTCGCCACGGGCTCGACGATCGTGCCGCCGCACTTGATCGACCGTTTCGTCGCGCGGGGCGTTCCCGTGCTTCAGGTCTACGGCTCGACGGAAACCTGCCCCATCGCCATCTACACCCGCCTCGGCGGTGACCTCTCGAGGGTGGGATCGACCGGACTGGCCGGCCTGTGCTGCGAGGCAAAGGTGGTCGATCAGGCCGGAGCCGAGGTGCCGGCCGGCACACCGGGCGAAATCGCGGTGCGCGGCGCCAACGTGTTCTTCGAATATTGGGGCAATGCGGACGCCACACGTGATGCGCTGCACGACGGCTGGTATCGCACCGGAGATATTGGCCTGTGCGATGCGGACGGCTATTTCTGGGTGCGCGACCGCAAGAAGAACCTGATCATTTCCGGCGGCGAGAATGTCTATCCAGCTGAGGTCGAGCGCGTCCTGCTCGAACATCCCGATGTCAGCGAATGCGCCGTAATCGGCCGGCCGGACCCGCGCTGGGACGAAGTCCCCATCGCTTATGTCATCCGGCGATCCGGCTCGCATCTCGAAGCGGATGAGCTCAGAGCGTACATCCAGGCACAGCTCGCGCGATTCAAAGTTCCACGCGATATCGTCTTCGTCACCGACCTGCCGCGCACGGCACTCGGCAAGGTGCAGCATTTCTTGCTGAAGCAGCTCGATTCGCAATCGCGCGCGCAAGGAGAAAGATCTTGAAGATTGCGGTTCTGGGTGGGGGAAACGGCTCGTTCGCAGCCGCGGGCGATTTTGCGCTGGCGGGGCACGACGTCCGGCTCTGGCGCCGCGATGCGGATCAGGTCGCAGCGCATCGCGCCACCGGCTCGCGCATTCTGGTCAAGGATCATAACGGCCGCCACGACGTGGAGCTCGCGCTGGTCACGGCCGACATCGCCGAAGCCGTCAACGGCGTCGAGCTGATCCTCTGCCCCGCGCCTGCCTTCGCACAGCCGGATATTGCCCGTCAGCTCGCCCCGCATCTGCAGGACGGCCAGGTTATTTTTCTGCCGCCGGCGACATTCGGCTCGATGATATTCGCCCAAGCCGCCCGAGATGCCGGTAACCACGCCGAGGTGAGCTTTGCCGAGACTGGGACGTTGCCCTGGCTGACCCGCAAGCATGGACCATTCGAGGTCGCGATCACGATCCGTGCCAAGCGACTGCCCGTCGGCGTGTTCCCGCTCGATCGTGCCGCACATGCGCTCGAAGTCATTGGACGCGCTTTCCCCGGCGTGATCGAACCGTGCGGAGATGCGCTGTCCGGCGCCCTGATGAATGCAGGGCCTATCATCCATCCACCGTTGATCGTGATGAACGCCGGCCCGATCGAACATTTCGAGCGCTGGGACATTCACAAGGAAGGCACCCAAGCCGCGATCCGCCGGGTCACCGACGCGCTCGACGCGGAACGCATCGCGGTGCGCGAGGCGCTCGGTTACGGCGCGCCGCATTTCCCGCTGGCTCATCACTATGCGATGGAAGGCGACATTTGGATGTATGGCCGCGGCTCGCACGACCGGCTGACCGATTCCGGCGACTGGCGCGAACGGATCGTGCTGACCGAGCACCGCTACATGCGAGAGGATCTGCGGCTCGGGCTGTCGTTGCTGGTCTCCGTCGCCGCCTTGGCTAGCGTGGCCACACCGCTGGCCAAAGCGTTCCTCGCGATCGGCGGTGCGATCTGCGGCGAGGATTTTGCGCGAGAGGGCCGAACGCTCGAGACGCTGAGGCTCGGCAATCTCAACAAGGCTGAATTGCAGACGCTGCTTCGCAATGGATTCTGATCGATGACCAATCGCGTCAATATCGCCTGTCTCGGGGCTGGCCGCATGGGACGCGGCATCGCCGTCGCGTTCGCCTATGCGGGGCACAGGGTCACGATGATCGACATCAAGGCGCGCTCCGCGGACGATTTCGCCAAGCTGGAGGCGGACGCGCTCGGCGAAATCAGGAAGACCTTTGCCAGCCTGTCGAAGCTGGGGCTACTGACGGAGATGGACGTCGATCCGCTGATCGCGCGGGTCTCGGTGGTAGCGGCCGGCGACAGCGGCGCAACGCTGTCCGAGGCCGGTATGGTCTTCGAGGGCGTCCCTGAGGTCGTCGAGCTCAAGCGGGAGGTACTGGCGGCCGCCTCGAGGCAAGTCGGCCCGGACACGATCATTGCATCGACGACGTCGACGATCCTCGTCGACGATCTGTCCGGCGCGATCGTGAACCCTCGCCGCTTCCTCAACGTGCATTGGCTCAACCCGGCCTATCTGATCCCCCTGGTCGAAGTTTCGCCTGGCAAGGCCACCGACCCCGCCATCATCGACGAGGTCAAGGTGCTGCTCGAAGGCATCGGCAAGATACCGGTGGTCTGTGCGGCGACGCCCGGATTCATCGTCCCGCGCATCCAGGCGCTGGCGATGAACGAGGCCGCTCGGATGGTTGAGGAGGGTGTCGCCAGCGCGGAGGAAATCGACAAGGCGATCCGCTACGGCTTCGGCTTCCGCTACGCCGTGCTCGGCCTGCTCGAATTCATCGACTGGGGTGGCGGCGACATCCTGTACTATGCGAGCCGCTATCTCGAAGGTGCACTGGGGAGCGATCGCTATCGGGCGCCAGAGGTGATTTCGCGCAACATGAGCGAGGGGCGGATCGGCCTGCGGACGGGCGCGGGCTTCCTCGACTACTCCGGCCTCGATGTCGATGCCTATCGTGTCGAGCGACTCAGGGCCATGGTCGACCTGCTCCGCCACTTTGGCCTGGCGCGACCGCCCGTGCTCGATCGCGGCTAGCCGAAGACGTCCTGGAGCATACCTTCGCGGACGACGGCAACACCGTCGAGCTCGATCGTCGTTCCCATCATTGGCAGGTCGAAATGACCCGCCGTGTAGCGGCCCGCGAATTCATTCGCACCAGTCGAGAACAGGAAATTGCCCGACACGGCGCGAAGCTCGGTACCGTTGGTATCGCGCTGGTCGTACATCGAGAGCGCCTCGTACCGCGCGCCGGGGTTCATGCCAAAACCGACATGCGAGACCGCATAGGCTTCGCGATCACCCCAGGCGGCGAGATAGCTGCGCATCATCGCGGCATCCGTACCTTCGCCTTCCAGCTCGACCACGTAATCGTCCTTCAGCGTCATCTTCACCGGTGACGTCAGATAACGTTTGAAGGTCAGGTTGATGTCGCCGGGCGCCATCACCAGCGTGCCGTTGATGGTCCCACTCTTGGGGAAGCTGACGACGATGCCACCCGGCCAATGCGCGAGTGTGCCGGGTTTGTCGGTCCAGCCCCACACGCCGACCGTGGAGGCTCCGACCATGTCGACGTCAAGCGCCGTTCCGGCCTTTGAAGTGACCCGCATCCGCTTCGTTCCGCGCAGCATCTTCGCCGCGGCACGAACGCGCTTCTCGAGCGCGGGATCCGGCACCATCCGTTCCAGCGCCTCGGGATGCTCGTTCGAAATCACCAGAATGCGCGCGCCAGCCTTGAGAATTTCGGGTGTCTCCACCGCGTGCATCAGGCCTTCGATGGTGCAATCCACCACAATGCCGGCCTGCTGAAGCGCGCTGATCACCGGCCCCAGGCGCTGGATCGCCTCGCTCGCCCCGGTCGAGCGAACCGGAACGACATGACGGTTACGCGGTGTCGGCATAACCACGTGAAACGGCCGTGCTCCCATCCGCAGCAGCGCGAGTTCCGCCAGATGCACGTTCAATGCGCGCGACTGGGTTTCCGAGAGGATCGCCGCGGTATCGCCTGCCCTGACGGCGCATCGGTCAAAGATTTCGCAAAATGCGTCGATCCATTTTGCCTCGATGCGATCAGCCAGCATGGTCCACTCCCGGTCGTCAGGATTCTCTATTTGTCTGTTACGCTTCGGGGAAGCCCCGGAGCAGATACGATCGCACGGCGCCGAGCAGACCGTTCAGGATCAAACCCAGCAGCGAGATCGTGATCAACGGAACGAACATGTCCACAGCCTGGAAAGTTCGAGCCGCCGTCACGAGCGCATGGCCTAGTCCATCCGTTGACGTGATCATCTCGGCCAGAAACACTACGATGCAGGAAATGACAAGGCCGATCCGGCAGCCGGTCAGGATCGAAGGCATCGCCGCCGGCAGCACGACCTTGAAGAGGATTTCACAGCGCGGCGTTCCTGCCGCCATTGCCGACCAGATCAGCTTCTGCTCCACGGTCGACGCGCCGTAATAGGTCGAGAGCAGAATGGGAAAGAGTGCGTCCGCGGCCACCAATGTGATCTTGGATCCGTGGCCGAAGCCGAGCAGCAACAGCAATGCCGGATAGAGCGCGACCTTGGGCAAAGGCGCCAATACGCGCACGATTGGTCGAACCACGGCATCGATCGCGGGACTGGCGGCGGCGGCGATGCCGATACTGACACCCAGCACGACGGCAATCGCGAATCCTGCAAACAGCCGGATCAGGGTCGCCGCGATCTCCTGCTGAAACGTCCACGTTACGAGTTGCTGGAGCAGCCGACTGAAGACATATCCTGGCGGCGGCAGCAGAGCCACAGGCGCAAGGCCTGTTGACACGAGGCCTTGCCACACTGCGATCACCAGTACGATTGGCGCGAGCCCGAGAGCAAGATTTGGGGAGAGAAGGCGCGACATCACGAGAAGCTCAGCGGCAGGTCGAATTGAGGCGCGGACCAGCGGACAAGGTGGGCACGAACCCTTTCGAAAATCGCGTCGAGGCAGATTCCCATTGCCCCCACGATGATGATCATCGCAAAGACGGTGTCGTATTGGCCCATGTCGAGTGCGTTGAACAGGATGTTCCCGGCGCCGGACTGACGGGCGATCATCTCGCTGGTGATCATCGTGATCAGCGCCAGCACCAATCCCGTGCGGCAGCCGGTCAGAATTTCCGGCAGAGCGGCGGGCAACACGATCCGCACCAGGCGCTGCGCCGGAGAAAGCCCCATCGCGGCGCCCGACCACAGCATCTTTTCCTCAACCGCTTTGGCGCCCTCAAAACTGTGATAGATCACGGGCAGGCTGACGCCAAGGAAGATCACCAACGTCTTCGTAACGTCGCCAACCCCCAGCCACAGCATGATGATCGGCATCAAGGCCGCCTTCGGCACCGGATAGATCACCATCAGGAGCGGATTGAAGAAGGCCGCGACAGCAACGCTACGTCCCATTAACAGCCCAAGTGGAATCGAAACAAGCACGGCCACGCCAAACCCGATTGCCATGCGGCGGAGCGAGGCCAGGATATTGATCAGCGCTTCCCTGTCGCCAAGGATGTCCGGAATCGCGCGGATTGCTTCGATCGCCGTGGGAAAGCTGTCATTCTTCAGCGCGAGTGACGCGACCTGCCACACCGCCAGCAGTCCGATGCAGGCGAGCACCGGGGCAGCGCGTTTGACTATGGCGGCCGACGACATCATGCGAGCGAGCCGGCTTGGTCGCTTTCATCGAACATGCGCTCGATGTCGACGACGTACTTCTGGTAGCGCGGATCAAGCAACAGCTCGCTGCGGCGGCGCGGCCGCGGCAGATCGATGTCGATGACCTGCCGGATGCGGCCTGGCGATTTCGACATCATCACGACCTTGTCGGAAAGGAAGACGGCTTCGTCGACCGAATGGGTGACGAATAGCACCGTCTTGCGATCACGCTCCCAGATGTTCAAGAGATCGTTCTGCAAGCGGGTCCGGGTATAGGCGTCGAGCGCGCCGAATGGTTCGTCCATCAACAGGACTTCGGGATGGTAGGCGAGCGTTCGCGCCAGCGCGACACGCTGCTTCATTCCGCCTGACAGCTCCTTGGGGTAGAAGTTCTCGTAGCCCTTGAGGCCGACCATCTCGATCAAGGTCCGGCTCTGCGCTTCGGCGTCGGTGGCGCGCACGCCTTGCTGGCGGGGGCCGTACATCACATTTCCGAGCACGGTCTTCCAGGGAAACAGCGCAAATTCCTGGAACACCGGTCCGCGATCCGGACCCGGCCCTGTGATCGCCTTTCCCTTCATCTTCGCCGCGCCGCTGGTCGGACTGACGAAGCCTCCGACTATGTAGAGCAGGGTCGACTTGCCACAACCGGATGGGCCGAGGATGGAAACAAAAGCGCGTTCCTCGATCGTCAGCGAGATGTCCGACAGCGCCATATGAGCTCTGCGCGCCGAGGTCTGAAAGACCTGCGACACGTGGTCGATCTCGATGATCGCAGGAGCCGGCTCTTGTCGCGTCACCGGTTTCACCCATTTGCTTGATCTTGAAGGCACTACCTTCATCGCGTCTCTCGCCTCGCTCGCGCGCGAATATCGCGCGACACGCCCCGCTGAATGTCCATCAGCGGCAAGACCTTAGCAAGAAACTTGCCAGACTGACGGTCGTGTTCGCACGGGTGCAGTTCGTCATTCGAACCAAGGCCATTCCGCCGGGCCCTCGTGCGTAACGGCTCCGCCCGGCGCCTGCCCGACAAGTCGCGCATACTTTGCGAGCGCGCCGGCGCGATGGCGCGGTGACCGCGGCTTCCAATCGCACCGACGTGCCGCAAGTTCCTGCTCATCAACCAGCAAATCCATCCGTCGGTTTGTGGCATCAATCCGGATCCTGTCGCCGTCACGCACAAGCGCCAAGGGTCCGCCAACAAAGGCTTCGGGAGACACGTAGCCGATACACATGCCGCGGGTCGCGCCAGAAAACCGTCCGTCGGTGATCAGGGCCACCTTCTCGCCCATGCCCTGCCCGTAGATCAGCGCGGTGACGCCGAGCATCTCGCGCATGCCGGGGCCGCCGACCGGCCCTTCATTGCGGATCACCAGCACATCGCCTGCCTTGTAGCTGCGGTCGCGAACCGCCGCGACGCAAGCCTCCTCGTCTTCAAAAACGCGTGCGACGCCCTCGAAGAACTGGCTCTTCAATCCCGCAACCTTGATCACCGCGCCGTCGGGGCAAAGATTGCCTTTCAGCACCGACACGCCGCCATCGGGCATGATCGGCGCGCGGGCCGCGTAAACGACCTCACCATCGGGCGCATTAGCCGCACCATATTCTTCGGCAAGCGTGCGGCCTGTGATGGTGATGCAGCTGCCATCGATATGCCCGCTCTGGATCAGTTCGCGGACCACCACGGCGGCGCCGCCGATGTCGTAGACGTCCTTCGCAGTGTATTTGCCTCCGGGCCGCAGATTCCCGATCAATGGTGTCCTGGCAAAGACCTCGCCGACGTCATCGATCGTGAACGCGATGCCCGCCTCGTTCGCGATCGCCGGAAGATGCAGAGCGGCATTGGTCGAACCGCCCGTCGCTGCGACGATCGCCGCACCATTCTCCAGGGACTTCCGCGCCACGATGTCGCGCGGCAGCGGACCGCCGCGGTCCAGCATCTCCATGATTAGGCGCCCGGCCCGGCGCGAGATTTGCGCTCGCTCAGCGTAGACACCGGGGATCATCGAGACGTTGGGGATGGTGAGGCCCAGCGCCTCCGACACCATACCCATGGTATTCGCAGTGAACTGGCCCGCGCACGCACCGATGGTCGGCAGGCAGGCGCGCTCGATCCGCTCGAGCGTCGCGTCATCGATCTCGCCGGTCATAAAGCTGCCGACGGCCTCATAGGAGTCGAGCACCGTCAGGGTCCGCCCGTCCGCGCGGCCCGGCAGCGAGCTGCCGCCGTAGATGAAAATGGACGGCACGTTGCAGCGAACCATGCCCATCATCACGCCGGGAAGCGTCTTGTCGCATCCACCGTATCCGATCAGGGCGTCGTAAGCCAGACCATGGACGACCGCTTCGATCGAGTCCGCGATCAACTCGCGCGAAAACAGGGAGAACTTCATCCCCTCATGATTCATGCTGATGCCGTCGGAAACCGACACGGTGGAGAACTCCCGCGGTGTGCCACCGGCCTCCTCGATTCCGGTCTTGGCCGCGGCGACCTGAAACTCATGGGTCATATTGCAGGGCGTCTGCTCGCCCTTCATGCTGACGACGCCGACCATCGGCTTGGCGATCGCGGCGTCGTCGAGACCCATTGCGCGCATGAATGCACGGTGTGGAGCTCGGTCGAGACCGTCTGTGGTGACCCGTGATCGCAGCTTCTTCATACGTGGATCTTCTTCATGCTGCGTTCCGGATGATCCGGGACGCCACGACCCCTGGCCTGGATAATTCGCCTGCTCGCTTATTGCAGCGGAGCGACGATCGTCGGATGCTTGAACTGTGCGACATCCAGCTTCGGCAGCATTCCCGTCTCTGCATAGATGTCCAGCATCTTCTGGATCGCGGGGAAATTCGGTGCCGCACCCGGATCGCGACCGAAATCGTTGTCCTTGAGCAGGTAAGTCTCAAGCACCGGAATAGGCGCCTTCAGAACTTCATTGACCACCTTGAGGGTCTCTTCGCGGTTTGCCAACGCTTTCTTCATGCCCGACGTGATGTCGCGGACATAGGTCTTGACCAGTTCGGGGTTCTTATCGACGAAATCAGCACGGCAGGCTTCCAGGATATGCACGATGTTTGGCATGGCCTGCGACAACGAGAACAATTTCCTTGTGCCGCCCTTCGCCTCCGCACGCGCGGCAAAGGGCTGGTTCATGTTGACCGCATCGACACGGCCCTGCCGGAGCGCGTCTTCAGAGACGGCAAAGCCAACCTCGACCAGCTTGATGTCCTTGGCAGGATCGACACCATTCTGCTTCAGGAGCAGGTTGAATGGCCCCTGCGTGCCGCCGCCGATCACAGAAATTCCGACCGTCTTGCCCTTGAGATCGGCAATGGTCTTGATCGGCGAGTCATCCATGACAGCCCAATAGACCGAAAAGCCGCCGGGCTTCTCGAAGACGTGCTGTGCCACGATGTAGGCTTTGAGGTTGCCTCCGACCACGCCATTGGAGAGCGAGAGTGGCGCCTGCGTCGCGCAATCCAGCGCCCCGGCTGCGAGTGCCTGCGTCATTGGGGCGGTGCCCTGAAATTGAGTCCATTCGATGTTGTAGGTCTTGCCGATGTTGGGAAACTCGGCCGGGCGCCGCATCATCCAATACTTGGATTCTTCGGCAGGGATGGTCCAGCCGACGCGGATTGTCTGCTGCGCCTGCGACGGGGCTGCGTCCGCGATCAGGGCCGCAACCGCGCTCATTGCCAGGATCCACCTCGAAACGGTTCGCATCATGCCACTCCGCTGCTCCGGCGCCGACGGGCGCCACCGAACCCGACCTGTCCAAATGTTTCATGGTTCAAACAATCAGGCAAGCCATGCATGCCGACCGGTGTCACCGAACGATACGCCATGTAAGGTAAGTCGGCGGTCGCACGGCGTTGCGCTGCGGCAGAGGAGGCAACCTATGGCTGATGCGAGCAGAACAAACCCGCAAGATGTCGAGAGGCTCGGTTATATCGGCCTTGGGCTCATGGGGGCACCCATGACCAGGCGCCTGCTCAAGGCTGGCCATCAGGTCACCATCTGGAACCGTTCGCAGGACAAGACGACTCCGCTGGTCGAGGCCGGCGCAGTTCGCGCAGCCACGCCCCGCGACGTGATGGCGAAATCGGACATCGTTTTCATGTGCGTGACAGACGCCGCCGCCGTTCAAGAGGTGATCTTCGGGCGCGAAGGTCTTTCATCGGCGCCCGGCGCCGGCAAGCTCGTGGTCGACTTCTCGTCGATCCATCCTGACGCCGCACGCGATCTTGCAGCGCGTCTGAAAGACGCGAACGATACCGGTTGGATCGATGCGCCTGTGTCCGGGGGTACGAAGGGCGCTGAGGAGGGCACCCTTGCGATCATGGCTGGCGGAGAAGCGCGCGACATCGAGAGGGTGCGGCCCTATGTGCTCGCCATGGCGCGCAGGTTCACCCACATGGGCTCGATCGGCGCCGGCCAGACCACGAAGCTGTGCAATCAGGTGATCGTCGGATGCGCGATGGCCGTGCTCGCGGAGGCAACGCGCCTTGCCGTGAACGCCGGAATTGACGCCAACCGATTGCCCGAAGCGCTCGCCGGCGGCTTTGCGGATTCCATCCCACTCCAGCTCTTCGTGCCGCGAATGGTTCAGGGCATTCACACCCCACCGCTCGGTCACATCGCAACGATGCTCAAGGACCTCGATACGGTCGCGGACGTCGCACAGGCGACGTCGACGCCGGTGCCGATGGCCTCGCTTGCAGGGCAACTTTTCAGGTTGGCGAAGGCGGCGCGCGGCGCGCAAGCGGATGCGCTTGAGATCTACAAGCTTTCAGGGCAGAGCCTTGCATCGTTGAACGCGACCTAAGTACGCTACGGCGCTTTCTTGCGCTCATCGTCGGACCGGAACCGACCAAATGTCCCACGCGCGAAGAGCAGCGGCTCTTTCGCGTTGTAAGTATAGGCCTCGACCGCGCCGAGAAAGATCACATGGTCGCCGCCATAGTAACGATTCACCGAGCGGCATTGAAAATTGGCAACGCTCTCAGCGAGCACGGGCGCATTGCCGAGGCCCGGCGACCAAACCACGCCAGTGAACTTGTCGTCCGACGACTTGGCGAATTTGTTCGCGAGCGCCTGTTGCGAAGCGCCAAGCACGTTGACCGTAAAATGACTGGCGTTTTGGAATACGGTCAGACTCGAGGAATAAACGACAAGGCTCCACAGAACCAGCGGCGGATTCAGCGAGACCGAGGCGAACGAATTGCAGGTCAGGCCATAGGGCTTCCCATCAGCGGCCGCGGCCGTGATGATCGTCACACCCGTCGCGTAGGTGCCGAGCGCGTTGCGAAAATCGCGGGGGTCGATTGGCGAGTTGTCGCTCGCGAATTCGTTGGCTGGATCGGAAGCGGCCGGCTTCTTCGGCAGATCATTCATCGGCCGGCCTCACAGCGTGAGATTCTCGGACGGCAGGCCCAGCGCCACGCGTCCGTAATTGGTCCCGGCCGCGTCGAAGTTGAACGCCAGATGCGAGTTGATCGCGTGCGCATCGCGGAACTGCCGCTGCAGCACGCCCGTCGTGAACAGGCCGCGCGCTCCGCTCGCGGCAAACAGCATGGAGACCGCCTCGGTGCACAGATTCACCGAAAAGGCTCCATCGCGCCGATATCTGGTCTTGGTCGCCATATCTGGAATACGACCGCACCGAGCGTCCTCCATCGCATTAAGGCAGGCCGAGCGCATGATCAGGCGTCCAGCGTCGATCTTGGCCGAGGCCTCAGCGATCTTGATTTGCGTGCTTTGAAAGTCGCTCAGCTTGGCGCGGTTGTAAGTCGAAATGCGATGACGCGCGACCTCGGCGTAATCGTCGAGGCAGGCCTGCGCGTTTCCAAGCGCAACACCGGACAGGACGTAAGGAAAAAGCGAGAAGACAGGGAGCGCATACAGCGGATTCGGATTGACCTTGCTCCCCGGCGTTGGGCCTCCGGCGAGTTCGCCGACGGCGACCGTCATATGGTCAGCCACGAAGGCGTCCTTGACCTCCACGTCGCATGATCCCGTCCCGCGTAATCCCGCGACATTCCAGGTATCGAGGACTTTGTAGTCGCCTTTGGGCAGCAAGAAGATTCGATACGCGATGCCGTCGGCCTCGTCATCGGAGTAAACGACGCTTGCAAGCATATTCCATTCGCAGGAGGCAACGCCGGAGGAGAACGGCCAGCTACCATGCAGCCGATATCCACCCGCGACCCTCGTGGCGCGGCCGGCCGGAAAAATGAAGGAGGACGCAATCAATACGTCCGGATCACGGTCCCAGACCAGATCCTGAGCCTTCTGCTCGAACATGCCGAGCATCCAATGATGACTCGCCAGGTTGGCGAGGTTCCAAGCCACGGAGGCATCCGCCGATCCGAGCAGTTCGGCGCAGTCGACCAGGGCGACGTAATCAAGCTCGGCGCCGCCAATCCGCCTCGGCTGGAGCATCCGGAACAGACCGGCATCGTGGAGATCCCTTTCAGTCTCCGGCGGAAGATGCCGCAGCTCCTCCGTCCGCGCTGCCCGCTCTCGCAACCGAGGTAGGAGCGCCCGGGCCTTCGCGATCATTGCCGCATAGGCGCGCTCACCGGCTTCCAGTCCGGCGGGCCCGCTCATGCTCGGCTCTCGACCAGGCGCCATGCCGTATCCCTCACTTTCACATATTTATGCGGCGGGCCCTTCACCAAATCAAGTCAAGGGAGGGCTAGCAGGTGCGGTCGCGGGGCACCTCGGCCGGACAATGAAGCAGGATCGCTCGCGCGAGCATAGCAAAGCGGTGATCCGCGGGCATCGCCATACTTGCCCCGTGGCGATCAACTGCCTAGCTCAAATCGGTCGAAGGCTTGACTGATCCAAAGGCGCCCTTTTCGGCGAACTCCGCGATGCGACGTTCGTCGTAGCCGACCGTATCGTGCAAGACTTGTCTCGTATGCTCGCCCAGCAGCGGAGCAGCCACGGGATCAACGGCCCCAGTCAGGCTCATCGTAATCGGCGGCTCGATGTTGGGGACCCATTCTGCTGTACGATGCGGAATCCGGCTCAAGCGGTGGCGCTCGCGCGCTTCCGGCGCATTGAACCCCTCCTCAACCGTTCGAAGATAGCCGACCGGGATATTTGCCAGCTTCATCTTTGCCATCCAGTTCTCGAGGGTATCGCTTGCAAAGACCTCCGCAATGGCTGCCCGCAGGAGCTCCTTGTTCTCGGAGCGGGCCTTCCGCGTTGCAAATCGCGGATCGGTGATCAGATCGGGCCGGTTGAGCACCTCGACCGCGAGCCGGCGATAGAGCCGGTCATTGGCACAAGCCATGTAGAGCGGTCCATCGGAGGCCTCGTAGACGCCGACGGTGGGAGAGCCGCTCGGCGAATTGCCAAACCGGCCAGGATTCTCGCCGTTGATCAGATAGGCCATGCCGTAGAAACCCGTCATCCCCATCGCGACATCGAACAGCGCCACCTCGACATGCTGCCCGCGGCCGAGCCGGTCCCGCGCCAGTAATGCCAGCAGGATTGCGTTGCAGGCACACATTCCCGTTGCCATATCTACGATCGGCGGGCCAGTACGAACCGCCGGGCCGTCGGCAAACCCGTTGAGCGACATGAAGCCGCTCTCCGCCTGCGTGATGGGATCGAAGCCTGGGCGCGAAGCGAACGGTCCGGTGCGTCCGTAGGCGGAGATCGAGCAATAGACCAGCCGCGGATTGAGCGAAGCGACAGCTTCGTAATCGAGGCCGAACCTCTTCATGACGCCACTGGAAAAATTCTCGACGACGACGTCCGCTTTGCGGATCAGGTCGAGCGCGATTTCGCGGGCCTCTGGCACGGCAAGATCGAGCACGATGCCACGCTTGTTGCGGTTCAGGCTAAGATAGGCGGCACTCTCTCCGCCGATTTCGGCGTGTTCGTAGGCACGTGTATCGTCGCCGCCGTCGGGATTCTCGATCTTGATGACTTGCGCGCCGAAATCAGCAAGCGTCTGTGTGCAGGCCGGGCCGGCAACGACACGCGTAAAATCGACAATCAGCAGACCATTGAGCGCAGTTGGCCCTTCCGTCGTCCGCGACGAACGTTCCGGCAATTGAGGCTTGGTAGGCATTGATGGCGCTCCTTTACATCGGCTTATGGCCGCCGAATTTCCTGCAAGACCGAACTTAAAGCCCGACGCTACCGAATTCGCAAGTGTTTCACCCGGCTCGCCTGAAACGCAAAAGGCCCGGCAGCCATCCAGCTGCCGGGCCTCTTGACACTCTGCGCATTTGGGCTGCGCCACATCTCGTCAGCGAGGTTGTTAGTCGCCTTCCGCATCACGGGAAGCTCAGCGCCACCACTCAGCGCAGCCACTTTCGCCAGCAAAGCGTATGAGACCAGGCCCAGCGCACCTCGGGCTGATAGAGGCCGACAGCCCGTCTGGATGAAGTATTGGCGGACACGGGATTGTCCATCGTATCCCAAACGACGCTGTCCCAGCCGATACGGCGCCCCCTTGCCTCGATGGCTCCCATCAACCTGATTTGGACCCTGGGCCTCAATGCCGCCGCAAGACCCCGAACCTTGAGAAATAGCCGCAATGTCGCACGGGTGTGGACGATACAACATCGGCAAAAGGCGACTGCGTCATCGCCAGATAGACCAGGCACCAGGTTCCAATGTCGAACCGGGGCATCGCCGCGGCGTCGAAAACGTCAGCTGGTGCAGATCGGCGAAGCTGCCGGCAACGTCATCATCAGACGCATCGGCCACACAAATTCTGTACCTGGCATACCCATTGGTGAGAAGTGACCTCGATCCGTCGTGCGGCGATGTCGCCGCAGTGGAAGCCTCACTTGGTCAGCACGACCTTGACGCCGACCCAGATGGCCCCCATCAGACCGGTGGCGATCACCGTGATTACGACCTTGAATGCATAGCTCTGCGCCTGCTCCACGCTCTTCCGCCATCGCCGCAGATGCTGGAAGTCCGCCCTGAGCTCTTTCCGATCGTCATCCTCAATTCCAAAAGAGGCCACCACCGACGCCATTGCTTTCAATGCGATCGCATCGATGCTCTCCTGCCGCAGTCTGTGTTGCGCGGCCAGCGTCTCGGCAACGATGGCCTTGATTTCGTCGTCCGGCATCTTCACCGCCTGATGATCCTTGCAACATTCTCGAAGCCGCGCTTGGCGAAGTAGAATGTGGCGACGAGATTGGCTGTGACAGCCGCAAATCCTGCGAGAGCGTCCGTAGAGTCAAGACCAAGCACTTTTACCCAACGTTCAAACGAACTTGCGGGTCTGGCAAAAGTTAGCCGATCAGGAGGATCGGCCGATGACACCCAAGGCGACGTCACAACAGACATTGCGAAACCTGCCGGGAGCCAGGCCGCGCAGCGACAACAAGCCGCGCAGCGATGACAAGCCGCGCATCGACAAGGCGCGAGAGACGCAACAAGCGATCAGCGAAGACGTCGGCGAGACCGAGGACAGGGACCGCGACCTCGCGCATGGCGAGGGCGGCGCCATCGACCTTCCCACCAGACCCGGCGATTTATCGAAAGACGATTAGGCGGAACCTACCTGACGAGAGGCGCGTTTACTCTCGTTGGAAGGAACGTTCGTTCGATGAGTCACACTGTCCTGGTTGTTGACGACGACCCCGCCGTCCTCGAGGTGATCGTCGGCATGCTGGAGGATCTCGGCTGCCAAGTGGTCAGCGCCCAAAACGGTCGGGATGCGCTCGATCAGCTCAAGGAGAACCAGGACATCTCCGTCCTGATCACGGACATCAATATGCCGGGCATGGATGGTCATGAACTGGCCGAGCTGGCCAAGCGAATCCGCCCCGAGTTGAAGATGCTTCAACTATCCGGTCGCGAACCCCGGCGCGGCGGCCTGCCGATGATCAGGAAACCGTTCTCGTTCGAGGAACTCGCCGACATCATGCAGCGAACCACCGGCATTTGCTGACCGTCACACCCAAAAGAAAGGCCCGCAGCGGAATGCTCCGCGCGGGCTGAACCAAACTCTTTGGACGATGCCATTCTGCCAGTGTTTTGCCCGACGTGTCAAACACCGTCGAACGCAAGAGGAAGCCTTCCTCCCAGCTAGATATGTGGTGGGCAAGGGGCTTGCTTCAAGTCCCTGCTCCTGCCGTAGAACCCGTGGCCCGGCCAACACATCGAGGGGTCACGACATGCCTGTATTGCTTCCGACGTCCCGTTCGCGCCACGAGGCTCGTCGCGCCGGCGCGGGCAGCGCAGCGACGACCGATCATGCCGTGGTGATCGCCGGCGGTGGCCCGACCGGCCTGATGCTGGCTGCGGAGCTCGCTCTCGCCAATGTCGACGTCGCAGTGGTCGAGCGGCGTGCGAACCAGGAGCTGGCCGAGACGCGCGCCGGCGGATTGCACGCCCGCACCATCGAGATCCTCGATCAGCGCGGCGTCGCCGACCGCTTTCTGCGCGAGGGCCAGATCACCCAGCTCGCCGGCTTCGCCTGGACGCGGCTCGACATCAGCGACCTCCCGACCCGGCACGCTTACGGCCTCGCGCTGCGGCAGAGCCACATCGAACGCATCCTGGCCGGCTGGGTCGAAGAGCTCGCAGTGCCGGTCTATCGCCACGCCGAGGTGACGGGATTTGCGCAGGATGAGACCGGCATCGACGTCGCACTGTCGGGCGGAAAGAAGCTGCGCGCAAATTATCTCGTCGGCTGCGATGGCGGCCGCAGCACCGTGCGCAAGACTGCAGGCATCGACTTCGCCGGCTTCGATCCGACGCTCAGCAATCTCATGGCCGAGGTCGAAATGCGCGAGGCGCCAGCCCTTGGCCTGCGTCACGACGCGCTCGGGTTTCACGGCCTCAGCAAGACCGAGAGCGGCCGCGTGCTGGTCGTCGTGACGGAAGCAACGCTCGAGCGCACCGGCGAGCCCACCTTGCGCGACCTCAGCGAGGCCCTCGTCGCGGTCTACGGCACCGATTTCAGCCTCCACAGCCCCGCCTGGATCTCCCGTTTCACCGATGCGGCACGGCAGGCGGTATCCTATCGCAGCGGACGCGTGCTGCTCGCCGGCGATGCCGCGCATATCCATCACTCCGTCGGCGGGCAAGGCCTCAACCTAGGTGTGCAGGACGCCGTCAATCTCGGCTGGAAGCTGGCGCAGGTGGTCAGGGGCATCTCGCCCGACAGGCTGCTCGACACCTACCATTCCGAACGTCACCCCGTTGCCGCGCGCGTCTTGCGCAACACCATGGCGCAGATCGCGCTGCTCCGCCGCGGCGATGACGGCCTCAAGGCCGCGCGCGACGTCGTCTCCGAGGTGCTCGCCATGGACCAGCCGCGCCAGCGCGTTGGCGCAATGATGAGCGGGCTCGACATCCGCTACGATCTCGGCGATGGCCACGCGCTGCTCGGACACCGCATGCCGGATCTCGGTCTGTCGGTCGAAGGCCAGAAGCTCAAACTGTTCACGCTGCTGCACAGCGCGCGCGGCGTGCTGCTCAATTTTGGCAAGCCCGACGGCATCGACGTTACGGCCTGGGCGGATCGCGTCAGTTACATTATCGCCGATTACGATGGCCCATGGGAGCTTCCGGCTACCGGATGGGTCGCCCCGCCGAGCGCAGTGCTGGTGCGACCCGACGGCCATGTGGCCTGGGTGGGAGACGAGCGTCAACGCGGACTGGCGGATGCGCTGACAACCTGGTTCGGACCCGCTGCTGCGTAGCGCACGAACGTCACAGCCGCGACACCCCGCGGGCTGATCCGAACTCTTTCGATGATGCTATTCTGCCAGTGTTTACCAGTCCAGAACTCGATCTCGCGCCCGACGAAAGCGGACAATCTCACCGTGATTGTGCCAATCTTCCCATCCGACTGGAAGGGAAGAATGTCGACCCACAGGGTGAAGGGCTGGTCACGAACGGCCGAACGATCGGCTGGACATGTCCAGCCAGAGACTAGAAGGCCGCGCGACTTTGCTAGCCGACACCACGCGGCAGCATTCCGGCTTGCGGCGATCAACGCGCCCATGACTGCGGTGGTTATGCGCGGCAACGAGCAGTCGCTCGTTCTTTCCCAGCATGGAGACGATCAGGTGACCTCGATGCCGCGTCGCTACCACCTTACTCCCCGGCCAAGTACGTGGTAGCGTGCGCCCACCGGCCCGAGCCGCCATCGAATGACCGCGATAAGCTCTTTGCCGCAGCGAATGAGCGGCGAATTTGCCAGAGACTGTTGCGGATCGTCACCCGGCTATGTTGCCAAATTCGGATGTCGCGAGCGCAGGATCTTGGCAACGCCGAACATGTCGGGCGTTGCCGGACGTCCAACAAGACCAAAGCGAGAAGCGAATTACTCATCGACCAACCCCGCAGAAAATTTAGGACGAGATTCGCTCCTTCCCCAAAGGTTGACACTTCAGTCTAGAACAAACAACAATGTCCACAGACCTTCCTTGGCGCGTGTCGCTGAGCAAGAAGATCGGTGCCAATTAATTCGAGCATGAGCGAAGGTGGTTGAGCTAAGTCGCGCCCCCTCTTCCACCCCTCAGCTCCTCACTCCCGCACCCGACCCATCGCCTCCGGCAGTGACGCCAGCAGCAACACGACGCAGACGCACAGCAGCACGATGTCCTTGAACAGAAACTCGCCGGTGAGATTCCAGGCCATCGGATCGGTCGAGAGGCTCCATGTCACCACGCCCGGCGTGGTGAAGAAGAACGAGAAGGTGACGGCGAAGGTGACGACGCCCATGAAGGCGCCGAGCGCCGACATCAGCGGATTGAACGCGCCGGCGATCAGCAGCGCGCCGATCGCGAACTCGGTGACACCCAGCACATAGGCTTCGCCGCGCAGGCCAAACAGCGAAAGCCAGGAGATGAACGGGCTGTTGCTGATGAACTGCGCGATGCCTTGCGCCGATTGCGGCGTGAATTTCTGCATGCCGAACGAGACGAAGATGATCACCATGACCCAGCGCAGGATCGCGAGAAGGCGATAGGATCCGTTGCCGGCTTCGGCGACGTTGAATTCTGCTTTCATTGGACGTGGTCTTCCCCTGGCTGCTCGGGCGTTTGTTGCGGGCTGCCGGTGATACGCAGGCAGCGGCCGATCCGTTACGCCGTCCCGGTCACGACCGGTTCACGAGCTCGTGGGCGCCGGGTCGGCCGAGGCCGGCTCTGTTCAAAATTGAACACAGCGTCGCTGCACTCAGTTGAGTAAGTGGCTCAACTTGCTCTCGAAAATAGTTCTTCGCTACATATCAAAAGATACTGACTCTGCGTAGCCGCAGGCGTACGGTTCATACATCACCGCAAGGCCCGTGGCATGAGATCGGTGATGAGAACGCCGGATTGCGCTCCCGTCCTATCTCGAACAAGGGAGATGCGCCATGCAGACGCGTCGTCGCTTCAAGCAGACTAAGACACTCACCGAACGGCTCGCAGACGATGCCGCACGCCTGCGCGAGGAAGCGCGCACGCTGACCCCGGGGCGCCGTCGCGAGATGCTGCTGCGCCGGGCGCGGCAGGACGAGACCGCCATGCAGATCGATGCCTGGCTGCATTCGCCCGGCCTGAGGGCGCCCACATGACAAATCAATATCGCGCCTATCTGGTCGGCGAGAACGGCGTGTTCCGCTCCGCCGAGGCGTTCGAGGCGGCCTCCGACGCCTCCGCCCTCACCTTCGCGCGGCAGTTCACGCGCCACGGCAAGGTCGAGGTCTGGCAGCTGGGCCGCAAGATCGCCGTGCTGGAGCCCGAGCAATCGCCGGCGCACCAGCTCACGCGTCAATGATCGCGCCCGCGCGGCCGCGTCTCGTAACTCTCGATGGCGAAGGAGAACGTCACCTGCATCACGGGACCGTTGCCATCGCGAACCTCGATCGCCATCGTCTGCCTGCTGCCGCTTAGCGACGCGGAGAGGATGGCGTCGCGTGCCATGTCGCCCAGCGATTTGGCCGCCTCCGCCTGAACGGCGCGCGGACTGGACAGTTCCAGCCCCTCCTCGTCGAGCGCGGTGCCGTTCTCGTCGCGCAGGTCGAAATAATATCGGGGCATTTCGGCATCCTTTGCCCTAATAGGCGCGAAGGCGGCAAAGGTTTCTATGCGGGGCGAAAAAGTTGCCTTGGCATCAACGGATTGTTCCGGTCGCGAGGCCCGTCACGCTCCGACGTCCGCACGCTCTTCCGTCAGCTTACGCGCGATATAGACGTCCACTGTCTCCGGAACGAGCGCTGCACCACGATCGCGGCCCCGTTCTGGTCGCGTGCGTCGCGCTGGAGCTCGCACAGGCCGCGTCCGCGCGCGCCGGCCGGCGTGATGGCCAGATACTGATCGATCGCATTTTCGGCCAGTGGGATCGCCTGGGGATCTCCCCTCCAATCAAGAGACCCAGGAAGCTCGGCCAAACCGGGCATGGGACGCGCCTCATCCGCGGGAGGATTTCGGCCTCGGCGTCCTGATGGGCTGGGTGTGGGTGCCGAACAGCGCCAGCACCAAGGCGACTTCTTCCTTCGAACCGACCTGGATCATGATTGTCTCCTTTTCGCAGGGTTGGTCAGAGGCGACGGCTGTGGAGTTCAGGACAATCGGGTTTGAGCATTGTTTCAGGCGCGTTTCGTCGGGGGCGCCGCCTGGCCACGCGACTTGTGTGCACAATTGAACACCGCAATGCGCGAAGCCGCCGGGCGCCGTCTGCACCCGGCATAGACTAATGCGGCAAGCTCCTGTTCACCCTTCCGACAGATAGGTGAACGGCCACCCGCCACGACTTTCACGTCGCATTCATTGTCCCTGTCCTAAACCGCCGGCCGACGAAACGGCACGTAGGTAGGACGATGTCCTTTGACCCGATGGCCGCTGCGGTCGACTGGCTTGATGCCTACCGCGCCGGCGATATTGAGACCATCCTGGGAATGTATGCCGATGACGCGGTGATTCACCGCGGCTGCGGCGGCATGAAGACGTGCTCCGGCAAGGATAGCCGACGCGCCTATTGGCGCGATCGTCTGCGGGACTATCCCGCCACAAGCCTGAACGACCTCAAGCCATCGGGAGATACGACGGTCATTTCATATATCGCGAGCGGCGGCGTCGTCAGCGCAAGCCTGAGCTTCAACGCGCAGGGGCAGATCGCCTCGCACGTTTGCGGTCCTTCGAACTAAGGCCGTACTCATGAAAGCACCGTCGGCTCCTTGGTAAGTGATCGCCGTCGCCATGCGATCCTCCGCCTCCGTCAGCCCTCGCGCCATTCCGATGATCTCGCCGATGCGCTCTGCAAGCGCTAAATAGAGGGGCCGCGCCGATGTAGCGCGGCCCCACGTCAACGCTGCGGAGTTTCTAAATCCCGTTTGGCGTACAGGCCATTAGCAACTTGGCCGTCTCAAGAAGATTTGTTCCGTTCACGCGAGAAGCTTTTGGAAGCACGAAGACCACATCTTCGTCAGTTTCCATCGTGTATCCACTATCGTGCTCGTCTTCAGTGATTATTACGGCCCGCATTAAACCGTATCCCGGTGCCGCTGCATTGATTGCCGCTGTGGCTTGCGCGACGGCATCTGCCGTGGCCATTCCTTTGTTCGGTCCGGCCGTGGTACGGTCCAGTATCTTGTCGAGGCTTGGATCGCCTTGCCATGCATTGACGATCACTTGCGCAATGCCGGGAACAGCACTTGCCGGCATCGCAAATTCCGGGACCGTCATCTCTCCGCCACCCTTCTTCTTTTTGATACCACCTGGTGCCGTTGGTGCCATTGTTAGGCCCTCCCTGATGAAAGCTGCCACGGCACCTGACCGCCTGGCCAGGTGCCTGGCATCATCTCACACCTGAGCCCGCAGAACCGCAAGGCCCAGTGAGGCGCGCCCCATTCGCCAACTCCGCTTTGGGCAAAGCCTTATGTCCGGTGTGGCCCATCGGCGGCGTTCAACGATGTCGGCCGTTTGTGCCGCTGTCGAGGGATGAGCGGACATCATCTGGAGCGCTCAAGCTCAACGCATGTTTTGTGAGTAGATGTCTAGCTGCGCTCACTTGCCGCGCTTCGATGTGACGAGGCGCCGCGCAATGCCGTGCTGCCAGGCGCGTATCCTGACGGCCGCTTCACTGCGATGGAGCTCTTTCGCAATCTCGTCCGGTTGCCGGCCCGCTTCAGCCATGGCCTTCAATGGCTCATGCTCTTTCCACTGTCCATTCTTCGACAACGGATAGCGGGATTGCATAGGTGGCCTTGGAGAGTCGAAGCGTTCGAGAAGGGCAACAAGGCCTCCCTACCCAAGTTCCTACATCACTCCGTTCGAGCGCACGCAGGTGGTCCAGCAGCTCGGCCTCCAGCTCACGGATATGCTCGGCCGTGGGCCCGCTCGGAAAATCACGCGAGAGCTTCCGGCAGCGCTCCAGCAGTTCCTGAAGAATCCGCTTGTCTCTGTCTCGGTCCATGCTGGCCTTGATTCAACAGAGCACAGACGGCTTCAAGGGAATGTCCAAAAGTGCACGCCGCCATGGGACGCAATTGAACAGCGGTCGCGTGTTGAAGTGGCGGTTGGATCGAAGGTCGGCCAACGGGACAAAGCGGCAGAAGTTCCTACTTCAGCGCCTTCCCAAGCTCGGTCGCAGCAAGATCGTGCTGCGCCACTCCGTGCCTTCGATCGCAGGCAACCAATTCGAATCTCACTCGTTGTCGCCGGCACAATCCCTTGCAGGAGACAAAACATGTCACGTCTGACTTTGCTGGCCGCAACCTTGTTGCTGCTCGCATCTGCGCCCGCGGGCGCCCAACCCGCGCAAAGCGGACCGGGCAACAATGCCGTCAACAGCTCCGACCAGAACAACTCGAACGCGCCGGTCGCCGGCCGCAACAGCTTCACCGAGGGACAGGCGAGGTCGCGGATCGAGAACGCGGGATATTCCAACGTCTCCGGCCTGCAGAAGGACAACGAAGGCGTCTGGCGAGGCAAGGCCGACAAGGCCGGCACCAAGACCGATGTCAGCGTTGACTTCCAAGGCAACGTCAATCCCGCGAAGTAAGGAGGAGACAGCATGACGATCACCATTTCTCGTCTCTACGACAATTATTCCGATGCCGAGCAGGCCGTCACCCGGCTCCAGAGCGCCGGCGTGCCGCACTCCGACATCAGCATCGTCGCCAACAATTCCGACAATTGGTACGGCTCATCGCGCGGCAAGATCGATCGTGACCGCGACGGCGTCGACGATCGCGCCGAAGGCGCCGGCACGGGTGCCGGTATAGGCGCCGGCCTCGGCGGCGCAGCAGGCCTTCTCGCCGGTCTCGGCCTGCTCGCCATTCCCGGTCTAGGACCGGTCGTGGCTGCGGGATGGCTCGCCTCCACGGCTGCCGGCGCAGCCGCAGGCGCGGCCACGGGCGGCATCGTCGGCGCACTGACCCAAGCAGGCGTCTCCAAGGAAGACGCCGCGCGCTACGCTGAAGGCGTCCGCCGCGGCGGCACGCTCGTCTCGGCGAGGGTCCCTGACCAGGATCGCGCACGGCTCGATGCGCTTCTCCATGAGAGATCCGTCAACCTTCAGGAGCGCAGCTCTGCCTGGCAGAAAGCCGGCTGGACCGACTTCGATGCCGCAAGCCCGCCTCTCGCTCCCGACGACATCCGCCGCGAGCGCGAGCTTTACGGCATGGGCGCGCGGCGATAGGTCCCGGCCGACCCGACAAGACAAAGGCCCCGCGCTGGTGGGGCCTTTTTTTGATGGTCGAGCGGGTCTGCCTTGCCGAAGCCGCGTCGGGAAAAACAGGGAACCACCTGTCAAACTTTATCTAAAAGGCGCCGAATCGGTTTCGGCGAAATGAAAGCTTTTCGCGCCATGCTGGGCATGTCGATTTGCTCTCGTTGCGAAAGAACGCAAACGGGACCGGGAGAGACCACCGATGTACTTCGTCGCCGCTGCATTGCTGGGGCTGTCGGGACTGTTCTACTCCGCCAGCCGTCATGAGCTCGGCCAGTTCGGAGCAGACGTGTGCCGCTATGGCGGCGCGTTCTGCGACAATCCGGTGGTCCTCTTCACGGGCGCAGCGCTCGCCGCCGCCTGGGGCATGTTCGTTAGCCTCAAGTAGCATCGCGCTGGCCGAAAGACGATCTTGCGAAGCCGGCGAGGATCTAGATCGACGGCTCTTGCGATGGTCCGTTTCTAACACTGTTTTGCCGGACATCAATCAAAATTCGCCTCATCCGAAGTGCGGCCGCGAGCTCCAATGGGGAACTTCTGTTCCCCCATTAGCATTTGCTATGAAGTTCTCATAGCAAGGGCCTTCCTTCCATGCGCGACAGCGCTCACGCTTCCAAGACGTCCGCGCCGTCGCTTTTGAAAAGGCTGGGGCCCGGTCTGATCACCGGCGCGGCCGACGACGATCCGTCGGGCATCGCTACCTACTCGCAAGCCGGCGCGCAATTCGGTTTCGCGCTGCTCTGGACGGTGTTTCTGACCACCCCGTTCATGATCGCGATTCAACTCGTCAGCGCCCGGATCGGCCGGGTCACCGGCAAGGGGCTCGCCGCCAACGTCATGCGGCTCGCGCCTCGCTGGGCGGTGCTCGCGCTCGTGTCCATGCTCGTTGTCGCGAACACGTTCAACATCGCCGCCGACATTGCCGCGATGGCGGAGGCGCTTGGGCTCGTGATCGGCGGGCTCCAGCACGAACATGCGCTGATCTTCGCCGCCGGCTCGACCCTGCTCCAGATCTTCCTGCCCTATCGCCGCTATTCGCCGGTGCTGAAATTCCTCACTCTTGCGCTGTTCGCCTATGTCGCCACCGCTTTCACCGTGCAGATTCCGTGGAGCACGGCGCTGCTCGCCGCAGTGTGGCCCAAGGCGAATGTCAGCGCCGACTATTTCCTGATGGTCGTCGCCGTGCTCGGCACCACCATCAGCCCTTACCTGTTCTTCTGGCAGGCCTCGCAGGAGGTCGAGGAGATGAACCAGGGCAAGCGCGACAAGCCGCTGCGCGATGTTCCGAGCGGCGGCAATCCGGAGCTCGCGCGCATCAGGGCCGACACTATCTCCGGCATGTTGCTGTCCAACGGCATCGCCTTCTTCATCATCCTGACCACCGCATCGGTGCTGAATGCCAACGGCGTGACCAAGATCAATTCGGCGACGGAGGCCGCCGAAGCGCTGCGGCCCCTCGCCGGCGACTTCACCTTCGCGCTGTTCGCGCTCGGCATCATCGGCACGGGTCTCTTGGCCATCCCGGTGCTGGCGGGCTCGGCGGCTTACGGCGTCGCCGAGATCTTCGGCTGGCACGCCACGCTGGAGGCGAAACCTGAGAAAGCAGTCGGCTTCTATACGATCATTGCGGCCGCAACTATCATCGGCTTCGGCCTCGGCTTCACGGGAATCGACTCGATACACATGCTGGTGTGGAGCGCAGTGCTCAACGGTATCGTCGCCGTCCCCATCATGACGATGATGATGCTGATCGTCTCGAGTCGCGCCATCATGGGCCACTTCAGGGCCCGCTCATCGCTGATCGCGCTGGGCTGGCTCGGCACTGCACTGATGGCGCTCGCCGTCCTCGCTCTGCTCGGCTCGTCCGTGATCGGCTGATGAGAAACGAAGCGAGCCGGAAGGGCGCTCCCGGCCGCGCACCCATGCCCGAGATCAACGTCGATAGGCTACGGTATGACGGGATTAACGGTTGGCGACGTCTTCGGCCCCGGCCGGGCCGGCTCTATCGGCGATTTCGGTTCGGTCGGAAGCACGGCGGCCCCTGCGGCGCGCGCAGCTTCCCCCGTCGTCGCATACATAGCAACGTGGGCCGGCTGGGTCTTAGCGCGGTTCCAAGGTCCGTGGTCGACGATCAGCATCGCTGCAATCGTCACGCCGGCCACGATCAGCGCGATCACGCCGGGATGACGAAGTGCCGTAGAGATGGAACTCGCGAAACGATCAGCCGTCATCAGAAGCGTCCGCAATTATCCTACTGCAGGTTAATTCAATTGCGTGCCCCCGGTTCCGCTCCGGCTTCGGTAAGGTCCCGGCGAAGGCGGGAACAGCCCGTCATGCTTTACCGATTCACTCGCCCGGCGCGATGGCATTGCTCGGGGTCGGCCGGTCCGTGATCTGCTGACCGAACAGACTGCCGATCAGCTCGACCGCTGTGCGTGCCGTCCGGCCACGTTCGTCCAAGAAGGGATTGAGTTCGACGATGTCGACCGATCCCACCACGCCGGAATCGTGCAGCAGCTCCATGATAAGATGGGCCTCGCGATAGGTGGCGCCGCCGGGCACGGTGGTGCCGACGCCTGGCGCCACGCAAGGGTCGAGAAAATCGACATCGAAGCTGACGTGCAACACGCCATTGCTTGCCTTGACCCGCTCGATGACGCGCCGGATCAAGACAGCGACGCCGAATTCGTCGATCTGCCGCATGTCGACAACCCTGATCCGGCGCGCGCGCATCAAGTCCTTCTCGAGCTTGTCGATCGAACGCGCGCCGAACAGATCTAGCCTCTCAGGGGTGATCGAAGCGCGGGGATCGTCACCCAACAGTCCGTCGAGGCCGGGCTCCCCGCACAGGAACGCGGCCGACATACCGTGCATATTGGCCGTGATCGTCGTTTCCGGCGTGTTGTAGTCGGCATGGGCATCGAGCCAGAGCACGAACAGGTCGCGGCCGCGCTCCTTCCAATGACGCGCCATCGCATTGACCGAGCCCATCGACAGCGTGTGATCGCCGCCGAGGAAGATCGGCACTGCGCCGCTTTTCGCGATCTCATAGCCTCTGAGACTCAGCACGCGCGTCCAGCGCTGGATTTCCCGGTAATGATTGGCTTTCTCGGGCGGCCTGTCGGCGAGGTCACGGACCTCGGCCACGGAAAGATCGCCGTAGTCGACGACCTCAAAATCGAGGCTATCGAGCAGTGTCGCAAGGCCTGCGGTGCGCAGCGCAGCAGGGCCCATCAAGGTGCCGCGCTGCGAAGCTCCCATGTCGATGGGCGCGCCGAGCAAGGCGATGCGCCGGTTTCGATCCGTCGCGGTCCGATCGGTCACGGCAATCTCCTGATATCGGCCTGGCTACCGCCCAGCCTAACAGAGATTCGCACCCGTCGTTTCCCCGTGAGGTCCGCCGTGGGCGTATTGTCCCGGAACAAAATCCCGCGCGCTGAATTGCCCATTCCAAGGCCGGCACCCGCCGTAAAACCACGGCGCCTGTCGCGGATAGCCAAAGGTCGTCAGACCCGCTGTTCAACACGAGCGCTCGCGCGGATAGCCAAAGGTGCCGGCCTCCATCATCGGGCCTGGAGGTCGCGCTTGAGCACGGAGATACCGCAGTCCAATCCCCAGCCCGGCATGGCCGAACGCGCCATCGATGCAGCGACGGATGTATCGCGCACAATCGGTGAAGTCGCGGGAGGCCTGCATGCAGCGGTCGATCGTCTTACCTCTACGATCGAGGAAGCGCGAAAGCCGGGCCGGCCGCTCTCGACGATTGCGGCGATCACGCGCGAGGCGCCGCTCGCCAGCCTGTTCGTTGCTTTCCTGTTCGGCGTCGCGGTTGCGCGTCGACGCTAGAACATGATCCGAAAAGCTATCCAGCGGTACTCCGAAGAGGCCATGCTCAAACAATAACCCTAAATCGAAGCGGGCCCGTCAGGCCGCAGTGATGGCGGCGCACTTCAAGCGCCAGGAACTGCCGATCGAACGCTTCCACCGGCATTGGACGACAAAGAAGTACCCCTGCCCTTCCTCGCATCCCATGCTCACCAGAAAGTCCGCCGTGGCGCGGTTCTCGATACCTTCAGCCACGACTGTGAGACCGACCTGCTTGCTAAGCCCGATAGTCGAGCTGACGATCGCAGCATCGTCAGAATCGGCAAGCAGATCGACCACGAATGAACGATCGATCTTGAGCCCGTCGAGCGGAAACTTCTTCCGGTAGCTCAGGCTTGCATAACCGGTACCGAAAGCGTCGAACAGAATGCGGACGCCCAGCTCCTGGATCCGTTTGAACATGTCGAGCACGCGGCTTTCCTCATGGAGCAGGATGTCTTAGGTGACCTCCAGCTCGAGCAGCGGCGGCGTGAGCCCCGTCGCTTCGAGCAACGCCGCAAACGAATGCGCGAGATCGCCGGAGTGGAGCTGCGAGGGTGATAGGGTGATCACGACGCGCACGGCGTTGCCCGACAGTTCCCAGGCGCGTGCCTGACGGCAGGCGGTCTCCATCACGCAGTCCGCGATCCGCTCGGACAGGGCCGAAGTGTTCACCACGGGCATGAACTCCGCAGGCGAGACGTAGCCGCGCAAGGGGTGCCGCCAACGGATGAGCGCTTCAGCTCCGATCAGGCTGCCGTCGACCAGACGAACCTGGGGCTGGTAGAACAGTTGGAACTCGCCGCGATCCGCGGCAAGCGCCAATTCGCTCTCAAGCTTCAGCCGCTTCTCCAGCTCCTGTCTGATCGCACTCTCGAAGATCACGTGGCTGCCGCGCCGCGTCAGCTTTGCCTTGGTCAGCGCGAGATGGCCGTTGCTTAGGAGATCGTCAGCATTACGGCCGCCGTCGGGATAGATGGCAACGCCGATGCTGATCTTGACCTGATGCTGCCTTCCCGTTGCGAGCGGCGTTTCGAAGGCGCGCACGAGTCGCTCGGCGAATTCGGCAATCGGCTCGCTGGCGTCCGCGCAATCGCGCGCGACCGCATACTCGTCGCCACTGAGGCGCGCGACGATCGCCCCGGCGCCGACCTCAGTCGTCAGGCGCTCGGCGACCGCCCGCAGCACGAGGTCGCCCGCTGCATGCCCGCACATGTCATTGATTTGCTGGAAGCCGTCGAGCCCGAGCACGAGCAGTGCGAGGTCGGAAGAACGCCGCTCCGCCGCGGTGATCAGACCGATGAGGCTCGCCTGCAGCATGCTGCGGTTCGCAAGACCTGTCAGCGTACCATGTTCGGCGAGATACCTGACGCGCTCGGCCTCGCGCTTGGGCACCGAGATGTCGCGCAGGATCGCTCCATACTGAAAGCCGTCCGCTCCCTGCCAGCCCGAGAAGCTCGCCTCGACGGGAAATGTCTCGCCGTTCTTGCGTCCTCCCTCGAACTTGACGACGACGACGGCGCCGCCGGGAACCAGCAGCGCCTGGCGCGCGGCATCGTGCATGGACGGCCTCGCGTCGCCATCCCCAGGGCGCACAGCGTTCCGAACGGGCGACCGATTATTTCGGCAGCGTCGAGGCATCGCCGCGCACGGCGCTTTTGCGGCCTTTGCTCACAGACTTGCCTAAATTTAATCCCGTAACCTGCTCATGATCGCTCGATCCGGCGGTTGCCATTGACCATGTTCAGCCAAAGGTGATTGAGACGGAGCCATGAAGAGGGTGTTTGCAATCCTGGCGTTTCTCTGCGTCCTCGGGTTCGGCCAGTATTTCGTCGTCAGCCGGTTCGCGATCCGCCATGAGGCTTTGGCCCTGTTCGACGCTTCTCGCCAGCGGCCGATCTCGGTTGAGGTCGCGGTGAGACGCGACTACGAGACAAAGGCCAATCTCGGCCTCTGGAAGCTTCCGCTCGCCGTCATCAGCAACGGCAACACCGTCAAGGCAACCGAATATTCCTTCCTGGCCAACGTGCTCGCCGCACGCGGCTATCTGGTTGCCAGCATCCAGCAGGATCTACCGAGCGATCCGCCGCTGATGACCCATGCCGGCCAGCAATATGTCGGCCGGCGTGAAGTCTATGTCCGCTGCGAGGCCAACATACTGTTCGTCTTAGGCGAGTTGAAGAGGCGGCAGGTGAACGTCGACTACGACCACATCACTCTAGTCGGCCATTCCAACGGCGGCGATGTCTCGATGTATGTCGCCCATCAGCACCCGGAGCTGGTATCGAAGGTGATCACGCTCGACAATCTGCGGGTGCCTTTGGTGCTCAGCGACAACATGAAGATCCTGTCGTTCCGCTCGAAGGATCCGCATTTCGTGGCCGATCCCGGCGTGCTGCCGACGCCGGAAGAGGCAAAAGCGCGCGGTATCGACATCGTCCATACCGGCGCACAGCACACCGAGATGAGCGATCGCGGTCCCGATTCGGCCAAGGCGAAGATCCAGGAGACGCTCGATCGCTTCCTGCGTGACAGCGCCAGCAGCGCGCTCGCGCCGGCCGATACGAAGAGCCCGATGATCATGAACCCCGGCGACTATTAGCCAGAAACCCCTTTGCGGCAGGTCAAGGCAGCTCCGAGCCGCCATGATAGGAGGGTCCCGCGATCTCGGAGGGACACCGCGGCACGGGCGCCCGCATTCGTAGATCTATCGTTCGAGGCGCAGGCTGCTGCAGTCGATCATCGCGCGCATCGATCTCTCGCAATTCCAGAATACTCGATTTCTTCCTGCTCGACGGCGCGAAGATGCCGAGCTTCCCTTGAGCCGCACGGAAGCCGGCGACATCATGGCCTATACCGGATCGCTGCGCCGGTAGAACGCCGGGCGAACGTGACAGGTGGAATTGCAAATCCCTGCCGGAAGACCGACCGGATCAGCAGAAAAGGATGATGGACGGCGAATGAACCCATTAAGTGCCCATCATGGACCTGCCCGGCATCAGAATGCGCACTCGCCGGCGCGCAAAGTCAAATTTGTGGGCATGCAGCGCCGCACCAACAGAATCAGGACTTGTCCTTGCCCGGTTGCATGAAGCTGCCAGTCATCTGGCGCATGTGGTCCCCTGCGTTGGTGAACTGACTGCGCAGGAAGTCGGACTGAATTCGCATCGCTTCCTGAAGGTCTGTGGCGTGAACGAGCTTGCGCGCATGCTCGAACGCCGACTTCATGTTCTGTTCGGTGAAAGCGAGCGCCTGCTTCGACACCT
The DNA here is from genome assembly GCF_023073735.1 of Bradyrhizobium sp. 160. Taxonomy (NCBI): domain Bacteria; kingdom Pseudomonadati; phylum Pseudomonadota; class Alphaproteobacteria; order Hyphomicrobiales; family Nitrobacteraceae; genus Bradyrhizobium; species Bradyrhizobium sp. 160. Next base: position 103,404 of record NZ_JADPKD010000013.1, read on the forward strand.
CGGTCCCCGCGCCGGGAACGGTCGTCATCGATTTGGTGGCGGCTTCGAAAAACATGCCGAATGCCTTTTCCGCCTGGTCAATCGTCTTCTCGGCCAGGTCGCGCAGCTCGGCCGGAACTTCAAGCTTCGGGTCGATCATGGTCGCACTCCTCCCTTTTCCCGACTGAATACCACACTTACCGGATCGCCTTCCAGCGGGCCGGCCCCTGACGAGGGCTGCCTGGTGGGCCGAATCTGGCAGGAAACCAAGGAGAAGGCGTAAGGCCGGCGCGGCCTTACTCAGGACAGGGGATGTTCGGAAAGAGCTTCTTCGGTGGCGAGGTCTTCGACGAGCTTGATGACCTCGAAACGCTGCCGAGGCTCGAGCTTCAGGAACGCACGGAGCAGGCGCAGGCTTTCGACGGTGCCGCCCGCGGGCGCGCCTAGCTTGAGGTGCAGTTCAGCCGCGAAATTAAGGTTCTTCATCTCGCACCTATGACAAGCTTCGCCTTCACGTTCTTGCGTCGAAGTCGCACGCGAGGGACCGAACGCCGCAACCCGATTCTATGGGGATCAGTTCTCGGCCGCAGGCCCGGCTGTCTAGCATGGCCCAACCGAACAGGTTGCAATTATGCCAAGGAACAACTCATCCGGCAAGCCCAACAGCCGCTGTAGCAATGCGTCCGGATCGCGCCACGGCAATTCCGGATAACACGAATATCGACTGCCGTCACCTACCTGCGTCAAGAAGCGGCATCGATCACGCACACAGCCGAGATCGCTGTCAATTGGCCCTGCATTTCGACTTGTTTCCGATATGAACAGAGATAGGCTGACGCGAGCTGGCGCTTCGGCAGCATATACACGCAATTATTGAGTCGCGTCTCAGCGGTTGTATCGTCAGCGATAGGAAAGCCAGTGACCCGTACCGCATCCCTGAGCAGTCGATCGCATGCCCGCGGGCGAGGCCGCGGGCATGCGATCGCTAATTGCGCTGCCCTGCCCGTGGTGCCCCCGTCGTCGTGGCGAAGCCGTAGATCAGTGCCAGCCGGTCCAGGCATTCACGAAAACGCCGTGCAAAATAGTCGTTCCAGCGCTGCGTACGAACGGCGCGGCGCTGCCCGATCTGATCCATGGTCAAGCCCAGCACGAGCACGTCGTGCACCAGCGCCGCGCCGTCGGTGCCGAGTTCGCGCTCGACCCGATTCAGCCGCAGCACCGCCTGGCGCTGGCTCTCGGTAATCGTCTCGCGCGTGCGAGCGCCATCGACATATACACGGGTCGGGTCCATAGCCTGAGGCCCCCGCTCCGCCCTCTCCCAATCGCTCTGGAAGGCGCGCCCGCCGCGGTATTGTGCCTCGTCGATCTGATGGTGCGCGTGCAGCCGGCCGAGCGGATCGCTCCGGACCGACCGGATGGCCACGATCTTCTCGCCGGGGTCGACCGCCAGCGGATTGTCGACCTCGACTTCCGCCACCTCGGCATTGAACGGCACATCGCGGGACCGCCGGTCGTAGATTCCAGCCAGTTTGTAAGATTTGTTGCGTCGGGCAGGTGCCACTCGATACTCCTTTGTTTGCGAAATCGACGATGAACGGCTGGCCGCGGGTTCAGGCAGCGCAGATCAGCCTGAGCACGACGGGACGGGTGGCACGGGCGCACTCAGCTCCAGAACGGCGCGTCAGACGCGCATGCGGCGTGCAATAGCTGGAACCCGGCTGGCGCGGATGGCCACAGAAAGTGATTTCCTCCCCGTCCTTGTCGCCGCCACAGGGGTAGCGGCAGTCGTGGTCCGCAAGGTCGACCAGCGGGACCAACCGCGGCTGGATGCCGACGCACCGCAATTTGGCGCGCGCAGCAGGCTTCATGGCGGATTTCGGCGGCACATGCAGGTTCGGCAACGCCGACCGGCGCGGCGACGGCGGGCAAGCCTCGCCGGGCAGCGACGGCACGACCGATGGGCTCGTCATCCAAGCCGGTATGACGAGACCGAGCCGCTTGGCGCGGCCGACCACCGCGCTACGTGTGTAAGCCGTTCCAAACCTTGCATTAATCTCTCGGCCGATGGCCGCATAAGACATCCCCTTCAGAAAATAGTCGCGAAGCGCGTCGGAGTGCTCCGACGACCAATGGCCCGGTTCCATGCTGCTGTCCTGTGATGCACCCTCCGACCGCATGATCGCGAGGCGAAAGATACATTCCGGTATTCCGAATCTAAAAGTCAGGCGACAATTCTGATATTCATAATTGCATCAATTCCGAATTTCGGATTATAAGAGGCAAGACCATGCGCAATCGAGGGAATCACCATGTTGGACGTTGCAATGATCGAGCGGGGCCTGGAAAAGACCGGCAAGAGTAAGGGCGGCCTGGCGGCGGCCATGGGCGTGCGACCCGGCGCGGTCTCGGAGATCCTCGGCGGCGAACGCCTAGTGAAGGCTTCGGAGATCATTCCGATCATGGAATATCTCGAACTCAACCTCGCGCCGATCATGGGCCGCGTCGGCGCCGGCGCCGTGATCGAGCCCGATTATGAACAAGTTCCGCCGGAGGGACTCGGTGACATCACGCTGCCCTTCCCCATCATGGAAGAGACGGTCGCCTTCGAGATCGTGGGCGATTCGATGCTACCCAAGTACGAGAGCGGCGACGTGATCGTGGTCTACAAGGACCAGCGTCATCCGCTGTCGAGCTTCTATGGCGAGGAGGCCGTGGTCCGCCTCAAGACCGGCGAGCGCTATTTGAAGACCATCGAGCGTGGCAAAAGCCCCTCCGTGGTCAACCTCACCAGCTTCAACGCCAAGCCGATCGTCGGCGTGAAGCTCGAATGGGTCGGAGAGATCTGCCTGTCCATGCCCAAGGGACAGCTCGAGCGGCTGCGCGCCAAGTCGGCCCGCCCCCGCAAGAAGGGCAGGTAGCGCCGATTTCCGTTTTTGGAAGTCGCTCTTGACTTATTTCTGATTTTCAGAAATACTCTGCCGCACTCTCGACTACGGGTGCGGCAGGTTCGTTCTATGCAATATTTCGTCGTGATGATCGACTATGGGCGGGCGCGGCAGCGAGGCGGTCGTGGACCCCGAAATCACGAGGCGTGAGATCGTCTGCCGCATCGTTTCGGGCGAATACCGGAACGTCTCGTTCGTCCACGAAATCGCCGACAATTCGGTCGAGGACGTGACCGAGGCCATCCTGTCGGAGGCCGCCCTGCCCCAGATCCCGCCCGAAGATATCGACCTCCAGGCATGCCGCCTCGATCACGCCCGCGATCTGCGCAAGCACGAGCGGACGTGACGGAAGCTGGCAGCCTGCATCGCGCCGTCTCGAATGAACGTTACACCGTAAGCACGGTCGACCCCGTGGTCTTGCGCGCGGCGAGATCGGCATGCGCCTTGGCGGCGTCCTTAAGCGGATAGGTTTGGTGCACCTCGATCTTGACTGCACCGGACTTGACGACCTCGAACAGCTCGCCTGCCATCGCGACCAAACTTTCGCGCTTGGCGGCATAAGTGAACAGCGTCGGCCGCGTGACGTAGAGCGAGCCCTTCTGGGCCAGCAGGCCGAGATTGAGCGGATCGACGGCGCCGGAGGACTGACCGAACAGCGCGGCAACGCCGAGGGGCGCCAGGCAGTCCAGCGATTTCAGGAACGTGTCCTTGCCTACGGAATCATAGACGACAGGCACCTTCTTGCCGTCGGTGATTTCGTCGACGCGCTTCACGAAATCCTCGCGCGTGTAGACGATGACATGGTCGCAGCCATGCGCCTTGGCGAGCTTCGCCTTCTCGTCGTTGCTGACGGTGCCAATCACGGTGGCGCCGAGGTGCTTGGCCCACTGGCTCAGGATCAGACCGACGCCGCCGGCCGCGGCGTGGAGCAGGATGGTGTCGCCGGCCTTCACCCGATAGGTCTGCCGGATCAGGTACTGCGTCGTCAGCCCCTTGAGCATCATCGCCGCGGCAGTCTTGTCATCGACACCGTCAGGCAGCTTCAACAAGCGGTCGGCGGGGATCAGCCGGGCCTCGGAATAGGCGCCGAGCGGCGAGGCGCCATAGGCAACACGATCGCCCGGCTTCAGATCGGTGACGCCTGGGCCGACTTCCTCGATGACGCCGGCCGCCTCGCTGCCGAGCCCGCTCGGCAGCTGCGCCGGATACAGGCCCGAGCGGTTGTAGATGTCGACGAAATTGAGACCAACGGCGGTGTGGCGGATGCGTGCCTCGCCCGGTCCGGGCTTGCCGACGCTGACCTCCTCCCAGACCAGGACTTCCGGGCCACCGGTCTTGTGAAAGCGAATGGCATGCGTCATGGCGTTACTCCCTTATCGTTGCAGTGAATATCGTTGCGGTGAAGTTCGGAGAACCTGATCGCACTGGGAAGTAGGCATTTGGCCCGGCCGTTACAGTACCGATACGTAACAAGAATGTCACAGCGGCCGACAAATGTCCGCAGTTCCGGCTCTGTTCGGAAGAGTTGATGACGGGCCTGGCGCGAGTGGCGGTAGCCTCCACGCGGGGGTTTGGTGGTCGCCTGCGAAGGAGAGCCGAGATGCCAGCTTATGTTCAGCATCATCAGGATGTCGAGATCGCGCCAGTGACTTGCCCCACCTGCATGGGGTTCCTGCCGATGTATGTCCGCGAGGTCGAACCGCATTGGAGCCTTGCCAAGATCGACCTTGTCTATGAATGCGCCGATTGCGGCGCCGAGGTCAGACAGACCATCCGCAAGCCGAAGCTGCTGCGGCACTGATCGCGCGCCGGCGCACCGTTCAACTATTTGCGTTAAGCGGAAAAAACGCTGCACCCGCGGGTCTGGTGGCTCCCAAACGAGGCTTGTTCTTTGCCCGGAACGCAGGCAGAACAAGCCTCAAGCAAGACCTTTAGGAGCGCCGTTTCGTGGCTGATCAGAAGGCCTCGACCTCGATCGAGGCAGTGGAGAGCGGCCTCGCCGCGCAAGGCTATATCGCGAGCCGGCAGATCGCGACCGCCGTCTATCTGTCGCAACAGATCGAGAAGCCGATCCTGGTCGAGGGCCCCGCGGGCGTCGGCAAGACCGAGCTTGCCAAGGCGATTGCCGCTTGGCGCGGCATGAAGATGATCCGCCTGCAATGCTATGAAGGCCTGGACGAGGCCAAGGCGCTCTACGAATGGAAATACGCCAAGCAGCTTCTCTATACCCAGATCCTGAAGGACAAGCTCGGCGAAGTCCTGGGTGGCGCGCAGACGCTGCATGCAGCGCTCGACCAGCTCCACGATTTCGGTGACGTGTTCTTCTCGAAGGAATTCGTCGAGCCGCGGCCCCTGCTCCAGGCGCTGGAGCAGCCGGGCGGCTGCGTGCTCCTGATTGACGAGATCGACAAGTCGGATGCGGAATTCGAATCGCTGCTGCTGGAGATCCTGTCCGACTTCCAGGTCACCATCCCCGAGCTCGGCACCGTCTCGGCGATCACGCCGCCGACCGTGATCCTCACCTCCAACAGCGAGCGCGACCTCGGCGACGCCTTGAAGCGACGCTGCCTGCATCTGCACATCGGCTTTCCCGAGCACAGGCTGGAAGAACGCATCGTCGAGAGCCGCGTGCCCGGCATCTCGCAGGCGCTGCGCCGGCAGATGGTCGGTTTCATCCACGAGATCCGCTCACTCGATCTGAAGAAGCTGCCCTCGGTCAGCGAGACCATCGATTGGGCGCGCGTGCTGGTGCTGCTTCAGGCCACCGAACTCGATACCGAGATCGTCAAGGACACGCTCAACGTGCTCCTGAAATACGAAGCCGATATTGAAGCCGCGTCGCCGCAAGTTACGACCTTCATTGCCAAAGCGGCGCGGTCCAACGTCTTCGGTTGAGACCGATGCGCGAGAACCTCCATCGCTTTTTTCGGGCGGCCCGCGGCGCCGGCGTTCATGTCTCGCCCGCCGAAAGCATTGATGCGATGCGTGCGGTCAAGCAGGTCGGTTTCTCCGACCGCGCGATCTTGCGCGACGCCCTGCTGCTGACGCTCGCCAAGTCGCAGGACGAGAAGCTCGCACTCGGCGATTGCTTTGATCTCTTCTTCAGTCAGCCGGAACCGCGGCAGGATCAGCCTGAGGCCAGCAGCGATGACGCTTCGCAGGACCTAGATCAGTCGCCCTCATCGGACGCGGGCAGCGAAGCCGGTGAAGGTCAGCCTCCCCAGGAACTGGGCGCTCTTGCGCAGATGCTGCTGTCGCAGGATCGCAATGCGATCGCGGCGGCGATCGCCAGTGCCTCCGGTGTCGCCGCGCTGTCCGATATCCGCTATTCCACCCAGCGCGGCATCTTCTCCAGCCGCATCCTCGACGCCATGGGCCTCCAGCGCCTGCGGGACGATCTGGACCAACTGACCGCGACCAACCCGTCACTGGCCGAGCGTCTGCGCGCTGCGCTCGATGCCTTGCGCGAAGCGGTGCGCGACACGGTCTCCCAGGGGCTTGCGCTCTACGCCCGCGAGGAGGCCGAAAGCCTCCGCAACGAGATCCTGCGCAACGCGCCGCTCGCGCGCATCGAGCGGCGCCAGGTCGCCGAGATGCGTGCCCTCATCCGCCAGATCGCGCGCCGGCTGCGCGAGCGCTACTCGAAGCCGCGCAAGCGCCAGCGCCGCGGCCATCTCGACGTTCGCCGTACGCTCCGCCGCAACGCGGCCTGGGGCGGGGTGCCGTTCCTCACCGCCTGGAAACGCAAACATCGCGACCGGCCCAAGATCGTGGCCCTTTGCGACGTCTCCGGCTCGGTCGCCCAGGTCTCCGACTTCTTCCTGCTGTTGATCCACTCGCTGCATGAGGTGGTCGACGACGTCCGCTCCTTCGCCTTTTCCTCGCATCTGATCGAGGTCAGCGAGATCCTGGAGAACAACTCGCCGGAAGAGGCGATGGCCGAGATCATGTCCAAGGTCGGTTTCGGCTCGTCCGACTACGGCTCCTCGCTGGCCGATTTCGAGAAGGAATTCATGAGCGCGCTGACGCCGCAGACCACGGTCATCGTGCTCGGCGACGCCCGCAGCAATAACCTCGACCCGCGCGCCGACATCCTGCGCCGTATCTCCGAGCGCTCAAAGCGGCTGGTCTGGCTCAATCCCGAAGGACGGCTCGCCTGGGGCTTTGGCGATTCCGAGATGCCGCGCTATGCGACCTTTTGTAGTGTCGTGCGCCAGTGCGCCACCGCGCAGCAGCTCGAGCGCGCGGTGTCCGATATCGTGGCCACTTATCAGTGAAGGCCTAACACGCCCCTGTCTGAGGTCAGGCGGCGGTCAACTCGGCCCGGGCGATATTGCACTCCCGAAAGTGATACGCAATTTCGTCGAGCGCGCGCTGCTCCCATTCCTGGGCTTGCGCGAGCCAGAAAACCCGCCGCTCAAAATCGAGCGCGGCACGCTCGCGGCACAGAGATTCTTGACTGCGAATTTCCACCAGCCTGTTCATGCAGTCCACCTCTGCCTGTGAAGCCATTCCCCGCGAACCTAACAGGGCCCCGAACGCTCCGTCCCATCATTTCTGTGCATATTGCGACGCAGAATGGGACAGTAGCTGTTCCCGTGCAGCGCAGCAGTTCGCGCCGCAACACAAGCCTAAATCATCAATATGTGATCGAGGTCTGGGACAATATTTGCGCTCAAACGATCTTAACTCCTATGACGCAATGAAGTGCGGCAATTCGGTGAAGAGACGTTCTAAACAACTCACCGAATTCCCGACTCATTGTCGTCGCATGGTGTTCATGCAGCGCCGCTAACAGAGGCGCGCAAACGTTACTATCGCTTGAGGCAGCATGAGCAACGATGTCGACTTCGATCTTTCGCCGGATCAATGGGAAGCGCTACGCACGCTTCGCAATCCGGCATCGAACGGTCGCCTCTCGAAAGCCTATCTGGTCGAAAGCCTCATCAAGCTCGGCCTTGTTGTCGTCAATGGCGGCGTGCCTGAGATGACGCCCACCGGACGCAAGGTGCTGGTCCGCGGATCGTGCCGGCTGCTGGATCTCGCAGCGTAGTGCGAACGGCGGTTGGCCGCCCTCACCCGAACATCAATTCTCGCCGAAATCGGATCAGATGACCTTGGCAGCAAGAGTGCTCGAGGGTGGCCCCGCCGACTGCTTAACCGACGTTGCGGATCAGTCATTCCCATTGGAGGAGCGGCGTTCCATACGCCCTCCTCCAGACCGACAGGAAACGCGGGAACCAGGAGTGCGCCACAGCACCCTTGTAGGCCCAGGTGCGATATTTGAGGCCCCGCTCGGACAGCAATTCCTGATAGCCGCCATGGACCTCGGTTGCGGTCCGAATGTCCTTCAATATTCCCTGGGCGCAGGCCCGGTAGGTGTCGCTCCCCGAGAATTCGTCGTAATCCAGCATGCGATCCGCAAACTCGACGTTGAATGTCGGCCAGGATGAGCGTCCCTGGTAGGCGGGAGCGGCGATCTTGTGAATCATCTTGGTCTGCGGATTATCTGCCGACACCAGGAAGTGGAACGTGTTAGGGATGCGGAAGCGCGGCTCCGCAATGATTAAATCCGCCGTGGCCGCGAACAGCGCCCGCTCGCACTCCTCGTTCAGGTCCCAGAAGCCGCGATGCACGCTGACGAAATCCAGCGCAACCGAGGACGCTGGCGGAGCCGCCGGGCCGTCCAGCGAATGTCTGATATAGCCGTCCTTGCCGAACAGCCGGAGCAGGTCCTTCTTGTACTGCCCGAGGTGACGTCCCAGCAGCCGCTTTAGCTCATTCTCGTCCACGACTCCGAGCTGAATGCCCCACACGAACGTCGTGTACACACAGGCATTTGTGACGAACCGCCGTCGCTCGGCGCGGGTGTCGGTGGCTGCAGAGCGCGGGGCGCGGGCATCGCACAGCAAATATCTGGTGCCGCCATCGTCGAATGACTCCAGCTCGCTTGCGAGCTGCAGGATCGCCCGCTTCAGGTCGGCTCCGTATTCGGCCAGCAGCAGACGGCCGGCATGCGCGCATTGCGACATCGCCAGATAGGACGACGCCCTGTCCTCCGCGGAAACCATCTGCTGGAGACCGGCCAAGATACCGAGCAGCGTATCCGAAGGACGCGAGAAATAATTCACGCCGAGATGCCGGCCGCGTCCCGCCGGCACGATGGTCGTGGTGACGACGCCAGCGCGAACCGCCTCCAGCAACAGATGCACGCTCCTTTCGAGCAGATTGGCCCGTCGCACCGCGTCATGCGAATCCATGATGGTTTGGGGATCGAGAATGTCGGGATAGAACCAGGCAAAGTCGCGCGGATAGTACGCGCAGGCGTGCGGCGCCCCCGTGACGAGGAAAGTCTCGGTCGCCGAGAAGGCGCTGTCCATCGAGTGCCGGTAAAGGTCCGCGATAGCCGAGAGTGAATGAGGTGACTGCCTCAGGAATCGATCGCCGAGAAAATTCACCGCCTGAAGCGCGTTGGCAACGAAGGTCGCTGTCAGGCCCTGATAAAACCGGTTCTCACGACGTGATGGAAAAGAGGTGCCGCTGTTCATAGGTGTCTTCGAATTGTGTCTCGTGATCCCGGCAATACGCCGCGAGTTTCTAGAGCTGTCTGATTCGTGTCTCTATCCGGTGACTTGCGGGCTCGACTTACCTTCCCAGGGCCTGAAAATTCTCGATCACCCGCAGCAGCACGCGGGCGCCAACTTCGGCATCGGCGAGCTCGACATGCTCGTCCGGGTGATGACTGATGCCGCCGCGGCAGCGCACGAAGATCATGCCGACATCGGCAATGTCGATCATCGCCATGTCGTCGTGGCCTGCTCCGCTCGGCAGCTCGAATACTGAAAAGCCTTCCGCTCCGATCGCCTGAGCGATCTGCTCCTTGAGCCAGGGCGCACAGGGTGCCGTGCCGTTCTCGTGCGTGACGTCGAGCTGAAGCACCAATTGCAGGCGCTTCGCGATCGCCTCGATCTGGCGGACGATGTCGGCGACTGCACGCTTGCGATGCATGTCGATTGGCGCGCGCATGTCGATGGTGAAAGACACCTCGCCCGGGATGACGTTGGTCGCGCCGGGCCTTGCCTGGATGTATCCGACGGTCCCGACCAGCCCGCCCTCGTCGGTCCGGCAAAACTGCTCGACAATGCATTCGGCCGCGCCGGCGAGCGCATCACGCCGAAGCGCCATCGGCACCGTGCCGGCGTGCCCGGCCATGCCGGTCAGCCGCGCGGCAAGACGCGTCGCGCCCGCAATCGCGGTGACGACGCCGACAGGCAGGTTCTGTGCTTCCAGCACCGGACCCTGCTCGATATGCAATTCAAGGTAGGCAATTAGCTCGCGCCGCGTCCGTGCAGCCGCGCCGATATGATCGGGGTCAAGGCCGAACGTGATGAGCGCATCGCGCATCGACACGCCGTCACGGTCGCGCGTGTTCAGGACGCTCTTGTGCCGGCCACCGCACGGCTGCCGAGCAGGGTCGAGGCGAAACGTACCCCCTCTTCATCGGCAAAGCCGACGACCTCGATCGCGAACGGCAAGCGCCTGCCGCGGCGGTTGAGATCTGCGACACAGGCGATCGCGGTGATCACGCCGAGAGGCCCGTCCCATTTGCCGGCATCGCGCACAGTGTCATAGTGCGAGCCGAGCATCAGGCAGGGCGCACCCGGCCGCTCGCCTTCGTAGCGGCCACAGACGTTGCCGATCGCATCGAGATGCGCGCTCATGCCGGCCTCGCGCATCCAGCCCAGGATGAGGTCCGCAGCCTCGCGCAACTCCTTGCTCAGATAGATGCGGGTGAGCTTGCCGGCCTCTTGCGAGATCGCACCGAGCTCGTTGATGCGACGCACGATTTCTTCGCCGAGCGATGTCCTCTGAACGGCGTTCCCAGCAACCATCTCGGCTTTCCATCTTTCGGGGACCCCAGCAGCGGAGGTCCTGATGACAATCGATACAAGTTGGATGCGAGCGAAAATCGCGCACCGGCGCTGTCCCAATCCGGGCGTGATTAGCATGAACGCGAGTAGCCCGCCGGCAGTCTCCCGGCATGCACACGCACGGACAGGTTAAAGCTGCTTAACTCCATTGCATACAATTGGGAGTTACTGCCCATAAATTAATCTGTCGATATCCTGATCAGGATTCAGGCAGCATAGAGAATCTTATATTTCAATAGCTTATCCGCAATTGAACACTCCGCAGCCTGTGGCACGAAGCTTGCGACACGTGTCCCGAGCTCCGCCAGATCGGCGGCAGCCGCGAGATCGAGGCGGGGCATCCGCCCAGGGGAGCAAGCAATGGATTTTGGCAGGATTTCACGACGGCATTTGTTGCAAGGCGGTACGGCCCTGACCCTCGGCGCCGCGGCTGGCCTCCGCCCGGCCTTCGCAGCCGAGACGACCATCGGCTTCATCTATGTCGGCTCGCGTGACGACTACGGCTACAACCAGGCGCACGCGCAGGGGGCAGCGGCGCTGAAGAAGATTCCCGGCCTCAAGGTCATCGAGGAAGAGAAGGTGCCGGAGACCGACGCGGTCGAGAAGACGATCGAGTCCATGATCAATCTCGACGGCGCCAGCCTGCTCTTCCCGACCTCGTTCGGCTACTACAATCCGCACATGATCAAGATGGCCAACAAGTACCCGAAGCTCCGTTTCGAGCATTGCGGCGGCCTGTGGAGCGACAAGGATCCGAAGAACGCCGGCAGCTATTTCGGCTATATCGACGAAGCTCAATACATCTGCGGGATCGTCGCCGGCTACACCTCGAAGAGCGGCAAGCTCGGCTTCGTTGCGGCCAAGCCCATCCCGCAGGTGCTGCGCAACATCAACGCTTTCACGCTCGGGGCCAGGCTCGCCAATCCCAAGGCGACCACGCAGGTCATCTTCACCGGTGACTGGTCGATGCCGGTCAAGGAAGCCGAAGCCACCAACAGCCTGATCGACCAGGGCGTTGACGTGCTCACCTGCCATGTCGACGGTCCCAAGACCATGGTCGAGAATGCGGCACGACGCGGCGCCTTCGTCTGCGGCTATCACACCAACCAGTCGCCGCTCGCGCCGAAGGCGTATCTCACCGGCGCGGAGTGGAATTGGGAAGCGCTCTATCCGAAGTTCGTGAAGATGATTGCCGCCGGCGAGAGCATCCCGAACTTCTACCGCGGCGGCCTCAAGGAAGAGATCGTCAAGACATCGCCCTATGGCGAAGCGGTTTCCGCAGAGGCCCGCAAGCACGCCGACGACGTAAAAGCCAAATTCCTGTCGGCTGAAGGCTACGCCATTTTCAAGGGAGGGCTGGTCGACAACAGGGGCAGGACCGTGATCGCGGCCGGCACCGATCGCGGTCAGAAGGATCCCGAGCTCGAGAAGATGGACTATCTCGTCGAGGGTGTGATCGGAGCCACTTCGTGACAACGGAAGCTGCGGATCCCCTTGACGCGGCCGGGACGATCGCCCCGGCCGCCGATCCCGGCTTTCTCCAGCGCCACGGCGCAACAATTGAATACATCCTCATCCCGGGCGCGGCGCTCGTCGGCGCGCTCGCGGTCTTCGGCATCTTCGTCGCGATGTTCGGCAAGAATCCGCTCGACCTCTATTTCTACATGTACTACGGCGCGTTCGGCACCTGGTTCTCCTGGCAGAACACGCTCACGCGCGCTGCTCCCTTGATCCTAACAGCACTCTGCACGGCGCTGCCCGCGCAGCTCGGCATGGTCATCATCGGCGGCGAAGGCGCGCTCCTGATCGGCGCATTGTCGGCAACCAGCGCCGCATTGGCGCTCCAGGGCCTGCCGCCGCTTGTCGTCCAGACTTCCATGGTCATCGCCGGCGTGATCGGCGGAGGCTCGTGGATCATGCTGTCGGGCGGCTTGCGACAGTATCGCGGCGTCAATGAGACCATATCGAGCCTCTTGCTCGTCTACATCGCGCTCGCAATCCTCAACCATCTCGTCGAAGGCGCGATGCGCGATCCCGCGAGCCTCAACAAGCCCTCGACGCGCGAGATCGGCGCCGCCAACATGATCGGCACCATTCCCGGCACCGATGTGCATTGGGGCCTGGTGTTCGGCCTGACCGCCGCGATCGCCGCCTACGTCCTGGTCTATCACACCGTGTTCGGCTTCGCCGCGCGGATTGCCGGCGGCAACATCCGCGCCGCGAAGATCGTCGGCCTCGGCGTCGACAAGCTGATACTGACCGTTTGCTTCCTTGCCGGCGGCGCCGCTGGCCTTGCCGGCATGGTCGAGGTCGCCGCCGTGCAGGGACGCACCAATGCCAACCTTGCGGCCGGCTACGGCTTCACCGGCATTCTCGTCGCCTTCCTTGCGCGGCAAAGTCCGCTCGCCATCATCCCCGTCGCCATCCTGCTCGGCGGTATCAGCGCCAGCGGCGGCCTGCTGCAACGGCGCCTGGGACTGCCGGATGCGTCCGTGCTGGTGCTCCAGGGCATCATCTTCGTCTTCGTGCTGGCCAGCGATGCGCTCTACGGCCGCACCGGGTTCCTGAAGGGAAAATCCTGAGATGGCAGACGGATCGATCGGACTCTGGACCGTCCCGCTCGCCGTGCTCGGCGGCGCCATTCGCGTCTCCACGCCGTTCCTGTTCGTGAGCTTAGGGGAATGCATCACCGAGCGCTCCGGCCGCATCAATCTCGGCCTCGAAGGCACGTTGGTGATGGGCGCGATGAGCGCCTATGGCATCTCCTATCTCACGGGCTCACCGTGGCTTGGCGTGCTCGCCGCCGGCATCACCGGCGCGCTTTTGGGCGCGCTGCACGCCGGCATCTGTTCGCTGCCGCGCGTCAACGACGTTGCAGTCGGCATTGCGCTGATGCTGTTCGGCACCGGGCTTGCCTTCTACCTTGGAAAGCCGCTCATCGAGCCCACCGCGCCGCGGCTGCCCGCGATCGATTTCGGCTGGTGGAGCGACGTCCCGCAGGTCCGCGCTGCACTGCGTGTCAACGTCCTTTTTCTGATCGGCCTCGCGCTTGCGCCGATCCTGTACTGGGCCTTCCGCATCACGCGTTGGGGCTTGCTCATCCGTACCGCCGGCGAGAGCTCGGACGCCGCGCGCGCGATGGGCCACTCCGTGCTGCTGATCCGCCTGCGCGCCACCATGATCGGCGGCTTCCTCGCCGGCATCGGCGGCTCGTTCCTTTCGCTGTTCTATCCCGGCAGCTGGAACGAGGGTCTCTCCTCGGGTCAGGGCATCACGGCGGTCGCACTCGTGATCTTCGCACGCTGGGATCCCCTGCTCTGCCTATGGGCCTCGCTCGCCTTCGGCGGCGCCGCGGCGCTGGGGCCGGCGCTGCAATCTGTCGGCGTCACCTCCGGCTATCACCTCTTCAATGCCGCGCCCTACATCCTGACGCTGGCGATCATGATCGTCACCTGCTCGCCCAAACGCACACTGACCGGCGCCCCGGCCGAATTGTCGATCACCCGCTAGAGAGCAAGATTATGCCCGAGCGCCACATCAAATCCGAACCCTATGCCTGGCCCTACAACGGCGATCTTCGTCCCGAGAACACGGCGCTCATCATCATCGACATGCAGACCGATTTCTGCGGCGTCGGCGGCTATGTCGACAAGATGGGCTACGACCTCTCGCTGACGCGGGCACCGATCGAGCCGATCAGGAAGCTGCTCGCAGTGATGCGCAGCCAAGGCTTCCATATCATCCACACCCGTGAAGGCCACCGCCCCGATCTCTCCGATCTTCCCGCTAACAAGCGCTGGCGCTCGCGCCAGATCGGCGCCGGCATCGGCGATCCCGGCCCCTGCGGCCGCATCCTGGTGCGTGGCGAGCCCGGCTGGGACATTATCCCGGAGTTGGCACCGCTGCCGGGCGAGCCGATCATCGACAAGCCGGGCAAGGGCTCGTTCTGCGCCACCGACTTGGAGCTGATCCTGCGCGTGCGCGGCATCGATAATATCGTGCTGACCGGGATCACGACCGACGTCTGCGTTCACACTACGATCCGCGAGGCCAACGATCGCGGCTTCGAATGCGTGCTGCTGCACGATTGTTGCGGCGCGACCGACAAGAGCAACCATGACCACGCGCTGAAGATGATCAAGATGCAGGGCGGCGTGTTCGGCGCGGTCTCAACCTCCGACGCCGTCATCGGAGCGATTTCGTGATCATCGGCGAAACGCCACCGCCGTCAGGCGCCTTCGGCGTCGACGCCGTCGCCATGACGATGCGCTTCGGCGATTTCTTGGCGCTGGACAATGTCGAGCTGAAAGTGCGGCCGGGCTCCTTCCACGCGCTGCTCGGCGAGAACGGCGCCGGCAAGTCGACCCTCGTCAAATGCATCATGGGCTATTACCACGCGACCGAAGGCGACATCCTCGTCGGCGGGCGCGAGCAGGCGATCGGCAATCCGAAGGACGCCCACGCGCTTGGGCTCGGCATGGTCTATCAGCATTTTACACTGGTGCCCGCGATGACGGTCGCGGAAAACCTCGTGCTGGCCCGCGACGACGTGCCGGCCGTGGTGAACTGGTCGAAGGAGATGAAGGAGCTCGAAGCGTTCTTGAGCCGCATGCCCTTCAAGGTGCCGCTCGGCGCGAAAGTCGCGGACATCTCTGCCGGCGAACGGCAGAAGTGCGAGATCCTCAAGCAGCTCTACCTGAGGCGTCGGTTCCTGATCCTGGACGAGCCGACCTCGGTACTGACGCCGGCAGAAGCCGACGAGGTGCTCGGCATGCTCCGCGATATGGTCGTCAGGGGCGAGCTGACCATCCTGATGATCACGCACAAGTTCCGCGAGGTCATGGCCTTCGCCGATGACGTCACGATCCTGCGCCGCGGAAAGCTCGCCGGAGCCGGCAAGGTCGCCGACCTCACGCCGGACGCGATGGCACGCACCATGATTGGCGCCGAGCAATTGACGGTGCAGCCGCCGCGCACCGGCGCGGCTGGCCAAACCAGGCTCGAACTGCAAAAGCTTCGCGCACTCGACGATGCCGGCGCAGTCGCCGTGCATGACGTCTCGCTCACCGTCCGCGCCGGCGAGATCGTCGGCATTGCAGGTGTTTCCGGCAACGGCCAACGCCAGCTGGTCGAGGTGCTGGCGGGCCAGCGCGAAGCCGAACGCGGCGAGATCCGTGTTGCCGGCGATCCGTACCGCGCCAGCCGTGAGGAAATGCGGCGGCACAAGATGTCGCTTCTGCCCGAGGAGCCGCTGAAGAACGCCTGCGTCGGAGGCATGAGCGTCGCCGACAACATCGCCTTCCGCGAATTCGACCGTGCGCCCTTCGCCCGTGGCGGCTGGTGGCTCAATCGCGGCGCCTTTCGCGACGAGGCAAGGACGAAGATCGCGCAGTACAAGATTAAGACCCGCACGCCGGACACGCCGATATCGGCCCTGTCGGGCGGCAACGTGCAACGCGCCGTGCTCGCCCGTGAGCTAGGCGGCCATGTCGAGGTTCTGATCGCGGCCAATCCCTGTTTCGGCCTGGACTTCGCCGCGGTGGCGCGGATCCACGCCGAGATCATGGCCGCGCGCAACCGCGGCGCCGCCGTGCTGCTCGTCAGCGAGGACCTTGATGAGCTGCTCGAACTGTCCGACCGGCTGGTGGTGATGTTCCACGGCGAATTCGTGTATGAAGCACGGACCAGCGAGGCCGATCTCACCGTGATCGGCCGCCACATGGCGGGACACTGACCAGGGAGTAGCGATGAGCGGCGCATCCGAGCGGGACGAGCACTTTCTGCGTCTAGCCTTCGCGGTCGCCCGCCGTTCCCTCACCCATGGCAATCATCCCTTCGGCTGCATCGTCGTCGATGCCGACGGCAACGTGCTGATCGAGGCCGAGAACGGCTACCTACCGGATCATGACGGCACCGCGCATGCCGAGCGCCTGGCGGCGACGCAGGCCTGCCGCAAGCTCAGTCGGGAGGTGTTGGCGATGGCGACGCTCTATTCCTCCGCAGAACCCTGCGCGATGTGTTCAGGCGCGATCTACTGGGCCAGCATCGGCCGCGTGGTCTACGGTCTCAGCGAGCACCGCCTGCGCGGCCTTACCGGCAACCATCCGGAGAATCCGACGCTCGACCTGCCCTGCCGCGAGGTCTTTGCCAGCGGACAGCGCCCGACCGAGGTGGTCGGGCCTTTGCTGGAGGATGAGGCCGAGGCGCTGCACGAGGGGGTGTGGACGAAGTAGCAGCACATCCAAAAGGGAATGACGCCGCGGAGGTTTGACGCGGCGCCATCGTTTTTCACCTGGAGAGCGTCAGATGACTAGAACTTTACGGTGATACCGGAGTAAAGCGAGGACTCGGTGCAGGAGCCGGTGCTCACCGTCCGGCCACCGACGGCCGTGGTACAGCCGACGGCAAGATTGTGATCGAGGCCGAATTTGTTCTGCCAATAGCGGTAAGCCACCCAGACATCCACGAAGTGGGAGTACTTGTCACCCCAGGCTGCCTTCGAGGCATCGAAGGTTAGACGGATCGGTTCCGAGTTAAGCTCAACAGCGGTGTTGTAGACGCCATTCGCTGGGCTGTAGGGCAGCGGCTCGGTGTCGGTGCCCTTCTTGCCGTACCAGCCGGCACGGCCGCTGATCGAGAAGTACTGCATGTTCGGCGGCAGGAAGCCGAGGTCCATGTAGTAATTGACTTCGACAGCCCAGGTTGGCTTGAATGACGTGTTGCCGTCCGCCAGACACGTGACTCCGGGAACGCCCGGACCGAACAGGCCACACTGGCTGAAGGAATTGTGGTTGGCGAACTCCCAATAGACCAGCGGCGCGACGTTGATGTAGCCCTTGTAGGGCAGGTCGAACGCAAACTGCAGACCGCCAACGACGTCGCGCTTGGCAGCGCCGAAATACCTGTTCTCGGTATTGGCGTCCATGCCGACTTCGAACGAGATGTTGTGCAGCGGCCCCGCGCTGAAAGCCTTGGTGTCGAAGAGCTCGTTCCAGCCGAAGGTCGAACGGAACAGGCCATAGATTTCGGTCGCCCCGGCGCAGGATGCCGGCGTGCCGAAGATCGCGCCCGCATTGGTGCAGGGCCCCGCCGGGTCATTGTGATCCGACTTGTACATCGAGATGGTGAAGAAGTTCGTGCCGTACGCCCAGGCGTCGAAATGGGTGAACGAGTAGACCTGCTTTGTGGTCTTGCTGTTGATCGACCCATCGGGCCGGAACGACCACGCGCCCGGCTGCGAAGCGTTGAAGATGTACGAGAAGGTGACGCGGTTGTCGATGACCAGGAAGAATGGAAGGTCCGGCGCCTTCTTGGCCGCCTTCACTGGCAGATCCGCCGCCTGAGCTAGGCCACCGGTGGCCAGCGTAGCAAGTGACAGCGCCGTTGCTGCCATTGCCGTGTAACGAAACGACATCCTGAATACCCCCAAGTTTGGACGTTCAAAAATGAACGTCCCTGGGTGCGACACTTGCGCCGATCTCCCGGAGTGCGAAGCCTCAACTTTTCACATGGCGTGCCGCTTGTTGCGGCAGCACGCGACGTTTCAAGGAGGAGATTGCAAAGTGGCCGGACGCGGTGAGGACGAGCGGCGAGGATCGCTATTGCCGAACATTCCCGATTGTTTTTATTCGGATTTTCTGATCGCGCCCCGAGCGAAGCCGAGTTGAAGCAGACGTCGCGACCGCTGTGCTCTGAGCGATGGATGGACGGACCTACGATTGCTCAACATGGCGTCAAGCCTGCCCACAGGGTTCCGATTTGGCTTGAACCGTCACAAATTTGCAACAGGCACCGCAGCGATCGTCACACCCATGGACCGGCACACCGGCACTGCCACGCCTGCCGCGGCGTTGAGCAAGGCATGACGCTTTTTCGCATCTTACGCGGCGGCTCAAACTAGCTCAGTATTGAGGCACTTCATCCATGCCGATGCATCAGCGAATGTTCGATCCGACGCCTCAAGGCCTGCACTCCAGCGAGCCCCCGCTGCTTCAAACGGTTGAGCTCACCAAACGCTATGGGGACTTCATCGCCAACGATTCCATCGACATCGAGATCCGGCCGAGGGAAATCCACGCGTTGCTCGGCGAGAACGGCGCCGGCAAGTCGACGCTGGTCAAGGCAATCTACGGATTGATCCAGCCCAGCGGGGGCGAGATCCGCTGGCACGGCGAACCAATCGTGCTGTCCGGTCCCTCCGACGCGCGCAGCCGCGGCATCGGCATGGTGTTCCAGCATTTCTCGCTGTTCGACAATCTCACCGTCGCCGAGAACGTCGCGCTCGGCCTCGATGGCAAGGAACCCTTCAAGGACATGTCGGCGCGGCTGGAGCAGGTGTCGAAGACCTACGGACTGCCGCTCGATCCCCGGCGAGAGGTCTGGCAATTGTCGGTCGGCGAGCGCCAACGTATCGAGATCGTCCGCGCGCTGATGCAGGATCCGAAATTTCTGATCCTGGACGAGCCCACCGCGGTGCTGACGCCGCAGGAGGCCGACCAGCTCTTCATCGTGCTGGAGCGGCTCAAGGCCGAAGGCCGCGCCATCCTCTATATCAGCCACAAGTTAGACGAAGTGAAGCGGCTGTGCGACACCGCAACGATCCTGCGCGGCGGCAGGAAGATCGAGACCTGCAATCCCCAGCGCGAGACCGCCGCCTCGCTCGCGCGCATGATGGTCGGCGGCGAGATCAAGCAAGTGAGGGCCGCATCCGGTCGCAAGACCACTGTGCCGCGGCTCGTCGTCAACGGTCTCTCGCTGGCCCCTGCCGAGGCGCATGGCGTGCGGCTCGAGCACATTTCCTTCGAGTTGAAGGGCGGCGAGATCCTAGGCATCGCCGGCGTCGCCGGCAACGGCCAGGATGAGCTGTTCGCCGCACTCTCCGGCGAGCGCCTGTCGAAGCACTCCGGCACCGTCGTGATCGAGGGTATCGCCGCCGGCCACCTCTCGATCACGCAGCGGCGCAAGCTTGGCGCCGCCTTCGTTCCCGAGGAGCGGCTCGGTCACGGCACTGCACCGCGCATGAAGCTGTCCGAGAATGCGCTGCTCACCGGGCATGCCGCCAGCGGCATGGTTCGTCACGGCTTCATCGATAGCGCCGCCATGCTCAAGACCGTCGACCGCGCGACCGAAACGTTTGACGTGCGCAAGGCCAGGCGCGATCCGGAAGCAGCATCGCTTTCCGGCGGCAATCTGCAGAAATTCATCGTCGGACGCGAGATCCTGCGCAACCCCGCGGTGCTGGTGGTGAGCCAGCCGACCTGGGGCGTCGACGCCGGCGCCGCCGCGATCATCCGCCAGGCGCTGCTCGATCTCGCAACCGCAGGCGCCGCGGTGCTCGTAACCAGCCAGGACCTCGACGAGCTCGCAGAGATCGCCGACCGCATCGCCGTGATGTTTCACGGCCGGCTGTCGGCCCCACTCGCCGCCAGCGAGGCGAGCC
Source organism: Bradyrhizobium sp. 160 (assembly GCF_023073735.1). Taxonomy (NCBI): domain Bacteria; kingdom Pseudomonadati; phylum Pseudomonadota; class Alphaproteobacteria; order Hyphomicrobiales; family Nitrobacteraceae; genus Bradyrhizobium; species Bradyrhizobium sp. 160. The sequence goes on from NZ_JADPKD010000013.1 coordinate 123,698, forward strand.
GCGAAAAGCTCGGCCTTCTGATGGGCGGCAGCAGCCTGGAGCCGAAGGAAGCCACGCATGCAGTTGGTGCTTGAGAAGCGCGCCGAGCGCTCCAACACGATCGCGCTGATCTCGCCGCTGATCGCGATCGGCCTGACGATCGTGACGATGGTCATCCTGTTCGCGATCCTCGGCAAGAATCCGCTGCTCGCCTTGCATGCCTATTTTATCGCGCCCCTGACCGACGGCTATTCGCTCCAGGAGATCGCCGTGAAGGCGACACCGTTGGTGATGATCGCGATCGGGCTCTCGCTCTGCTATCTCGCCAATGCCTGGAATATCGGCGCCGAGGGACAATTCCTGATCGGCGCCGTCGCCGGAAGCTGGATCGCGGTGAATACGCAAGGTACTGACGTCGGCCCTTGGGTTTTGCCGGCCATGCTCGTGCTCGCCGCCGCCGCGGGCGCGCTCTATGCGCTGATTCCGGCGATCTGCAAGGTGAAGTTCGGCGCCAGCGAAATCCTGACCAGCCTGATGCTGGTCTATGTCGCCGACCTCTTCCTCGACTATCTCGTGCGCGGGCCCTGGCGCGATCCGCACGGCTTCAACTTCCCGACCACGGCCGAGTTCGATCCGATAGCGACGGTGCCGCTGCTGATCGAAGGCGGCAGACTGCATCTCGGCGCCATAATCGCCCTGCTCGTCGTCGCAGCCGTGGCGGTCCTGCTGGGGCGCACCATCAAGGGCTTTGAGATCCGCGTGGTTGGCGCAGCGCCGCGTGCCGCGCGGTTCGGCGGCTTCAATGCCAACCAGCTCGTCATCCTCACCTTCGCCATCTCCGGTGCGCTGGCGGGCCTCGCCGGCATCATCGAGGTCGCGGGCCCCGTCGGGCATCTCCAGCCCGGCATTTCGCCTGGTTACGGCTTTACTGCGATCATCGTGGCCTTCCTCGGCCGCCTGAACCCGCTTGGAATATTAATTGCAAGCCTGTTCCTCGCATTGACCTTTATCGGCGGCGAGCAGGCGCAGATCGCGATGAAGATTCCGTTGGATGTCACCAAGGTTTTCCAGGGCATTCTGCTGTTCTACGTGCTCGCCTGCGATTCCCTCATTCTCTACCGTTTCAAGCTGGTCTTCCCGAACCGACAGGTGACCCGTGGAGCTGGTTGAGGCCATCATCCTCGCGGTGCTCGCGGCGTCGACGCCGCTGCTGATTGCTGCGAGCGGTGAGCTCGTGACCGAGCGCTCCGGCGTGCTCAATCTCGGTGTTGAGGGCATGATGATCGTCGGTGCGGCCTGCGGCTTTGCCGGCGCGTGGCTCACTGAATCCACCTTCATTGGTGCGCTGTTCGGCATGGTCGCGGGCACGTTGATGTCACTGATCTTCGCGCTGATGACGCTCGGGCTCGCCGTCAACCAAGTTGCAACGGGTCTCGCGCTGACCATCCTCGGCATCGGGCTCTCCGGCCTGATCGGCGCCGGGTTCGTCGGAGAGCGCATCACGCCGGCAGTGCACCTCGCCATTCCCGGCCTCACCGAGATCCCGCTGATCGGGCGCGTGCTGTTCGGCGAGGACGGTTTCGTCTACTGCTCGGTCGCACTGATCGTCGGCGTCTGGTGGTTCCTGCACCGCACGCGTATGGGATTGATTCTGCGCGCCTGTGGCGACAATCATGTCTCCGCGCATGCGCTCGGCTATCGCGTGCTGCGCATCCGCACCTTTGCCGTCATGTTCGGTGGCGCCTGCGCAGGGCTTGCGGGCGCTTATCTGCCGCTGGCCTATACGCCGTTCTTCATTCCCGGCATGACCGCAGGTCGCGGCTGGATCGCACTGGCGCTGGTCGTGTTCTCGTCCTGGCGGCCGGGCCGGCTCGTCGTTGGTGCTTATCTCTTCGGCGCCGTGACGATCCTGCAATTGCACGCCCAAGGCTGGGGCGTCGGCATTCCCTCGCAGTTCATGTCCGCGCTGCCCTACCTCGCAACCGTTATCGTCCTGGTCCTGCTCTCCCGCGCGCGCACCGGCGGCTCGACCGCGCCGGCCGCGCTCGGCACCGTGTTCGTACCTGACCGCTGAGTTTTCATTTCCGCAGCGTGCGCGATGGGGCGCGTGCGTTGCGGATCGTGGCTTTCCCCTGATCTTTGGAGACTGATGATGAGGAAATCACTTCTTGCGGTGGCTGCCGGGCTTTTGCTTGCCGGGAGCTTCGGTGCAGCCTCCGCCGCCGACAAGCTGAAGGTCGGCTTCATCTATCTGGGTCCGATCGGAGACCTCGGCTGGACCTATCAGCATGATCTCGCGCGCCAGGCGCTGGTGAAGGAATTGGGCGACAAGATCGAGACCACCTATCTCGAGAACGTACCCGAAGGCCCGGACGCCGAGCGCTCCATCGAGCAGCTCGTCCGCGCCGGCAACAAGCTGATCTTCACGACGTCGTTCGGCTACATGGACCCGACGCTCAAGGTCGCCAAGAAGTACCCGAACGTGCATTTCGAGCACGCCACCGGCTACAAGCGCAACCCGAACATGTCGACCTATTCGGCGAAATGGTATCAGGGCCGCTACATTCAAGGCCTGATCGCGGCCAAGATGTCGAAGTCCGGCGTGCTCGGCTATATCGGCTCGTTCCCGATTCCGGAAGTCGTCTCCGGCATCAACGCGACGATGCTGGCGGCGCAGACCATCAACCCGAACATCAAGGTCAAGATCATCTGGGCCAACACCTGGTTCGATCCGGGCAAGGAGGCCGACGCCGCCAAGGCGTTGATCGATCAGGGCGCCGACGTCATCATGCAGCACACGGATTCTCCGGCCGCGATGCAGATCGCGAGCGAGCGCGGCAAGCTCGCCTTCGGCCAGGATTCCGAGATGATCAAGTTCGGACCCAAGACCCAGCTGACCTCGATCCTCGACACCTGGGGCCCCTACTACATCGAGCGCGTCAAGGCCGAGCTCGCCGGCACCTGGAAGTCCGAGGACACCTGGGGCGGCCTCGACAGCCACATGTTCGCGATGGCCCCCTATACCAACATGCCTGATGACGTGAAGAAAATGGCCGAGGATGCCCAGGCCGCGATCACAGCCGGCAAGCTGCACCCGTTCAAATGCCCGATCGTTGGGCAGGACGGCAAGCCGCTCGAGTGCAAGGGCGGCGATCACCTCGATGACAGCCAGATTCTCGGCATGAATTTCTACGTGAAGGGCATCGACGACAGGCTTCCGGGCAAGTAGCACGCTTCTTGCTTTGACCAGATCACCTGCTCCTCCCGGAGGAGGTTCGGAGGGGGTGGCCAGAAGCACCCGGCACTTGTGGTCGCCCCCTCTTTTATCCCAGATGCATGCTGCGCGCCGCCGAACTGTGGCGGCGGATGAGGTCCGCCACATCGAGGCCCGGGATGGCGCCATCAACCACGGCCCATCGTCCCGCAACCATCACCCGATCGGCCCGATGCGCCCCGCACAGCACCAATGCCGCCAGCGGATCGCCATGGCCGGAGAAGCGCAGCTCGTCGAGCTTGAACAGCGCGAGATCGGCAGCCTTGCCGATGGCGATCTCGCCGAGTTCCGGACGGCCCACGCACGCCGCCGAGCCCCTGGTGGCCCAGCGCAGCGCGTCCCTGTGGCTGACCTTTCTCACACCGTAGCGGGCCCGTTGCAGCAGGAATGCGGCGCGCACTTCCTGCATCAGGTTCGACCCGTCGTTGGAGGCTGAGCCGTCGACGCCGATGCCGATGCCGACGCCGGCCTCCTCCATCTCGCAGACGGGACAGCAGCCGGACGCCAGCAGCTGGTTGCTGCACGCGCAATGGCTGATGGTCGTCCTGGCCTTACCGAGCCGCTTGATCTCGTCGGCGTTGAAGAAAATTCCGTGAGCCAGCCAGGTCCGCGCATGGAGCCAGCCGCATTGTTCGAGATAGTCGAGCGGGCGGCAGCCATACATCTGCTCGCAGAACTTGTTCTCGTCCTCGGTCTCGGCGAGATGGGTGTGCAGGCGCACATCGAGCTTGTCGGCGAGCTCGGCAGTGGCGCGCATCAAGGATGTCGTCACGGAGAATGGCGAGCACGGCGCGAGCGCGATCTGCACCATCGCATCCGCGCCGCGCTGGTCATGCTTGGCGACCACGCGCGCACTGTCGGCGAGGATGGTGTCCTCGTCCTGCACGACGCTGTCGGGCGGCAGGCCGCCGTCGCGCTGCGACAGGTTCATCGAGCCGCGCGTGAGCAACACGCGCACACCGAGGCGCTTCGCCACCGCCACTTCGATATCGACAGCATCTTCGAGTCCTGCCGGGAATACGTAATGGTGATCGGTCGTCGTCGTGCAGCCAGACAACAGCAGTTCCGACATCGCGACGGTGACGCCGAGCTCCAGCGCCTCCGGCGTCAGCTTCGCCCACACGGGATAAAGCGCCTGGAGCCAGGGAAACAGCTCGCGATCCATCGCCGCCGGCAGCGCCCGCGTCAGCGTCTGGTAGAAATGGTGATGTGTATTGATGAGGCCGGGCAGCACGACGTGTTCACCGGCATCGAACACCGCGACATCCGCGGTCGCAGGCGTCCCGCCAGCCGGCACCAGTTCGACGATCCGGCCATCCTTCACGACGATCCCGCGCTCCGCCCCGTCGGCGAAGACGGCCAGGGGGTCCCTGATCCAGATCGCACTTGCGTCGGTCATGATTGCCGCTTCTCCTCACATCCGCTGATGGCAGGCCTGCAAGGCAGAGGCCAGCCCGATTGCGTTCCGGCTGCGACTTGTTGTTGCGACTTGGCTCCGGTCTTGCGAGACTTTCTCTTGTCCGATTCACCCGGCGGAAGCGTTGGCGCAGCCATGGATTTGAATACCATCACAGCCGTCGTCCATCCGCAAACGCGGGCGCAGCTGCCCGTTTGGACGGCGGGCGACGCGTGGCTCGCAGGCGGCACCTGGCTGTTCTCGAAGCCGCAGGTCCACCTGACGCGGCTGATCGATCTCACCGACCTGAAATGGCCGGCGCTGAGGATCACCGAGAGCCATCTCAGCATCGCCGCCACCTGCACCATCGCAGAGCTCGATGGTCTCGCCTGCCCGTCCGACTGGCTCGCGGCGCCGCTGATCGGCCAGTGCTGTCGGGCCTTCCTTGCTTCGTTCAAGATCTGGAAGACGGCAACGGTCGGCGGCAATCTCTGCATGTCGCTGCCTGCGGGACCGATGATCTCGCTCACATCAGCGCTCGAGGGCGTCTGCACCATCTGGAAGGCTCACGGCGGCGAACAGAGGATCTCCGTCGCCGACTTCGTCACCGGCAACCAGCGCAACCGCCTGACGTCAGGCGACCTGGTCCGGCAGATCGATATCCCGATTGCCGCGTTGAGGCGCCGTACCGCTTTTCGCCAGATCTCGCTGGCGCCTGTCGGCCGCTCAGCGGCGCTTCTGATCGGCAGCCTCGATCCGGACGGCACGCTGACTTTCACGGTTACCGCATCGACGGTGCGCCCGATCCAGCTCACCTTTCGCAAGGCCCCGGACCCGAGTGCGCTTCGCGATGTGATCGCGCAGCAGATCACGGACGACCTGTACCATACCGACATCCATGGCAAGCCGCTCTGGCGCAAGCACATGACGCTGCGGCTCGCAGAGGAGATCCGCGGCGAGCTCCTGGGGGGATCGCCATCATGAGCTTCGAGGTCAACGGCAAGGCGTTTGCGCAGGAGCCGCGCGCCGGCCAGTGCTTGCGCACGCTCCTGCGCGAGCTCGGCCATTTCGGCGTGAAAAAGGGCTGCGATGCCGGTGATTGCGGGGCCTGCACGGTGCTGCTGGATGGCGAGCCGGTACATAGCTGCTTGATCCCGGCGTTCCGCGTCCAGGGGCGCACCGTCACCACGATCGAAGGTCTTGGCGGGGACCACGGCGTCCATCCGATGCAGCAGGCGTTCCTCGATGCGCAAGGCTTTCAATGCGGCTTCTGCACCGCCGGCATGATCCTGACCTGCGCCTCGCTGAACCAGGCGCAGCGCACCGATCTCGGCATAGCGTTGAAGGGCAATATCTGCCGCTGCACCGGTTATCGTTCGATCGAGGATGCGATCCTCGGCAAGACCAATGTCGAGGCGAGCGTCGAGGCCGGCGCCGCATTCGGCCGCAGCCTGCCGGCCCCTGCAGGTCCCGACATCGTGCGCGGCAAGGCGCGCTACACCTTCGACACCGCCATCGACGGACTGCTGCACATCAAGCTGCTGCGTTCGCCTCATGCCCACGCCAGGATCGTTGCGATCGACAAGTCGGGCGCCCTTGGCGTCCCCGGGGTCCACGCCGTGCTGACGCATGAGGATGCGCCGCCTGTCCTGATTTCGACCGCGCGGCATGAGAAGGAGTGGATGGATCCCGAGGACACCCGCATCCTCGACGACGTCGTCCGCTTCGTCGGCCAGAAAGTTGCCGCCGTCGTTGCCGAGAGCGAAGCGGCCGCCGAGGAGGCGTGCCGTCGGCTGAAGGTCGATTACGAGATCCTGCCCGCGCTGATTGATCCGGAGCAGGCGATGGCGCCGGGCTCGCCCGTCGTTCATCCTGCCCGCACCATCGCGAACCGCGTCGCTGACGCCCAGCGCAATCTCGTCGCGGAGACGCATGGCGAATTCGGCGACGTCGCCGCTGCGCTCGCGACCTCCGCCGTCACCTTCGAGGGCACCTTTCACAGTCATCGTGTGCAGCACGCCGCATTGGAGACCCATGGCGGCCTGGCCTGGCTCGACGACGCGGGCGTGCTCAACGTCCGCACCTCGACGCAGGTCCCGTTCCTGACCCGGCGTGCGTTGGCCGATATCTTCAAGCTTCCCATGGACAAGGTCCGCGTGTTCTGCGAGCGCGTCGGCGGCGGTTTTGGCGGCAAGCAGGAGATGTTCGTCGAGGATGTTCTGGCGCTCGCTACGCTCAAGACCGGGCGGCCGGTGAAACTCGAGCTGACCCGCGAGGAGCAGTTCATCGCGACCTCGACGCGCCACCCGATGCGGGTCCACATCAAGGCCGGCGCGGATGCCGCAGGCAGGCTCACCGCGCTCCAGCTCGACGTGCTCTCCAACACGGGCGCCTATGGCAATCACGCCGGCCCCGTGATGTTCCACGCGCTGGCGGAGTCCATCAGCGTCTATAATTGCCCGAACAAGCGCGTCGACGGCGCCGCCGTCTACACCAACACGGTGCCGGCGGGCGCGTTTCGTGGCTACGGCCTGCCGCAGACACTGATCGCGGTGGAGGCCGCGATCGACGAGCTGGCGAAGCAACTCGGCATCAGTCCCTACGAAATGCGCCGGCGCAACATCGTCAGGCCCGGCGATCCCATGCTGTCGCCGCCGCCGTCCGAATATCACGACGTCGTCTATGGCTCCTACGGGCTCGACCAGTGCCTCGACCTCGTCGAGCGCGCGATGCAGGCCGATGGCCCGCAACCGGACCTGTCGCCGGAATGGCTGATCGGCGAGGGCATCGCGCTGACCATGATCGACACGGCGCCCCCGGCAGGCCATATCGCCGACGCCATGATCGCGCTCAACGACGACGGCGCTTTCGACCTGACCGTCGGCACTGCCGAGTTCGGCAACGGCACCAGCACCGTGCACCGGCAGATCGCGGCAACGACGCTTGCGACCACCGTCGACAGGATCCGCCTGCGCCAGTCCGATACCGCCCATGGCGGCCACGACACCGGCGCCTATGGCAGCGCGGGCATGTTCGTTGCCGGCAAGGCGACGCATGCGGCGGCCATCCAGCTTGCGACCGAGCTGAAGGCGAGGGCCGCAGACGCCTGGCTGTGCGATGCCGGGAGTTGTGCGCTCGAAGCTGACGGCGTCGTTAGCGGCGACCGGCGCATGCCTTTTACCGAGCTGGCGAAGCTCGCGCGCGAACGGGGACAGCCGTTGGCAGGCATCGGCAGCTCGGACGGCACGCCCCGCTCGGTCGGCTTCAACGTGCAGGGTTTTCGCGTCGCCGTGAACAAGGGCACCGGCGAGCTCAAGATTCTCAGGAGTGTGCACGCGGCCGACGCCGGCGTCGTCGCCAATCCCATGCAATGCCGCGGGCAGGTCGAAGGCGGTGTTGCGCAGGCGCTCGGCGCCGCGCTCTACGAGGAGATGGTGATCGACGCAGGCGGCCGGGTCACCAACCCGAAGTTCCGCGACTACCACCTGCCCTCCTTCGCCGACGTGCCCCGCACCGAGGTGTTCTTCGCCGAGACGTCCGACACGATTGGACCGCTGGGCGCGAAATCGATGAGCGAGAGTCCGTACAATCCGGTTGCGGCCGCGCTCGGCAACGCGATTGCCGATGCCACCGGCATCCGCTTCACCGCGCCGCCTTTCAAGCCGGACCGGCTGTTTCCGGCGCTGCTCGAGAAGTTTGGCGGCTAGAGCTGGATGGTTCGCTTCACCTCTCCCGTAGGGAGAGGTCGGAGCGCATCGAAGATGCGATCCGGGTGAGGGGTTTGGGTCTCACTGAGTCCCACCGCCCCTCACCGGATTGCTGCGCAATCCGACCTCTCCCCGTCGGGGAGAGGTGAACCACCGACAGCCCGTCGAACTTACATGTTTTAACTGCCGCGATAGGTCGAATAGCTCCACGGCGTGACGAGGAGCGGCACGTGATAGTGCCCTTCCGGCTCGCTGAGAGCAAAGCGCAGCGGAATCTCGTTGAGGAACGGCGGGTCGGACAACGGCACGTTACGTTCGGCGTAATATGTGGCAACGCTGAACCTGAGCTCGTAGCGGCCGATCGGTATGGGGCGACCGCCGATCAGCGGCTGATCCGTGCGGCCGTCCGCGTTGGTTACTGTGCGCGCAATGACACGGCTGTCGCCGAGGCTCGCAAGCTCGACCAGCTCGACCGGGATGCCGGGCGCGGGCTTGCCGGTGTGATTGTCGAGCACATGCGTCGACAGCCGGCCGTGCACCCTCAGCTTGTCGTCGGCGACGATGAGCTGATCCAGCCGCAGCGCGGAGATGCGGCCGATCTCCTCGATCGCACGCCTTGTCTCGGTCTTGACGATGTTGAGCAGCCGCATCTCGAAGTCACGCAGGATGGAATCCCTGGTGTGACGGCGCACGCAGACGATGTAGGGGAAGCCGAACTTCTCCCGATAGGCATTGTTGACACGCTCGAACGCCGCGAATTCGGCGTCCGACAGCCGGTCGAGGCCGGCGCTGTTTTGCTCGTCGGTCGATTCCGCCGTGAGACCGGCGGCGCGCTGCGTCTTGTTGGCGAGATCGGGATGCGCCCGGATCAGCGACAATTGCACGTCCGGTTCAGCGCTCTGGATCGCCGCCAGCAGCGCGGCGTGCAACTGGTTGATGCCCGCGAACGGCCGCTTGCCGGCGAGCTGCTCGGCGATCCATGGCGAATATTCCACGACGTTGGCGAGTGCCGCGACGAAATCGGCTTTGCTTGCGGCGTTGAGTTCGGCCAGCGAGATCTGCGACATCACCCTCTCACTCGATCTCGAATGCGTCGGCCGCGAGGTGCGCGTGCTTGTCGTGCCAGTGCTGCGCGATCTGCAATCGCGTCGGCACCCAGACGCGCTCGTGCCTGCCGATGTAATCCAGGAAGCGCATCAGCCCCGCAGCGCGGCCAGGCCGGCCGGCAAGGCGGCAGTGCAGGCCGACCGACATCATCTTCGGCGCGGTCTGCCCTTCCGCATAGAGCACGTCGAAAGCATCCTTCAGATAGGTGAAGAACTGCTCGCCGTCGGCAAACCCTTGCGGGTTGATGAAGCGCATGTCGTTGGCATCTAACGTGTAGGGAATGATGAGCTGCTTGCCGCCTGCGCGCTTGACCCAATAGGGCAGATCGTCGGCATAGGAGTCGCAGAGATAGAGGAAGCCGCCCTCCTCCATCAGGAGACGGTTGGTGTTGATGGAGGAGCGCCCGGTGTACCAGCCGAGCGGCCGCGATCCGGTCGCCTCGATGTGGACGCGGATGGCTTCGGCGATCTCGGCGCGCTCCTGCGCCTCGGTCATGTCCTTGTGCTCGATCCACTTCAGGCTGTGGCTGGCGATGTCCCAGGCTGCCTCCTTCATGGCAGCTACGATTTCCGGATTGCGGTTCAGCGCGGTCGCGACTCCGAACACGGTAGCCGGCCAGTTGCGTTCGCCGAACATCCGCCACAGCCGCCAGAAGCCTGCGCGCGAGCCATACTCGAACATCGATTCGATGTTGGCGTGGCGCTGGCCCGGCCAGGGCTGCGCGCCGAGCACGTCGGACAGAAAGGCTTCCGAGGCGCGGTCGCCGTGCAGAATATTGTTCTCGCCGCCTTCCTCGAAATTGACGACGAACTGCACCGCGACCCGCGCGTTGCCGGGCCACTCGGGATGCGGCGGATTGCGGCCGTAACCGCGAAGATCGCGCGGGTAGCTTGCGTCGGTCACTCAACTTCCTCGAAGCGGATCGGTAGTGCGCCCTTCCACAGCACGCTCTGGCCGAGCGTCGCCAGATTCTCCAGGCCCGAAGTGAGCGTGATGAAATGGTTGCCGGCGAGCTGGCCCATCTTGCTCGCGAAATGCACGCCGCCATAGGCGAGCAGGATCTCGGTCTCGCTGATGCCGCCGGGATAGAGGATGATCTGCCCGGGCGCGGGATAGCTCGTGTGGTTCTCGTAGCCGACGCCGAAATCGAAATCGCCGAGCGGCATCCACACCCCTTCGCCACTCCAGCGCACATGGATGATGTGACTTTCGAACGGCAGCGCCTTGCGGAAGGCGGCGACAGTCTTGGGTGCCAGCTGCTCCTCGAAGCGGGCATCGAAGGTGAAATCGCCGGTGCGGATAACGAGTTTGCTCATCTCATCTCTCTGGGTCGGGGGCGTAGCCCACCGTGGGCTCCTCGGCAAAGAGCATTCCGTCGGGCTTCGCGCAAGAGGCGTGGCCGCATCACCGGCGGTCCTAGGACCAGCCGAAAATGCCGCTCCGCTGGACCTCCGGCTCCGCGGCAGGCAGCGGCGCCTCCTTCAGCTCCGTGTGCAGCGACGGGAGCGGCGCATGCAGGGTCTCGCATGTCATGGAGTAGACCAGCTTGCCATCCGCCGTACGCCCGATCGGGGCACAGGGGTCCGGACGTGCGGCCGTGGTCTGCGGCTTCATCTTGACCTGCGCAGCCGCCGGCGCGGCGATCAGCAGCAGAATCAGCAGATATCTCGACATTGTTGTCGCCTGAAAACTCAACGCGGCCATTGAACCGGATTGCGGCGGGCAAGTCCACCGGCGCGGCGGGCACGATTGCCGAATATTTAGCCGGGCGCCCGGTCGTCACGGCGAGCGCAGCAATGCAGCCCTCTCGTGTCCCGGACAAGCTGCCACGCGCCAGCGTTGCGGCGCAGAGCCGGGACCCAGAAAGCCACACGACAGAATGCGGAGAGATGGGCCCCGGCTCTGCAGCGCACCGCTGAAGGGCGCTGCGCTGCGTCCGGGGCACGAGGCGAATGAGGCAGTGCTCGCATGTGTGCATGTTCACTAATTCGCTGATTGGATCGCTCCAGCGGAGGACGAACCGATGCGCGACAACAGCTATGACCGACGATTGAGCGCAATTATCTGCAGAAGTGGCGTTTTCTGATCCCGGAGTATGAGGCGGTGAAGGCTGGCCTATCGCCGTTGTTCAAGCGGATGGGCGACTTCTATCGGCACCACGGGACCTGCTCGCAGACCTTCCGCAAGTATTACAATCGCTATCTGCAGAGCGGCGATGAAGCGGACCTGCTGCCGCGGCGGCGCGGCCCGAAGTGGCGGGAACGGCGCGAGCCGGAAGGGATCGAGGCGGAGATCGTCACCCATCGCAAGCGGGGGATGAACCGTTATGAGATTCATGCGGTCTTGCGCGAGACGCGCGAGACGGTACCTTCGCCGATCACGATCTACCGGGTGATGAGGCGCTACCAGCTGAACCGCCGCACGCCGGCGATGCGCGAGGAGAAACGCCGTATTACCAAGGACAAGCTCGGGGAGCTGGGCCACGTCGATCTGCATCAATTGCCGCGCGATATGTTCCTCGCGCCACCCCCGGTCACGGCCTACATCATCAGCCTGATTGACAGCTGCTCGCGCCTGGCCTGGGCCGAGGTCCTGACCTCCAAGAAGGCGCTGCCGGTCATGTTCAAGACCCTGAAGATGATCAATACCCTCAACGTCACTTACGGGCTCGTCTTCCAGGAGATCCTGTCCGACAACGGCGCCGAGTTCGCTGCCCCCACTAACCCGGACGAGCATCCATTCGAGGCCATGCTGCTCGGGCTTGGCATCAAACACCGCTACACCCGGCCCTATCGGCCACAGACCAATGGCAAGGTCGAACGCTTCTGGCGCACCCTCGATGATGACGTCATCGAAGGCGCGACCTTCGACAATCTCGACCACTTCGCCAACGAACTGTTCGACTATCTCGTATACTACAACCAACCACAGACCCCATTAGGCCTTGGCAGGACAAACTCCCAAGGCCTTCGCCGCTACCAAGACCACCGCGCGCGCCGCTGAGCGTATCCTGCTCGCTGACGAACCTGCGCCGCCTGTTGATGACCTTCGTCAGACACGTGAGCTGGCATTGTTGATCTGCAAGAGCGAGGACGCAATCGAGACTTTCATTGCGCACTGCGAGATTGCCGCTCGTGACCTGCTGATGCCTTATGGCGATCTTCTGATGGTTGTCTCGACTGTCCTTCGGATCAAGCGCACGCTGGACGGTATCGAGATCGACAAGATCATTTGGGACGTGCAGGTCCGCAGTGCGCTAGAGAAGGAGCGTCTGAGGCGTAAGCAGTGGCAAGCCACCGTCGAGGGCGCGAGGCGTTCAACTCAGTGTAGGCCATACGGCGAACTCAGCAAGGTGGCGGATGTACCTGCCCCGCTGATGGGGCGGTCCTGGCTCCGGCTTGGGCCGTCCCCGTGCGATGGAAGCAAGTCGCGAGGCGGCTATTCGGACCTCACGACACGCTCCACCAGAACGATCTCCGTCTTGGCGGGTGAGGTAAGCGACCAGACGAAAGCCACGATCCAACCAAGAAACGTCCAGCCAAGAAACAAATTGACGACCCAGATCGCCACAGCGTTGTGATGGTGGCGCGTTGAAGCAACAATCCCGGGCAGCGCATAGAGCGCAAGAAGCGCCAGAGTTACGATCCAGTGCCAGATCGATAGACTGCCCATACCTTAATCCCCCTTCAGCTTCCTCCAGCGCCAACACCGGATCAGTGCTGGCAATTTTGTCTACTCAACAAGAGGCATCAACTCCCGCATGGATCTGCGGGAGAGATTCGCCACTAATTTGCGCCGTCTGCGCAATGACAAGGGATGGTCTCAGGACGACCTCGCCCTTAAGGCGAAGATCAGCCGCAGCTATCTGAGCCAGCTTGAAAAGGGTGTCTACTACGTTAGCATTAAGGTTATCGGCCGACTTGCCGAGAAGCTGGATGTAGAGCCGGAAGAGTTCCTAAAGCGGCCTACGAAACGGATTCGAACGAAATCAGGATGACTGTGATGCGTAGCGTCGGTCATAAGGCTCCCGGACCTTCACCTTAGTCCCCAAGAGGTCTCGAGACGATTCGCTGGCACGGAAGGCACTTGTAGACCCGTACAGCTTGCCGATCAGCGATTGCGCGCAAAGCTCCGACCGGCACCATTTCGCGGGTGCACTTCTCGCAAGCAGGAGGTGCCAGGGCTTTGCTGTCAGCTCGATTCATAGCAACTAAGCGCATACCCGAACCCAGGACCGGCGAACACTTGGGAAAAATACGGGTGGCAGAAGTCGCCGTTGCTTATTTCGGCTGTGGTTCTCTTTCGGGAAAAAATGGGTACATTCCCGGAGAGGAACGACCATGAAGGACATGCAAGCCCACCTAGAGCTACTTCGCGGGCAAATTGCAGAATGCCAGCGCATGCAGCAGGCCGCGAAGAGTGAACTCAAGCGGGATGCGCTCGCGAGGCTGCTCGTGCGCTACAGCGCTATCGCGGTCGAGCTTGAAGAGGCGATTGCAAAAATGCCTGCTCGAGAGACTTTCAAAGGTCGGACCAAGGAAGTACGGCAGCTCGCCAAAAGAGCTGCCGATGACCTGCTGGTGCTAGCAAAGAAGCTCCGTCCTGATTGAACTAAGCCCGCTTCAGCGGGCGGCCGCTTTCGTTCGTGAGCATCGAGCGCCAACGTGGTGGGCACGCGGTCGCGCTGAGCGTCGCGGCAGCGAGGCCTAAGCCGTTGAGCTGCTTTGGCGCCGACGTTCCAGCGCCGCCATGATTCGAATATGCCGATGATGGACCCGAGCAAGACGGTTCCTATGGTCAGCGTGATGAGAAGCATACCCAGCATAATCTGGCTAACACTCGATACGGCCAGGCTATCCAGCCGGGGGACGAGGTTCCTACGAATATTGATACGAAAGCGAGGCCCGCCACAGCGAACCTGCGGCCCGCATAGGTAAATCAGGAGCACTCGTCCACAGCAGCTCGTCGGCCGCGGCTATCGAGCTCGGCGGCGTCTCACCAGCCAATACACGCCATAGCCAACCGCGAGAAGGGGAAGACCTGCGCCCGCGATGGGTCCAGGGGCCCCACTGACGTTGCCCGGTTTATTCTGCCCCGGCGCGTTCTCGCAATTCCCTTTGCCGTTGCAAGCGAACGCTGTCGGCGAGCCCATCGTCAGAACGACGGTCAAAGCCGCGGCGGAGAGTAAGGACGCGGTGAGTTTCATTGATCTTCTCCATCCCATGATCAACCGACCCGCCCTCGCAAACTGTACCCCTTTTTCGCAGCGCGGCAACATTAAATAAATTAATGCGACATAATAATTTGAACAATGGCGTCGCTAGCTCACTTCGATTTATCGATGGCAGAGAGACGGCCCCGGCTTCAGGGGGCTTTTGGGGTAGGCCGGGGCCGCTCCACCAGCTCGGCAGGCAGCTGGCTAAGCTCAAGCAGCAGGCCGCGCTAGTGTTCCTTCGAAATCCGCGGGGCACGGTGGCGGCGGCCGCCTTGAATTTCGCCTTGCAATTGCGTCCATCTGCCGACGTAATGCTGAGATTGCCGGGATTATTTACACCCTTGTTTGTTTTGAGGTCGTAATGAGTGTTTCTGGTCGAACTTCCTATGCCGCCAGCACCTTGCTGCAACGTATCGCACTTCTAGAAAGTCAGATTGCAGAATTGAGCGTACTGCGAAATCGATTGGCGCAAGCCGAGTTACGCCGCTCTTCGTCAAGATCGCTTCGGTCAGCTTCCCGAAAACTACGACGACGAGCTAGGTGTAGATAATCGTGGCGACGAGGCTCGGGATGCCCTGTACAGGTTTTCTGGGCAGTAGCGCAAGCACGGATGACGCTTGTTGCGGCTACATTCGCTTGGGATGCGATCAACATCTACCTAGCAATAATCGGCCTCATAGCGGCCGGTGTCTTGGCTGATTGGCTACGCGCTCCGACGCGGAGATGATGTCATCTCGAAACTCAACCGAGACAATTAAATGGAGGTCGCCTCAGCGGGCGACCACTTTCGTTTCGGTGAAGTCGCTTACTGGCCCAGGCTGTGTGAAAGGCTCTGTTTGCTGTGATTCGCGGGGTAACATTCCCGGTGATTTTGCGGGGCATCTGATGAAGCGCTTTGTTGAAGGATTGGATCGCGGGGAGCACACTGTTTCCGGCATCGCTCGACGACTTTGTGACCGCTGATAACCCGGTGCGGGCGGTCGACGTGTTTGTCGACGGTCTCCATCTCAACAAGCTCGGGTTTGTCGGTGTCCAGCCACTCGACACTGGGCGACCCGGCTATCACCCCGGCATGATGCTCAAGCTCTACATCTACGGCTACCTTAATCGCGTGCCGTCGAGCCGACGCCTGGAGCGGGAATGCCAGCGTAATATCGAGATGATCTGATGATCTGGCTGACCGGGCAGTTGGCGCCAGATTTCAAGACCATCGCAGATTTCCGCAAGGACAATGGCAAGGCCATTCGTGAGGTCTGCCGCGAGTTCGTCGCGCTGTGCCGCAAGCTTGATCTGCTTGTTGCAGCGAGCGTCGTCATCGATGGATCGAAGTTCAAGGCCGTCAATGCGCGGGACAAGAACCTCACTGAGGCGAAGATGAAGCGGCGCCTTGAGCGGATAGCCGCACATACGTGCCGCTCTCATGCAGCTCTAGCCAGCCTCGCTCCTGCGCCAACGTGACTGCGGCGCGGAATTGCTCACCCGTCCCGCCCTGCTTCAGGAACGGCACATTGATCAGCTCGATGAAGATGCGTCCATCCTGCACGGGCTTGATGCCGGAGGCGATCTCAACCAGCTTGTGAGCGGCGGTTTCGGCGTCGGCCAAGGGGCGAGCAGAAGCGTATTTCATGGTAGCGATCGATACATTGAGTCGCCGTAGCTGACCAACTAATCGAGCGTATCGGCCTTACGATACGCGGCTACTTCGGCTCGTGCTTGCCAGCTAATTCGCGAGCGGCCAAGCTGAGCTCCAGCTCTCTGAGTTGTTCAACCAAGTGTTCTACGATCTCCTCGTAGTCAGATCGCGAAAGGGAGTTTATGCCGCGCGATGTCATTTGGTCTTGGAGAATAGTTGCCATCATGGCTTTGACGCTCATGACCTCTCGCTCAAAAAGCTAATCGTCATAAAAACAATCGGAAGTAGACGCCAAACACCGGGGGTGCGCAATCTCCGTAGAATTACGGCCATGACGGCGCTTTGCAGTGCAAATAACGCATGCTCGACGACCGCTTTGGCCGGGCGGGCTTCGACCATTAAGCGCGAAAGAACGTACTGGATTGCGCCCATTGTGGTTGACGCGCGATTTGAAACCGCAACGAAAGCCGATCGCGCTTCGGAAAGCAAAATTGGTTCTAAGCTATAACTATGATGACTCCGACGCAAAAATAGAAAATAGGGTGGAAAAAACAAAAAAATAAATGGGAGGAGTAAATGGATACTGCGAGTCGCCTGCGCGCGATGGCATCGCTGTGCCGTCAGACCGCCGCGCATCATCCCGACAGAAGTTGGAGATTGCTCGCCGAAGCTGAGTATTGGGAGCATTTAGCCAAGGATGCGCTGCGCGATCATTCGTGCACATCTGCCTTCCCGCTCCCAGCAATCGGAGATGATGCGAACACCAGGCAATCGGCGCCTAGTATGGCGGCATGAGCGTTCTCGGTTAGTTTCTGTTCTGGCCGGAAGGGCTCTCAAACTTCAAGCCGAGCGGACTCTCAGACCTCGTCGCGCGAGTACGAGCAAGTCAGCAGTTGGAATCGCACTTATATTACGAAAGAACTGAACTAGTCTTTTTTGGCAGGGGTTGCGTTCATGGATAGCGTAGAGCGGTGCTTCGCCGCAGTGACGGCAATCGGTTTCTTTGTGACCATCGTCGGAATGATATTGCTGCAAACGATCTGAGTTCTGCATTTTTCGCAAGTCGCAACGGCACTCACGGTGGGAGCCGAGGCTTTGGGCTGTAGGTCAGCCGCGCTGCGCTGAAGACGCTCGGGACTACTTCTTCAACAGCAGTCCCAACGTTCGCGCCATGCGCCTCACCGATCCCGAGTGGCGACCGAGTTCTGCGGCTATCCTCGATGTGCCAACTCCCTGCCGCGCCAGTGTGATCAAGCGTCGGACCTCCTGCTCGGCCCATTGCTTTGGCGTTTCATAGTGCGGCCCTCCACCGGCACCACTAACGAGCGTGAGCAGTGCGGGCACTTGGGAAATTTACGGGTGGCTCGCGTCTTGGCGAAATGTGAGGCGGGGCCCGGCGGGTGAGCGTCGGCATCACCGGATCAAAGCGCCGGGTAGCGACGCTGGCAAAATTGTCAATCGGTTGTGGATCGGAGCGACGGCAAGACACTGGTCTTCCCGGGTCCGGACGGGAGCGTCCATAATCTCGCACTGCGGCACGGACGCGGACTCGGCCGCGAACGTAATGCAGGCTGGCCTTTTCGAGACTTGCTCCGGTGGTGTATGGTTCGACCGCTACTTGCTGCCATCGAGGGATGTGCCGAGCATCCGAATTTTAGGGCAGCGACAGAGCCATCGGCAGGCAGCGAGGCTCTTACCGCCAAGCGACGTTTCTTTTTGGGCGACTGCCCTCAATTGATCATGCCAAACAGTCAATCTCAGGAGCAATTCAATGGCAAAACCCGTCATCGTTACGGTTGCGGCTACAACTCTTGTGATGATCGCCGCATGCGAAATAGCGCGAGCAGAGACGGTCGGGCGATATGAATGCAACATTGTCGGAACGGCAACCCAAGACGCGATCGGTGACCACGATGGTCATCGGATCAACAGCGTCCAATACGCTTGTGTCGGCGTAGACGGCCTCCTGACGGGCGCCTCGTATACGGGAATCTCGATAAGTGAATGGGACGGTCCCAAAGGCCGGTACTTGAACGGCATCGGAGTGGTTCGCGCACCCAATGGCATTGCGGTCACGCAGGTCACAGAGGGTGTAGGAGCGGCGGTCATGAAGGATGGCAAGCCGGTCGGAAGCGAAGGCACCGGCAAGGCGCTCTATCAATTTGCCAGCGGCATATTTGCGCCGCTCTCAGGAAAGGCCGTGAGATGGGCCACCCAACCGGCAGGATTTAATCGGTTCAGCCTCGAAGTCAGCACCGACGGTGAGTTGGCCGCTGCTGCGAAGCAATAACCAGCTCACACCCGCAGATCATCCGTGAAACCCCGCCTTGAAGTGCATCTCAAGGCGGGGATGTCTTCGACGTCGAGCACGACCACAACGACTTTCGGAACTCTTGCAGACCGCAATGAGTTACAGAGCGGCCGACAGAAGAGAGCATGAGCCGTCGCGTGCGCGATAGCACGTGTGATGGTTTCTCGATCGCGCCGGTCGGCAGCACTTGAACAGAGAGAGGCGATAATGAAGGCACCACTTCTTCTTGCTGGCGCATTAATCATCGGATGCGCCGCCCCGGCACTGGCCGATGAGTACTATGTCGTGCAGGGTCCGAACCAGCAATGCACCGCGACACGTCCGGCGGACAAGGAGGTCGTAACACAGATCGGTCCGCTGGCTTTCAAGAGCCGCGTGGAAGCCGAAGATCGCATTAAGCAGACCAAAGTCTGCGAGGAAGGGACAGTTGGTAGTAGCAGCAGCACAACTGTCATCAAAGAGAAATAGTCGAAGGCGTCATTCCTGATCGTCTTTGGCTATTCGAGAGAAGTCGCGTCGGCCGGCGCGACTTTTTGTTTGCAGACCAATCTAGTTGGACCCGCGTCTCTCGAAGCCAAACATAACCGCGCTCAGTGTGCTTGTCGCGTCGGGGACTCGGGCTTCGGTAAAGCGGAATATTTTCGCCCAAGGGGATTGACAGGCAGGCGACACATGAGACGGCAGGGAGAGCCGAAACCGGAAACAACAACGGGGCGGTGCAAAGCACCGCCCCTTCTTCGCGCGTTCCAGAAGCTTGCCGCAGATTTGACCGACGCCGTGCCGGATCGCACCCCCGGCATATGGCGAAAACGATCGCTTAATATGGCTGGGAATAGTAGCGCGGGCCGTAATAAGGACCGCCGCCGTAATAACCCGGGCCGCCGTAGTAAGGACCCGGGCCATAATAATAGCGGTTCTCATAGTATTCGCGGCGCTGGCTCTCGGCGATTGCTCCTCCGATTAGGCCTGCCGCCGCGCCCATGAAGGCGAGGCCCGCTGCGCTCGGGCCGCGGCGGTAATAGCGATGACGGCGAGCGGCGCTGAAATCGGTGGCGCTCAACACGGCCTGGCCAGCGACGTCTGCCCTGGCGGACGGTGTCCCGGCCGAAGCGGCCGCGGAGGGCGAGGCGGAGACTGCGATCAGGGCGAGACTTGCGAACGCGGCGACGAGCGTGCTGAGGCCGGCTGTGGGAATCATGGGTCTAATGCTCATTTTTGACCTTCCTCTGTTCTCGCCCAAAGAGCCATCAGCAAACGACACGTAACGCGCAAACCACTGGAATGGTTTCCTGATCGCGGCGATCTGCCACGCTTTGAACGATTGTAAACCGAACAATTACGTCCAGCTTGAACCATCCAACCTGAGCGGATAATGAACGGCCGCGCCGTTTTTCGGTCGCCGTAAGCGTTT
Source organism: Bradyrhizobium sp. 160 (assembly GCF_023073735.1). Lineage (NCBI taxonomy): Bacteria > Pseudomonadati > Pseudomonadota > Alphaproteobacteria > Hyphomicrobiales > Nitrobacteraceae > Bradyrhizobium > Bradyrhizobium sp. 160. The sequence continues at coordinate 143,731 of NZ_JADPKD010000013.1, forward strand.
GACGTGAACCAACGCATCAACCGACGCCGTCGGGATCGATGCCATTTACGGGTTCAACGTGATCGACGCGTCCTTTTCCTCGAAAGAAATCAGATGATTGCGGTTCGCAAACTGCCGGCGCGCTATGCGCCGATCGTAATGCCCTTTGTGCTATCCGTCCTCATGACCGCGGTGGTGTCGGTCATTTCAACGCTGCGGAGCCTCGGCGCAACGCCGGCGTTCCTGGCAACCTGGCCCGGCGCCTGGGCGCTGTCATGGCTCGTCGCGTTTCCGACGCTGCTCGTGGTGCTGCCACTGGTCCGCCGGATCGTAGCCTGCCTCGTCGCCTCGCCACCTCGACAAGGCCAATAGACTACGACAGCGCCCCCAAAACCCCGCGCGTCGCCTTGTCGATTTCCTCGACATAGCGGCGGCGGGCGAAGGTCTCGGTGAGGAAGCCGACCACCTTGCGGCTGTCGGTGGAATCAACCACCGCCAGCATCTCGGCTTCCGCCTCGTCGAACACCGCCATCGCCGACTTCACGTTCATTTCCGGGATCAGCACGATATCAGTCAGGCGCGCCAGCTCGACCACCTGGATGTCGTCGGCGATGGTGTCGAGGTCGTTAGAGAACAGGTCGGGCAGCATGACCAGGCCGACATATTCGTCGGCATTGTTGACGACGACGATTCCGGGCCGCGACCCCAGCGCGAATTCGCGGCGCACGGCCGCGATCGTCGTGGTCGACGGCACCTTGCCGACGTCGGAACGCATCAAGCGCTCGACGGTGAGGTTGCGCAGCCAGCCGACGTCGTTGGCGCTGCGAATGGTCTCGCCACGCAGATGCAGGCGCCAGGTCGAAAAGGAATGGCCGAACATGAAGCGGACGCAGATCGAGGTGACGATGCAGCCGGCCAGCACCACGGCGGTGACGTCGACATTGCGGGTCATCTCCAGCACCAGGAACGACATCGTCAAGGGACCGCCGACGATGGCGACGCCGAGCGTCGCCATGCCGGTCAGCATCGCGACCAGCGGATCGATCACGAAGTTCGGGCTGATCAAGAGCAGCACCGCGGCAAAGAACTTGCCGATCAGGCTGCCGACGAACAGCGAGGCGAAGAACAGACCGCCACGGAAGCCCGAGGCGAGCGAGATCAGGCAGGCTGTCACCTTCAGGGCAATGATCAGTGCGATCAGGCCGATCGTCATGTCATGAAAGAGATCGAGCACCATGGCGCCGTGGCCGGCTGCCAGCACCTGCGGCGTGACAATCGCGAAGCCGCCGACGATGAGGCCGCCGATCACCGGACGCAGCCAGACCGGCATCCAGGCGAACAGGCGCTCGAACGTCGGCGAGGAGCGCATCACGGCAATGCCGACGCCGCTGGTGACGAGCGCAAGTCCGATCAGGGCAAGGTACTGCTCGACGCCGACGGCGCTGACCTTCGGTATCTCCAGCGAGTACGGCGCGCCGCCGAGCCATTGGGCGGTCAGGGCGCCGGCGAGCGAGGCCGCCAGGATCGGAGCGGCGCTACCGACCGAATAGACGCCGACGATCAGCTCGCAGGCGTAGAAGGCGCCGGTGATCGGCGCGCCGAACGCCGCCGCGATGGCGGCGGCAGCTCCGCAACCGACCATCAGGCGCAGATCGTTGCGGCGGAGATTGAAGAACTTGCCGAGCCGCGAGGCGATGCCGGAGCCGATCTGGGTATAGCCGGCTTCGAGGCCGACCGAGGCGCCGCAGCCGTTGGAGATCAGGGTCTGGCTCGACACCACCAAGCTATCCCGCATCGACAGATTGCCGCCGCGCAGTGCATTGGCCTCGATCGGGTCGACCGCATTCGAGATCTTCATGCGCCGCCGCGACCATTCCATGATGCCGAGCGAGAGCCCGCCGAGTGCAGGCGCGATCAGCGCCGCCCAGGGACTGACGCTCGCATTGGACGAGAGGCGGACATCGACGGGAATGCCGTAGATCACGACGTGCGCGATCTGGGCGATCTCGGCCATCAGCGTCACGATCGCGCCCGCGAGTGTACCGATCACCAGCGCGAGCGGGATCAGATAGAACTCGTTGCTGCGCAGCAGGGCACGCAGCCGAACCATGGTGCGGTTCGTCCCCTTGCGATCGACGAGATGTCTGATCCGCACGAACACTTCTGCCCGCCCTATTCTTCCGACAGGCCGTAGCCTGCCATGCGCTGGCGGACCCGTTCGATCTCGGCGCTCGGCAGCAGCGGTGGTTGTCCGATCTGGAGACAGCCGTGATATTGCCGCGCCAGTGTCTCGACCTCGACGGCGAGCCACATCGCCTTGTCCAGCGTCTTTCCGATCGCGATCATGCCGTGATGGTCGAGCAGGCAGGCAAGCCGGCCCTCCAGCGCCCGCACCGCATGTTCGGACAGCTCCACGGTGCCGAAAGTGGCATAGGGCGCGCAGCGGACGCTGTCGCCGCCGGCGGCCGCGATCATGTAGTGCACCGGCGGGATCTCCATGCCCATGATCGCCAGGATGGTGCAATAGGTCGGATGGGCGTGCACAACGGCGTTGACCTCGGGCCGGGACTTCAGGATGTCGCGATGGAAGCGCCACTCGCTGGACGGCTTCTGCCCAGGGGCATGGGAGCCGTCCATCGCCATGAACACGATCTGGTCCGGCGTCATAGCGTCATAGGGCACGCTGGTCGGGGTGACCAGAAGCCCGTCCACATGCCGGATGCTGATATTACCCGAGGTGCCCTGGTTGATGCCGAGCGCATTCATGCGGCGGCAGGCGTCGATGATGGCCTGTCTCTTGGCGAGCTCGTCCGCTGTCATCGACATCTCGATTTCTTCTCGGCTTCTTGGCGGTTTGCCCGCGATCGGCGTTTGCAGACCGGGAGTACGTCAAAGCAATAAGGCAGCGCAAGAGAAAGCGACCCGGACCGGCCCATGTCTTGCCGGCACGGCCGCAACGTCTAGAAATACATCGCAAAATCAACGAATTACCAGATTGTCGCAGCCTCGCCGAATGCCGGCTGGACTGCCGCAATCCCGTTGTCGCGAATTGGACCGAGAGCATGCCGAGCATGCGCGAGCGCACGGCATTTGCGGTGCGCTCGAGGGTGCGGACGATCAGGTGAGCGGAGGCGAAGCACAGCAGCAGGAGCGGGACCGCGAGCACGACCACGACGATGATCGCGAGCTTCGCAGCATCACGAAGGCGGACAGGGAGATGGCGGACTGGGAGATGTCAATCGTTGCCGTCTCTTCCGGCCCGGCTTCTTCAAGTGCCGCGCCATAACAAAAGTTAGCCCGCGTGCTTTGTAAAACGATCGGGCAGCTCGATCGCACAGCAACCATTCTGCACCATTGCCGTTTCACTTGGGATCGACACACGAATAGAAGCAGCCGCGACAATTGCACGAGCACCGTTCCACAATTGACCCGCACGATCCCGTTGCCTGTAGTCACTGGGCGCTTCGATTAGGGACAAACGTCAGCGAGCTCAAGGCTGCCATTCATCAATTCGGTAGCGCTGCGGATGCGGTGGCCTATGGTCTTCAGCAATGGAGGCACAGCGCATCGCTTGGCCAGTGGCAAGCCCGCAGCGGCGCGCCGCAGGTCGGTATTCTCTCCGATTCCATGGTCGCACGCGGCGAGCAACTCGCCTCGGTCGCCTTGATCTGCGTCAACGCCGTCGGGCTCGTCGCGGGCGCGGTGCCCCGAATCCTGCCGGCAGCGCCCGAAGCAGACATCGATGCTTACCTCGACGGCCTCGACGGCATTTTCATCGGCGGCGGGCAGACCAACGTCCATCCCTCCCGGTATGGGCAAATGGCCGACGAGGCGCGCGACGGTCCGTTCGATGAATTCCGCGACGAGATTGCGCTTCGCCTGATCCCGCGTGCATTGGCGCGGGGCATCCCCGCTCTTTTCATCTGCCGCGGAATGCAGGAGCTGAACGTTGCGCTCGGCGGCACGCTGGCGAAGGAGCCGGACGATGTGCCCGAGGGCCAGCGTCATGGCACGCCCGAGGCGGATAATGAGGATGCCCGCTATCGATTGCGGCAGAGGGTGACGCTGCGCAAGGGTGGCGTCCTGCAGCAGATCTGTAGCGCAGACGCCATTACGGTAAATTCGCTGCATAGTTTCTTGATCGCCGATCTGGCCCCGCGCCTCGTCGCGGAAGCAGTGGCCGAGGACGGCTCGATCGAGGCCGTCAGCGTCAAGGGCGCGAGCGCGTTTGCGCTCGGCACCCTCTTTCATCCGGACTATTGGGCCAGCACGGATCATGCCTCGGCCCGCATCCTCTCGGCGTTTGGAGACGCGGTTCGCAAGCATGCCAAGCCGCAAGGGGCAGCGTAGGCCATGCACCGTTACCGCTTCGGCATCGAGGAAGAGTATTTTCTGGTCAATCGGCAATCAGCGGCGCCTAGATCCGAGCTGCCCAAGCCCTATATGGCGGCGGCCCAGAAGCGCCTCGGCGAACGGCTGACCACCGAAATCCTGCAATCGCAGATCGAGGTGGCGACGCCGCCGCTGGCGTCTTCGACCGATGCGATCGCCGAGCTCACGCGCTACCGCTCGGTTCTCGCCGAGGTTGGCAAGGACCACGGGGTCGGCATCATTGCCGCGGGAACGCATCCACTGGCTCAACCGCAGCAGCAGCGCATGACGCGCAAGCGCCGCTACAGCAAGGTCATCAACGATCTCGGAATGGTCGGCCACGGCAATCCTATCAGCGGCCTGCACGTTCACGTCGAGGTGCCTGAGCCGGACCAGCGCGTCGAGATCATGCACCGCCTGGTGCCGTTCCTGCCGCTGCTGCTGGCGCTCTCGACCTCGTCGCCGTTCTGGTGCGGCTATCCAACGGGACTGCTGGGCTACCGCAATGCCGCAAACGACGCCCTGCCCCGGACCGGTTTCCCCGAGATGTTTCGCAACCTCGCCGAATACGAGATCTATGTGAAGACATTGGTCGACGCGGGCATCGTCCCCAATGCCACCTATGTCTGGTGGGCGCTACGGCCGTCGCTCCAGCATCCAACCCTGGAGCTGCGCATCACCGACTGTTGCACGGCAATTGCAGATTCGGTAGCAATCGCAGCCCTGTTTCGCGCGCTGGTCCGGCGTGTCGTGCACCATCCCGATCTCAATGCCACCTATTCGCCCGTGCACCGCGCACTGATCGAGGAAAACCGCTGGCGAGCCCAGCGCTATGGAACCGACGGCACGTATATCGATCTGGCGTCCTTTGAGCCGATCTCATTCAGGAGCTGGCTCGACGCGGTGATTGCCATGCTGGCACCCGACATCGCGCATCTCGGCATCGAAGGCGATATCCAGCATTTGAAGACGATCCCGAAGCGCGGCACTTCGGCGCATCTTCAGCTCGAATATTTCCGTAGTTTGCGGAAATTCGGCCGCTCACCGCGGGAGGCCATTGCCGACGTGACGAAATGGCTGCGGACTTCGACTGAGGCCGGTGACTTCACGGCGCGCGGCAGTGAGCCGAAGGGCACGCCGGTGCGGCCGCCTCTGGCGTATCTCGTCTGACACCCCCGGGCGCGGCCGCATGGAACGAGGTTTCGGCAGCCGACTTAGCTCAGCATGACCGCAATGGACATCGGTGGAGACCAACTATGAGCGACAGCGGAGTTAGCATGCTGCTGGGTCACGCCTCGGCCCAGATGCTTTGGCTCTGGTTCATCGGCGCGTTCGTGCTCGGCGGCATCCTCGTTTACGGAGTGATGAAGGCCGGCCGCCTGCGCCGCAGCGAGCGTGCGCGGCTCGATCGCGCGACGGAAGAGCGACAGCGCCAGGAAGACCCCTATAAGCGCCCGACCTGAGCGATCGCCACGAACCCCGGTTGCCAGTTTGGAACTTTCGTTCTCCAAACGGTTTTGATCGCCTGAGGATTGAGGAAGGCGACGCCTTCCCGTGTCACCTCAAGAGGAGGACGTATGGCTAAACGAGCGAAGAAACGCACAACCAAGAAGACCGCGGCGCGGCGACCGCGTCAGGCGCCGAAGATGCTCAGCGACCTGTTCCTGGAGACGCTGAAGGACATCTATTTCGCCGAGAACAAGATCATCAAGACGCTGCCAAAAATGGCAAAGGCCGCAAACTCGAAGGAGCTTGCGGCGGCGTTCAACAAGCATCTGCGCGAGACCCAGGGCCAGGTCAAACGTCTCGACCAGGTCTTCAAGATGCTGGGCAAGCCGGCGCGCGGTAAGCCGTGCGAGGCCATCAACGGCATCGCGGACGAGGGCGCCGAGATCATGAAGGAGTTCAAGAACGCCCCCGCCCTCGATGCGGGTCTGCTCGCCTCGGCACAGGCGGTCGAACATTACGAAATCTCCCGCTACGGCACGCTGCGAACCTGGGCCGAGGAGCTCGGCATGCAGGATGCGGCAAGGCTGCTTCAGGAGACCTTGGACGAGGAAGAGGCGACCGACCATGCGCTGACCGAGCTCGCCACCTCCGTGATCAACCTCGAAGCGGAAGAGGAGTACCGCGCAGCGGCCTGACGCCGTGCGTGGCCGATAAGGACGCCGCGGTGCGAGCCGCGGCGTTTGCCTTTTCTGGATCGCACGCTCCGCATGGCACGTCCGCGCCGGCGGGCTGGAATTCTCGGGAACCAGCCCCATATGCAGCCTTTCCCATCGCCGAGTCCGCATCATGCAACCCAAAAATCCCCTCGACTGGATGCTGTCCGAAGCCCTGGACTCGTTGACCCGCGCCGAACGGCTGCGCCAGCAGTTCGGCCGCCAGGAAGCCTGCTGGGAGCCGCCGATCGACGTGCTCGAAACCGAGCATGAGCTCCTGATCCTGGTCGCGCTTCCCGGCGTCAATCCGAGCAATGTCGAGACGGTGATCCATGAGGGCGTGCTCGTGATCTCCGGCCAGCGCACCCTTCCCCCGGAGCTTCGTAACGCCCGCATCCACCGGCTCGAGCTGCCGCAGGGCCGCTTCGAGCGGCGCATCGCGCTTCCCCTTGGCCGCTACGCCATCAGCCGCTTCGTGATGGACGGCTGCGTCGCGCTGCGCCTCGCCAAATCCTGAGATCGATCATGGCCCCCGAACAGATGAATACCCAGCAAAACGGTCCCGACGTGAAGATCCCCGAGGACGCACTGATCGTCATCCCCGTGCGCGAGATGGTGCTGTTTCCCGGCGCCATCGCGCCGATTTCGATCGGCCGCGCAAAGTCCATCGCCGCCGCGCAGCAGGCGCTGCGCGAGCAGCGGCCGGTCGGCATCGTCCTGCAACGCAGCCCCGAGATCGACGAGCCCGGACCGGACGACCTCTACCGGGTTGCGACCATCGCCAATATCGTGCGCTACATCACCGCGCCCGACGGCAGCCACCACATCGTCTGCCAGGGCGTGCAGCGCGCCCGCATCCTCGACTTCTTGCCGGGCACACCTTTCCTGGCTGCTCGCATCCAGCAGATCCCGGAGCCGACCACGACCTCACCCGAGATCGAGGCGCGCGCGCTGAACCTGCAGCGCCAGGCCATCGAGGCGATCGAGCTGCTGCCGCAGGCGCCGCCCGAGCTGGCCGCGATGTTCCAGGGCACCAGCGCGCCCGGCGCGCTGGCGGACCTCGCGACCTCGTTCATGGACATCAAGCCGCAGGACAAGCAGGAGGTGCTGGAGACCATCGACCTCGCCTTGCGGGTCGAGAAGGTGTCGAAGCACCTCGCCGAGCGGCTGGAGGTGCTGCGCATCAGCAACGAGATCGGCCAGAAGACCCGGGCCAGCTTCGACGAGCGGCAGCGCGAGGCGATCCTGCGCGAGCAGATGGCGACCATCCAGCGCCAGCTCGGCGAAGGCGACGGCAAGCAGGCTGAGGTCGCCGAGCTGACGGCTGCCATCGCCAAGGCCAACATGCCGCCCGAGGCGGACGCGCACGCCAAGAAGGAGCTGCGTCGCTATGAGCGCATGCCGGAGGCCGCCGGCGAAGCCGGCATGGTCCGCACCTATCTTGACTGGCTGATCGAGCTGCCCTGGGCCCTGCCCCCGGAGAAGCCGATCGACATCAAGGAGGCCCGCCGCATCCTCGATGCCGATCATTTCGGCCTGGAGAAGATCAAGAGCCGGATCATCGAATATCTGGCGGTGCGCAAGCTCGCCCCGCAGGGCAAGGCGCCGATCCTGTGCTTCGTCGGCCCGCCTGGAGTCGGCAAGACCTCGCTCGGCCAATCCATCGCACGCGCGATGGATCGCCCCTTCGTGCGCGTCAGCTTAGGCGGCGTGCATGACGAGGCGGAGATCCGCGGCCACCGGCGCACCTATATCGGCGCGCTGCCCGGCAACATCATCCAGGGCATCAAGAAGGCGGGCGCCCGCAACTGCGTGATGATGCTCGACGAGATCGACAAGATGGGTCGCGGTGTGCAGGGCGACCCTTCCGCCGCCATGCTGGAGGTGCTCGACCCCGAGCAGAACGGGACGTTCCGGGACAATTACCTGGGCGTGCCCTTCGACCTGTCGCGCGTGGTGTTCATCGCGACCGCCAACATGCTGGATCAGATCCCGGGTCCGCTCCTGGACCGCATGGAGTTGATCAGCCTCGCCGGCTACACCGAGGACGAGAAGCTGGAGATCGCGCGGCGCTACCTGGTGCGGCGCCAGCTGGAGGCCAACGGCCTCTCGGCCGAACAGGCCGAGATCGAGCCGGAGGCGCTGAAGCTGATCGTCAAGGGCTACACCCGCGAGGCCGGCGTGCGTAACCTCGAGCGCGAGATCGGCAAGGTGTTCCGGCATGCCGCGGTGCAGGTCGCCGAGGGCACCGCTGCAAAGATCGTGGTGGGCCCGAAAGACATCGCCATCGTGCTCGGCCAGCCGCGCTTCGAAGGCGAGATCGCGCTGCGCACCAGCGTTCCGGGCGTTGCCACCGGCCTTGCGTGGACGCCGGTCGGCGGCGACATCCTGTTCATCGAGGCGACGCGCGTGCCGGGCAAGGGCGGGCTGATCCTGACCGGTCAGCTCGGCGACGTCATGCGCGAGAGCGTGCAGGCTGCGCTGACGCTGGTGAAGAGCAAAGCCACCCAGCTCGGCATCGATCCGCAGCTGTTCGAGAAGAGCGACATCCACGTTCACGTTCCCGCGGGCGCGACCCCGAAGGACGGACCGAGCGCGGGCGTTGCGATGTTCACGGCACTGACGTCCCTGCTCACCAATCGCACGGTGCGCAGCGACACCGCGATGACCGGCGAGATCTCGCTGCGCGGCCTGGTGCTGCCTGTCGGCGGCATCAAGGAGAAGGTGGTGGCGGCCGCCGCTGCCGGATTGAAGCGGGTGATGCTGCCAGCGCGCAACAAACGGGACTACGACGAGATCCCGAAGAGCGCGCGGGACAACCTCGAATTCATCTGGCTGGAGCGCGTGGACGAAGCCATCGCCGCGGCGCTCGAGCCGGCTGACGCCAAGGTCGAAGCTGCGGAGTAACGGTGATGAGCGGATTGCTGGAAAGAGCGAAGCGATCGCGGACAACGCAGCGGCTGCGCCAGCTGCTCGATCGCGCCATCGACCGGGTGCGCGATGCGCTTGCGGCGCCAGGACCGCGGCTCGAGCCGGTCCCGGTCCGGGTGAAGCGCCGCAAGGGTTGAGCCCTCCGTCTCAAGCCCTCGCGGCAGCCCCAAATAAAAGGCCCCCTCGGACTGAGGGGGCCTTTGCGTTGTCAGGCCACGGCGTCCTTGGCAGCCTTGACCGGGCGGGCGCGGACGATCTTCCGGGCCGGCTTGGCCTTGAACATCATCTCTTCACCCGTGAACGGGTTGGTACCCTTGCGCGCCTTGGTCGCGGGCTTCTTGATGACCACGAACTTGGCGAAGCCCGGCACCAGGAACAGGCCGTTCTTCTTGAGCTCCTTGTGACCGACGTCGGTCAGCGTCTCCATAACGCTCTTGACGTCACGCTTGGAAAGCTCGGTGGCGGTCGCAATCTTTTCGATCAGCTGCGATTTCGACATTTGGGTTGGCATCGTGTCTCCTCTGATTCGTTGCCGGTTGCATATTAGACCAACCGGCGAAGGCCTATAGCCTTCTGCACAGTTTTGTCGCGGTTTTTACGGGCTTTTTTGGCCCTCTGTGGCAAAAAACCCTGCATTTTAGCTGCTTCCGGAGCGAAAGGAGCCTCAGGCAGCGGTTTTTGCCTTGTTTCAAAGGCCCGCAAGCCACCTTGCTAAAGCTGATTCGATGCTTTCGACAAGCGACGACCGGCCTCTTTGCCGGAGGCCGGTCGCGATTCACCCTGAAATATAAGGGCTAGATGCGCTCGATGATGACCGCCGGCGCCATGCCGCCGGCGGCGCACATGGTCACGAGACCGCGCTTAAGGTCGCGCCGTTCGAGCTCGTCGAGTACGGTGCCGATCAGGATCGAGCCGGTCGCGCCGATGGGATGGCCGAGCGCGATCGAGCCGCCATTGACGTTGACCTTGGCGCGATCGAGCCTGAGATCGCGGATGTATTTTTCCGCAACCACCGCAAAGGCCTCGTTGATCTCGAACAGGTCAATGTCATCGACGGTCAGCCCCGCCTTCGCCAGCACCTTGCGCGTCGCCGGGACCGGCGCGTTCAGCATCAGGGTCGGCGAGTCCCCCATGTTGGCCATCGCCACGACGCGGGCGCGCGGTTTGAGGCCATGTGCCTTGGCGTAGGCCGGCGAGGCCAGCAGGATTGCGGCGGCGCCGTCGACAACGCCGGACGAGTTGCCGGCGTGGTGCACGAAGTCGATTTCGAGCTCGGGATACTTTTGCAGGATCAAGCCGCGATAGGTCGTGCCCTTATCGTCGAGCGCATAGTCGGCGACGGCGGAGAACGCCGGTTTCAGGCTGCTCAGCCCCTCCATCGTGGTCTGCGGGCGCGGATATTCTTCATGGTCGAGCGCAAGGCTGCCGTCCTCGCGCTGGACGGGCACGAGGCTCTTCTTGAAGTGGCCGTTCGCGATCGCATGCGCTGCCCGTTTCTGGCTCTCCAGCCCGAGCGCGTCGACGTCCTGCCGCGTGATACCCTCCAGCGTCGCGATGGCATCGGCGCAGACGCCCTGATGCGACTGCGGGTGCCGCGCCCGCAGGCGAAGATTGCCGCTGTCCATCATCATCGGACCAGAGCCGCGCCGCCCCTCCATCGACATCATCTCGCAGCCGCCGGCGATGACGAGGTCTTCGGCGCCCGCCATGATCGAGCTGGCGGCCATGTTGACGCTGGTGATGCCGGAGCCGCAGAAGCGGTCGAGCGTCACCGCGCTCGCGCGCACGTCATAGCCGGCATCCAGCGCCGACATCCGCCCGAGATCACCGCCTTGCGTCGCGACCTGCGCGCTGCAGCCCCAGACGATGTCGTCGACATCGGCGGTATCGATGCCGGTGCGCTCGGCAAGCGCGCGCAGCACGGTTGCACCCAGTTGCTGCGGATGAATGCCCGAGAGTGCTCCCTTGCCGGCCTTGCCGATGCCCCGCGGGGTGCGGCAGGCATCTATGATGAGCGCGTCAACCATTGGCGTTGTCCTCTTGTTTATGGATGTTGAGAGGCGTTGTGAATTAGGGGGCCAGGTGAGTCAATGCGTGGCGTGTGCACCCCTCACCCGGATTTTCCGCTACGCGTAAAATCGGGCTAGGGGCATGCGATCTGAGCGATGGCGCGAAAGCCGCAGCGACGTCATGGACCTACACGGGAACAAGGCGCTCACACACCCGCCGCGTTGTTCGCGATCACGTTGCGGTAGAAGCTGGCGCTGAGCTTTGGGGTGCGGACCTGGGTGTCGAAATTGACGTGATAGAGGCCGAAGCGCTTGTTCAACCCGTACACCCATTCGAAGTTGTCCATCAGGCTCCAGAGGAAGTAGCCGCGCACCGGCACACCCTCAGTGGTGGCGCGCTGGAGCTGGGCGAGATAGTTGCGCAGATACATGATGCGATCGGTGTCGTAGATCTTGCCGTCCGCCGTGACGACGTCATCGCTGGAGGTGCCGTTCTCGCTGATATAGATTGCGTCGGTCTTCCAGATCTTCGCAGCCAGCTTCGGGACCCAGTAGATCGTCTCGGGACCGACGCGCAGCCAGTCCGAGTTCATGTGCGGGAACGATTTCGGCATCGGCAGCGGCATGAAGCCGGCACCCTGGTCGGAAGCCACCACATAGTTCTGCGGGGCGTAGATGTTGAGGCCAAGGAAATCGACCGGCGAGGAGATGATCTTCAGCTCCGCATCGGTGTATTTCGGCGCGTTGGGCCCGGCGAATTTCAGGAAGGCGTCGGTATATTTGCCCGTCATGATGACGTTGAGATAGCCGGCATTCATCTCGCGCAGAGCGATTCCCGCGGCGCGGACGTTCTCCGGCGTGTCGATCGCGGGCGCGCAGGCGTCGATGTTCTCGGCCGGCCCTACGCGGGTGCCGCGGCGGCCATGGGCGCGCACGGCCTGCACGGCGAGCCCGTGCGCGAGCGCGCTGTTGTGCCTGATCTGGTTGACCTCGGCCTGCGGCAGCGTCAAGCCCGGCGCGTCGATGCCGATGCCGTAGCCAAAATAGACGAAGCGGCCGCTCTCGTTCAGCGTGAACACGTTCTTGACCCGGTCGGTCAGATGCTTGGCGACATAGGCCGCATAGTCGCCGAAGATCTTGCAGGTCTCGGTCGAGCGCCAGCCGCCAAAACGGTCCTGGAGCGATTGCGGCAGGTCCCAATGATAGAGTGTCAGCCACGGCTCGATGCCGTTCTTGAGGAGCTCGTCGATCAGGCGGTTGTAGAAGTCGAGCCCCTTCGGATTGGGCTTGCCGTCGCCGTCCGGAAACACCCGCGGCCAGGCCACCGAGAAACGATAGGCCTTGCAGCCGAGCTCCTTGATCAGCGCGACATCCTCCTTGTAGCGTTGATAATGCTCGTTGGCGCGGTCGCCATTGGTGCCGTCCTCAATCTTGCCGGGGATGCGGACAAACTTGTCCCAGATCGAGGCCCCTCGCCCATCCTCGTTGACCGCACCCTCGACCTGATAGGACGACGTCGCCGTGCCCCAGAGGAAGCCTGCGGGGAAGCCGTTTCCGCGCGGCGGCGATGCCGGCTTGACCTCGAGAGCTTCAAGGGGACTCGCAACTCCGGCTGCGGACAATCCCGCCAGCTTGGCAAACTGGCGACGCGAGACCTTGTCCGACATTGATGCTGCTCCGCTTCTTCGTTTCGGCCCGGCACAATGAACAGTTCCGGGCCGTTTGAGAAGCGCATGTGGGAGGACCCAGATCCGGCAAGCGTAGAGGGCGCAGCAGCACGATGCCGTCCATTTTCCTGCGTCGGATGAACACCTCTCGTGTTCAGGGCCGGCGTTTCTTAGCTCCGGGCTGTTCCGACTGAACCGACTACAACCTGCATCAGCCAGGCGATGCCCGCGTCCCTCATCGCTGCCTTGGTTGCGATGGCCCGGATCGTATCCGGTTTGCGCGCGAAAGGCAGCTCGACAAATACCAAGCCGAAGCGGCCGGCGTGGTGCTCCATCAGTCGGCGCGGCAACGCTGCGATCAGATCAGACCCAGAAAGCTGGACAAGCGCCATCATGAAATTCGGGACCGTCAGGGCGATGCGGCGTTCGAGGCCACGCTTGGCCAACATCTCGTCGACGAAACCACGCGGTTCACCGCTGAGAGACACCAGCAGGTGCTGTGATTGCGAAAATGCAACACGGGGTGAAGCTCTTTCCAAAGGATGTCCCCTGCGCATGGCCAGCACGAACTCCTCGTCATAGAGCCTGCGCGCCTCGAAACGCGGTGATACCGCCGGCAGCGGCAGCATTGCGATATCGAGCTCGCGTGTTTCGAGCATGTCGAGACTTTGATGCCAGGGCTCTCCGATCGCGCCGCCGCGCGGCGCGGGCATCAGATGGATCAGCCCGATGTCAATGTGAGGTGCCGCAGTCGCGATCGAACGCAAGAGCGGAACGGTTGTGGAGACCAGTACGGCGTCGGGGGCGCCAATCGTGAACCGACGGCTGCTTTTCACAGGGTCGAACGGCGCAGCCGACCGGATCAGCTGTTCGACGCGCGCGATGATCTCGGCCACCGGCTCCCCAAGCTCCAATGCCCGCGCCGTTGGAACGACGCCCTTCGGTGTCCGCAGGAACAGCGGATCGTTCAGCAGAAGTCGAAGCCGGCCAAGCGCATGGCTGACAGCCGACGGCGTCAGGCTCAGCCGAGCGGCTGCCCGCGCGACATGACGTTCTTCCAGAACGACGCGGAAGAGCACGAGCAGATTCAGATCAATCCTGGATAGATCAATTTTGTTCAGCATATTGCTGAAATCATATCGCTGGATTCATCAAGATCAAGGCCGCATGGATTGGGCTCGCTCGTCGTTCGATCAGGAGTCGTGAAATGACCGAGAGACCGCCCGGGGTGAACAAATCGCCAGGCTCGCCGGAGATGATGTCGCGGCGCTCGATGATGACCGCTACGGCTGCACTTCCTCTGTCCGTTCAGCTTTCGGCCGATGCCGCCGCCGGGAACGACGCGATAGCCAGCCTCATCGAACGCGCCCGCGAGAAGAATGCCGCCTTCATGCGTGGCGACATGGATCGCTGGTTCCAGCTTGTCCGCATTGCGCCGGATTTCACGCTGATGCAGCCCTTCGGCGGTCCTGCAAGTCGCGGATTCGACGCCGGCCCCAAGCGCTTGGCTGACCTATCGCGATACTTCAGGGAAGGCGAAACCGAACTCGAGGTTTTGCAAACCTATGCGTCGAACGAGCTCGTCGTTCTCGTCATGGTCGAACACCAGCGGGCCGAGGTGGGCGGGTTGGCGGCTCAAGACTGGTCGCTGCGCGTGACTGAAGTCTACCGCAAGGATGGCACGGATTGGCAACTCGTGCATCGTCATGCGGATCCGCTGGTCCGAAGCATCACGTTGCAACAAGCGGCGATACTCGCCCGGGGTTGGAGGGAGGAAAAATGATTTTGCCTCGCCTCGCTGGAGCAGCCAACTGACTCAGGACGTCGCCGCATTCAGCGCGAAACGTCTCCCCCTGGTTGGTGAGCGCGGGGGATTCTGCGTCGCCATTCCTGAAGTTTGCAGGGCGTTAGGTGGCAAGGCTTCGACGAGCGGTTTCGTCGCGATGGCGCATGCGCTCAGCGCGAGCGCTTCGGCAACTTCGGCAGCTTGTCGGGATTGAACTCCGGCATCTGCCCGGCTCGTTCTCGTTCAGGTGCCGGTGGCTGCTGTTCGGTCAGGATGAGCGTGCCCTGGAGGATCATTCCCGGGACTTGTACGGCCGTCGCCGTGTAGCTCGCGATCTTGCCGGGGCAGCTTCCCTCGATGTGCAGCGTGAGCTCATCGTCGTTGCCGAAGACCGTTACGCGGCCGTCGGTATGGCGCTTGGTCGATACCGTAGCGGTGAAGCGATCGCCATCGACGTGACAGGAGCCATGATACGTCATCAGGCTGTCGCGGCCCCAGATTTGTCCGTCTGCGACATGGACGATGCCGGTGCCCTGGTCGAGCGGCGTCTTGTACCAAGCCGCGTAGGTGCCGTCCTTCAGCATGGGAGCCATTTCCCCCTGGTATTCCCGAGGGGATAGTCCGCAGCATTAGTGCTAAGAAAGGGTTAATCGCGCGGCCCGTGCAAATCCGGTTGGTCCCTCCGCAGCTCGGCCTCGAGCTCCTCGATGATGCTGTGAAGCAGACATGCGGCGAGCGGATCTGTCACTTCCCGCTCCAGGCGCCGATAACGCGCGATCTGGAATTCCTGCTCTCGCAACTGGTGCTCTGTCATTGGACGGGCCCTCCGACGAAACGACGCAGAACCGGCCGGGGGGTTTCGTTAAAATTTTCGGATCATTCGCGATGGTTTCTGCTTGGTTAAACATCAATACGGCGGCGATGAATTCAGGGTGGCGATCTTGTGCCGTCCGGCCGAAACCGGCGGCCGCTCTCGATTTCCAATCAAGCGATGTCACTTGGGAAGAGCAGAAATGGAACGCCGACGCGCCGTCCGCTATGGACGAACAGGCGACATCAGAAGTTGCGAGTTAACTAGGAGAGTCAATTCGGGCGGCGCCTCGAGCGCTTGCCCGTCCGTTCGGCCTCGTTCCTCGCTACTTCTTTTTCACCGTCCCGAAATCCGGCTGCCAAGCGGCTTCCTTGCGGTTCGGCGCCGCAGCGATCACCTTGGCCTTTTCCTTCTTCGGCTTCTTGGCTTCGCGATTGCCGCGTTGCTGGCCCTTCGCCATGTCGCTCTCCTTTGGTGGTTTGAGTTCGTCGAGTTCGTTCGACTGCAGCACCCGTCCACGCGGAGTGCAGACCCTGACGTCCATGTAGCCTTCGCGCAGCAGTTTTCGCGCGAGCCGCAGCGCGACCGTTGCACTGCCGCGGCCGAGATTGGAGCTGCCGTATTCGTTGGTTCCGCTGACCAGATATGGCACGCGGGTTGTCCTAGCCATTGAGGACGGCGGCTCCGCATACGAGAAGCAGCAAAAACAACGGAACGATCACCGGCGGCACGATCCATTCCGAGATGCGAACGCGCGACATCGAATGCTCCTGCGAGGCCTTCGGCGGGAGCACACGTGACCCTCATCACCGGTCGAAGCCGTTGAGATGTGCGGTGATGGTGGCGAGGCTACGCCCGCGCCGAGCCAATAGCGAGCGTTAAATGCCACGCGGGCGACGGCTCCGCCGCGACATCTTCATTTGCCGGCTGGTCACGATAGTGCTGGCTATTGCCATGCGAAGGGCGCATGGTCGCGACAGCCAGCATCGGTTGGGGCTTCACTTGCGAAAGGCAGGCGTGCATGACCATCCGCTCGCGGCGAGAAACCGTCAAGTTCAAGCATCCGTTCCGCATCCGCGGCATCGAGCGCACCTTACCGGCCGGCGCCGATGAGGTCGTCACAGACGAGGAGACGATCGAGGGCCTGACCTTCTCGGCCTATCGCCGCATTGCCACGATGATCACGGTGCCCGCCGAAGGCGCTTGCGGCGCCACGGAGATGCTGTCGATCGGCTCGATCGATCTTGCGAACGCACAAGCCGCGGACGCGAGCATCACCAATGACTGACCGGCCGGTCGATCTCGATAAGCATCGCGGCATGGCCGCGCAGAAGGCAACCGACCTGCGCCGTGCGTTGGCTGACGTCGAGGCGCATCTCCGCGAGCTGCGCGAGCGTGAAGCCGATCTCGAAAACCGCATGATGACGGTGCCAGCCGCGTCCTGGCCAGAGGCGGCAGTGAAGGCGCGCCATCTGCTCAACCTCTATGCTGCAAGTCTGCCTTCCGAGGATACGCGCCATCGCGCGCTAGTGGCAGCACTGTTCGACGATTTCGCCCGGCTGTCGGGCGAGGTCTGAGGCGAACGACGGCCGCCCCGCATTCTCGACATGCCGCAATCAGGTAACGGAGCAAGCCATGACATTGACCAGCGGCCGCTTTATCAGCCACGAATACGACCGAATGATCGTCCGGTTCTCGATGCATGACGGTGCCCGGGAGATTCCTTGCGCGATCTCGACTTCTGCGATGGACGACCTCGAGCGCGGCCCGCAAGTCAAACCCGAGCAGCGGGAGGCCCAGTTCAGCCGATTGCGGGATCGCATCGAAGCATGCGCGGCGAGCAAATATCGTGCGACGGAGTTCGAGGGCACGCCGCCAGGCATTGTGCTGCGAGGCATCGATTTCAGGTCATAAGCAACGACAGCACCGCGACCGGCCTTCTTGCGACGTCACAGGTGACGCCGCCATTATGTTATGAGACCGGACATGCCGTTGCTGCGGAATCTCCGGAACGAGGATTCTTTCTACTCCGCGCGCGCCTTGATCTCCGGCAGTGGCGCCTTGCGCTCGAACGGCTTCTTCTTGGGCGGCGCGGGCAGCAAGCCCTCCCTGATCGCCTGCTTGCGAGCGAGCTTGCGGGCCCGGCGGATGGCTTCGGATTTCTCGCGGGTCTTTCGCTCCGACGGCTTTTCGTAGGAACGCCGCTGTTTCATTTCCCGGAAGACGCCCTCGCGTTGCATCTTCTTCTTGAGAACGCGGAGCGCCTGGTCAACGTTGTTGTCTCTGACAAGTACGTGCAATTGATCATCCTCGCTGGGGGCTGCGAATGCGACACGTCCTGCAGGGCAGCCAATTGCGCAGGAGCTTCATTGCGATTTTTGAGGATAGCGGCGGCGACATTCGTCGCGGCTTCGGACGAGCCGATCTGCTTGTCACAGCGATGCATCTTGGTGACACCAACGTGACCACTGTCGTGCTGTGCTGTCAATCGCTAACGTCTTGCTTGCAGGCCGGCAGACACACCCGAAGTGCTGCGATCGGAACACCCGGGGAGCCTCGCAGATACAAATTGGCTTGCGTCCTTGCGAAATCGGGAATGTGATGTATATTGACCTTGTTCGATTAGCCGCTGTGCCTTGTTGAATGCGCCCGCGGGCTCCTTTTCCAAAGACATCGACGAAGTTGAAGATAACCGCGTGATTGTCGCGCGGAACGCGTTCGCGCGCTTTGGAGAAGAAAATGACGACAGGTACTGTGAAGTGGTTCAACGGCCAAAAGGGCTTCGGTTTCATTCAGCCGAACGATGGTAGCAACGATGTGTTCGTTCACATCAGCGCCGTCGAGCGCGCCGGTCTGGCGGGCCTCGGAGAAGGCCAAAAGGTCAATTTCGAGGTCAAGACCGACAAGATGCGAGGCAAAGTCAGCGCTGAGAACCTCTCGCTGGCTTGATATCGTGGCGCCGTTTCACGGATGTACTGAAACGGCCCCCCTGCCCGCTCGATCTTCGGATTGAGCGGGTTTTGTCGTTTGCCAGGCCGGGTGAGCAATGAGCGCCAAGAAATCGGCAGACCTGTCACCCGAAGGCATCGCGCGCCTAAATCGTAAGCAGCTGGCCGCCGAAGAGGGAGCGCGCGCATTGGCGGACGCCGAAAGACAGGCTATCGAAATTCGCAAGAACATGGCGCGGCTCCGCGAGGTGCGCGAGGCCAAGGAAGCGGCCGATGAAGCTGTTCGAATAGCTTTGCCGGCACCCAAGAAGCGTTCGAGGAAGCCGGCGCGATAGTCGCCTTCAACGCCATCGCCGAAACTTAAAGACGATCACATGCCGGAAGTGCAGGTCGTGGCCTAGAATCACGCCAGAATCATCACTTTCCTTCTCGCTTCCGGCGCAAATCGGCAGATGTGCCGGCTCGCGACGACATTCAACACGCGGACGCAGGCCTTGCTATCTCCAGAAGCATCGAACGGAGTTCGAGCGCATGGCGCCGGGCGCGACATCGATCTGTCAGGGCTTCGAGGGCTTTTGATCCCACGGGCGCTTGCCGTCCGCGTCACGATCCCAGGGCCGCGTTGTGGGTGCACTCTTTTCGGCCTCGGCCGCTTTCGCGCGGTCATGCTTAACCTGTTCGCGATCGGTAAAGGGCGGGTTTTGAGTGGAACTGACTTGAGCGAGGACCGGACCTGTGGTGATGAGCGCAATCATAAGGAATTTCATCATCCCCGTGTCTAGCACCGATCTCGGAACGCGTCCGATTTAGTTTGTCCGCTCGCCGTTTCGGGCTGCAGAGCTTGGCCTCTCCTCCCTTGGCTGTCGGCCCAGCGCCGGTATTCCTCCGCCAATTCCCGGAGAGCCGCAGTGCCGGTGCGAGTCCGCCTCAGGCGATAGCGGAAGGCAGTGCATCGAGCACGCCTAGAACGTCACCCGCATGCCCGCATAGAACGCCCGCGGCCTTGCCGGGCTGAGCGAGCGCGGGTCGGTGAATTCTGCGCCGCCATTGGTGAAATTGGGCACGGCCTCGCGGTCGAAGAACTGTCCGTAGGTCGCGTAACGCTTGTCGAAGACGTTGTCGATGCGGCCGTAGAGCTGGACGTTCTTTGCGACCTGATAGGAAGTGTGGAGGTTAAAGACCGTATAGGACGGCAGCTTCGCGTATTGGTTGGACTCGTCGCCGACCAGATACTGGCTGGAGACGAACAGCGCGTTGCCGCCGACCTTCCAGACGTCGGTCACGGCGTAATCGACGCCGACCTTGACGCGATGGCGCGGGACCGCGGGGATCTGGTTGCCGGGCAGGACCCGGATGGTCTCGGTGGCCGGATCGGAAAACGGGCTTTCCGAGCCGAGTTCGAGCGGGTCAAGGAAGCGCGCGTCGACGAAGGCGTAGCTCGCCTGGACCTGGAGCGTCGGAGACTTGATGTTGACTTCGGCTTCGAGCCCCTGGCGCCGCGTCCGGCCGACATTGGAAAAATAACCGAAGCCTGTGCGCCCGACGGCGGGTACCGCAAGGATGTCGTCATGATTGGTGGCTCGGAAGCCGCCGATCTTCCATCCGAGCGTGCCGATGTTCAGCTCCCTGGTGCCGCGCAGGCCCGCTTCCACGGTCTTCGACACGACCTGGTTCAGCGGCGGATCGGAGACGAGAAACGCTGCGATCAGGCAGGGACGGGCTGGATCGGAGCAGCCGAGCTCGAGCGGCGTCGGCACGCGGTTGGCCTCGGAATAGCCGGCATAAGCAGTCAGCTCGGGCGTGATCTTGTAGGTGCCGCCGATCACCGGGTTGAAGCGGGTGAAGGTGTGATCGCCGTTGAGCGCAGTGCCGAGCTGATCTTCCAGCGTGATGCGCGCCACGTTGAAGCGACCGCCGCCGGTGATGGCGAAGGCATCCGTGACGTTGAACGTGTCCATCGCGTAAAGGCCGTTATATTGGTTGACGGTCCGCAGCGAGACAGGACCGGCAACGGGATTTGGTAAGCCGGTCGGCCCCAGGAAGACACCGCCGCCGCTGACGGCGTAATTTTCTGCAATCGAGCCGATCTCGGCGGTGGCGTTGTAGCGCGTGACACCGGCGTCATAGGTTGCGCCCATCACGAAGCGGTTGTCGTGCCCGAACAGCTGATCGGTGTTGGTGGCCTGTCCCGAAACGCCGAAGCTGGTCGAACGGATGGTGCCCCGGTCGATCTCGCCAAGGATCGTTCCCGGCGCAAACGGATTGGCAAGCCGCACGCCGTTCACGCCGTTTGCGGGCGTGATGTCATCGCCGAAGCACAGCAGCGTCGGATCTGCACCGCACTCCTGCGCATCGGTCGGGTTTCCGTCGACGATCTTCTGCTCGTAGCGGCGCACATGCGCAGTGCCTTCGAGCGTCCAGGTCGGCGTCGCATCGACCTTTCCGGTCAAGTTGAGATAGCCAACGCGGTTCGAGGTGGTCTGCGGTGTGGTGTAGGTCGCGCCCCAATATTTTTCGAGCAGCTCGGCGGGAACAGTGGCGCTGGCGCCGAAATCGTTTTTGGCCACTCCCATGTTGGCGTGAAATTCGCTGTCGCCCGCCTTGTAGCCGACATCGCCGTAGAAGCGCCGCACGTCCGATCGGGAGAAGTTGCGGAAGCCGTTGTCGTGCATGCCTTCGAGCGCGCCGTAGACGGCGTAATTCTTGTCGACCTGCTTGCCCCATTGCGCCGAGCCCTGGATGCGGCCGAACGAGCCCCCCATGACATCGAGCTCCGCACCCTGATAGGTGAAGCCGTCCTTCATTTGCAGGTTGATGGCACCGCCCAGCGCATTGAGACCGAAGGCGGGATTGTTGGTTACCAGCGTCACGGACCTGATCGCGGCGGTGGGGATCAGGTCCCAATTGACGGCGTCGGAGAAGGCTTCGTTGATGCGGACGCCGTTCTGGTACACCGCAAGGCCTTGCGGCGTGCCGGTCACGGGCGAAGCGACGAAGCCGCGGAATTCGACGTCGGGCTGAAACGGATTGCCGGTGACTTCGCTGATGTTGACGCCGGCGATGTTGTCGCGCAGTGCGTCGGTCACGTTCAGCGAGCCGGTGCGCTTGATCTGGCTGGCATCAACAGCGTTGATCGCCGACGGGACCTTGTCAACATCAAGACCTCTGCCGGTGCCCGGCGCGGTCGGATAGACGTAAATGCGCGTCCTGGGGCTGGCGGACCCCGGTGTCCCGATGCGTGCGACCGGTCGCGACGGCGTCGTGCGCCTCGTCGCCGACGGTGGCGCGGTCACCTCGACCGGTGGCAGGTTCTGAACGTTCGTCTCCTCGTCCTGCGCGGCCGCGGCAGGGTGCGCGAACAACCCGGACACCAGCCCCGTCGAGATCGACGCCATCAATAAACGACGCTTGAACCAGAGATCCTTGCCCATCTCCGCCTTCCCATCCGTGACGACCGGCTGTTGTGATTTTCCGCCGTTCGGTCGAGATGAGTGTATTCGGCCGCAATGAGTGCGCCAGCCACAAAAGATCGGACGATATCCGCGCTCGTTTTCCCGATGAAATCGGGAATTTTTCCCGATCGTTTTTCGGGCGCGATCAGGCCGCCGCCGTCGGAACCAGCGCCTCCACGGTCAAACCGTTCTCGCCAGAGACGACATTGAGGGTGCCGCCCAGCGCCAGGATCCGCTCGCGCATGCCGACGAGACCGAAGCCGAGCTTCTGACCCGGCTCCATGCCGTGGCCATTGTCGCTGACCCGTACCCGGGCGCAGACGCGGCCGTCGCGCCCGTGCTGCCCGGCCGGCTCGATGATGACGTTGACCGCGGTCGCGCCGGCATGGCGGAACACGTTCGTGAGCGCCTCTTGCACGATGCGGTAGATGGTGAGGTCGGCAGTCTCGCCCGTCGCGCCCAACGCCGGCGAGATCGAGGTCTCGATGCTGACCTCGGGATGCGACTCCCGCCATAGCCGCGATAGCGATTCGAGCGCCTGGCGCAGGCCAAGCTCGGCGAGGCCGACGGGCCGGAGGCGCTCCAGCACGCGGCGGGTGAACTGCTGGAGCGCGTTGATCTGCTCCAGCAAGGCGCTGCCGTGCTTTCGCACCGCCTCCGCACTCGGCGCCCGCCCGTCCGCCAGCTTCGCCAGCGCGCTGGCATGCGCGCGCAGCGAGAACAGATACGGTCCGAACTCGTCATGCAGCTCGCGCGCGATCTCCTTGCGCTCGACGTCCTGGAGCGACACCGCACGCTCGGCAAGGCGCCGCTTGTCCTCGACCGCCTCACCCAGCGCTGCTGCGAGATGATTGAGCTTGCCGCAGATCGCGGCGAGTTCGGGCGCACCGCCTGGGGTGACCCGCGCGTCATAATGCCCTCCCTCGATCTCGGCCATTGTCTCGGCCAACGTCTGGAGCGGCGCCAGAGCCCGGCCGACCACATTCATCATCACCAGGAACAGCACCACCGCGATGACCGAGCCGACCTCGAGCTGGGTCACGATGCTGTCCCAGATCTCGGCAATCTCGTCGTTCGGATGCGAGGTGATCACGAGCGAGCCGGGCTTGCCATGGATCGAGACGGGCACGCTGACCGCGGTCTGCTCGGGATGAACCAGGCTGACGAACCAAGCCGGCGGTCCGCGCGTATCGGCGTCGGCATCGGCCCGGGGCGGCGTCAGCGGATTTCCGCCGGCGTCATGGAGCGCGATGCTGACATGGCGCAGACGACTGAGATCGCGCGCAATCTGTTTCAGCCGGGCGTCCGGATCGGGCGCCTCGTTCAGGTCCGCCACAATCATCTCGATGAACTCGCGTGCGAGCCGGATCACGCTCTGGTCCTCGGCCTGCACGCGCGGCCCCGCCTCCGCGACTTGACGGCCGATATTGACGGCCAACCCCAGCGCCAGCAGCAGCGCCAGCAACAGGTTGATGCGCCCGCGCAAGGAAAGATTTTGCCACATTGGTATCGCTCGTGCCCCGCGAAGGTTCTGCCCCGCCTCTCCGATGACGTTGACAGAGGCGAAGCGGCGGATATCTAATCGGAAGCGTACAGCAATCCCGGCCGGGTTGCATGAGGCGACATGAGACGCGCGCGTCTTGCGTGGTCGGCCTCATGCGGCGCAGAACAGGCAGTTTCTATCAGGGAGAACGCGCTGTCGCGGGGAACGCCTATGCGCATTCTGATCGTCGACGATCATCCCATCGTCGCCTCCGGCTGCCGTGCCGTGCTGGCCGACGAGGGCGAGATCGAGATTTTGGAGGCTGCCGACGCGGAAGACGGCGAGTGCGTGTTCATCGTCGAACGCCCCGACCTCTGCATCATCGACATCAACCTGCCGACCGTCTCCGGCTTCGAGCTCGCGCGCCGCATCCTCGAGCGCGCGCCCGAGGCCCGCATCATCATGTTCAGCATGAACGACGATCCCGCCTTTGCCGCGCGGGCGATCGAATGCGGCGCCAAGGGCTACGTCTCCAAGACCGGCGACCCCGACGACCTCGTCGAGGCGATCCGCGCCGTCGGCGGCGGCGGCACGTACCTCCCGAGCGCGATCGCGCGCAGCATTGCCTTTGCGGGACCGGCGCTGGCGCAAAGCCCGCTGTCGAAGCTGAACGCACGCGAGATGGAAATCCT
Source organism: Bradyrhizobium sp. 160 (assembly GCF_023073735.1). Lineage (NCBI taxonomy): Bacteria > Pseudomonadati > Pseudomonadota > Alphaproteobacteria > Hyphomicrobiales > Nitrobacteraceae > Bradyrhizobium > Bradyrhizobium sp. 160. The sequence continues at coordinate 168,022 of NZ_JADPKD010000013.1, forward strand.
GCGGCTGCTCAGCGCCGGAAAAAGTCTGTCCGAGATCGCCTGGCTGGTGCAATCGTCCTACAAGACGGTGGCCAACACGTCCTCGATTATGCGCCAGAAGCTGGGCGTGAAGACCTCGGTCGAGCTGGTGCGGCTGGCGATCGACAGCGGCGTTGCCTGACATCGCCACAAATTTCGGTCACACAAGCGTTGCAAATCTTGATGTGGCGAGATGCCACGGAGCTTTGGGCATGACGATTCAGACTGTCTCGACCAACAAATCCTATGGCGGCGTCCAGGGTGTCTATCGCCACGCGAGCCAGACGACCGGAACGGACATGACGTTCTCGGTCTATATTCCGCCGCATGCGGACGGCGCCAAGCTGCCCGTGGTCTGGTATCTTTCCGGGCTCACCTGCACGCATGCCAATGTCACCGAAAAGGGCGAATTCCGCAAAGCCTGCGCCGAGCTCGGCCTGATCTTCGTCGCGCCCGATACCAGCCCGCGCGGGCCCGACGTGCCGGGTGATGCCAACAACGCCTATGATTTCGGCCTGGGCGCCGGCTTCTACGTCGACGCGACGCAAGAGCCGTTCTCCCGCAACTATCGCATGTGGAGCTACGTGACGGACGAGCTGCCGAATCTGGTGGCGGCGAATTTTCCGGTCGACGCCAAGCGGCAGTCGGTGATGGGCCATTCGATGGGCGGCCACGGTGCGCTGACGGTAGCCTTGCGCAATCCGCACCGATTTCGCGCGGCAAGCGCTTTCGCCCCGATCGTGGCGCCCTCGCTCGTGCCCTGGGGCATCAAGGCGTTGACCGGTTATCTCGGGCCGAACAAGGACGCCTGGCGCAGCCACGACACGGTGGCGCTGATCGAGGACGGCGCCAAGTTTTCTGGCTTCCTGGTCGATATCGGGGAAGCCGACAATTTCCTGAAAGAGCAGCTCAAGCCGGAACTGCTCGAAGCCGCCTGCACCAAGGCGAGCATCCCGCTGACGCTGCGGCGTCAGGCGGGCTACGACCACAGCTATTATTTCATCTCGACCTTCATGAGCGATCATCTGCACTGGCACGCGGAGAGATTGACGGCGTGATCCTTCTTACCCTCCCCTGGAGGGGCCCTGGAGGGGAGGGTAAGAGCCCTTACTCCGGCTTGCCGTAATTCGGCGCCAGCAGGCGGTTGCGGATCAGATAGCTCATCGTGCGCGTCCACGCTTCGTCGCTGTTGCCGCGCATGTCGGCGCTGGCAACCGTGACCATGTTGCCGGTCTTCACGTCGCGCAGATAGATGTTCAGGTTGATGATCAGGTTCGAGACCTTCTGCACCAGGCCGGTGATCTCGAGATCGGCACCGAGCTGGCCGGCGAGCTTGAGGTCGCAGCCGCCGCAGGCCTGCAAGTTCGCGTGACGGGCGGCATCCCTGATTGGCCCGATGTCGAGCAGCTGGAACTTGCCTGAGTCAGCCAGTTCCTTGCGCAGCTGCTCGCTGATGCGCTCCAGCCGCGCCTCTTCAAGCCGCGAGCCGTAGAACTCGCCAGGCAGGCTGGTGTCGATCAGCTCGAAATCGAACACCGCCAGTTTCGGCGGGTCGGCAAGCGCGACCGACCCCATCAACAACAATGCAGCGAGACATAGCAGCGCTCGCAGGATCGTGATTCCAGTCCCCGCGCGTGCGAGGACGAAATGCGGGGTTGCATGCCCTGACAAATCGGTCATGCTTTAGCAGAGACAATTCTCCACCGGCGGTCAAGCCGGAGAGATCGTCCGGAGGAAACATGATCCGATGGTTGGTCGGCCTGATCGGCTTGGGTGTCGCCGCGACGAGTGCGCTCGCCGCTGACCCTGTTACGATCGGCGTCGGCTATCTCGGCGTCGCCGGCACCAGATCGACACTGTCGCTGGTCGAGCAGCCCGCGGAGAATGACGGCGTCGCCGGCGCCCGCCTCGCCATCGAGGACAACAACACCACCGGGAAATTTCTCAACCAGCGTTTTATGCTGGAGGAGCGCCGCATCAAGGAAGGTGAGGATCCGGTGCAGGCCGCTACCGCGCTCGCCGACAAGAACGGTTTCATCATCGCCGACCTGCCGGCCGATATGCTGCTGAAAGTCTCGGACGCCCTGCGCGCGCGGGGCACGCTGCTGTTCAACGTCGGCGCAGTCGACGAGCGGCTGCGCGAGGCCGATTGCCGCGCCAACGTCGTCCACACCGCGCCGACGCGCGCCATGCTGGCGGATGCGCTCGGTCAGTACCTGGTGTGGAAGCAGTGGAAGCGCTGGCTGCTCGTGGTCGGCTCGCATGACGAGGACAAGCTATTCGCCGACGCACTGCGTCGCACCGCGACCCGGTTCGGCGCCAAGATCGTGCAGGAGCGCACGTTTGAAGACAAAGGCGGCGCACGCCGGACCGACTCCGGCGTGACGCTGATCCAGCGCCAGATGCCGGTGTTCACGCAACAGGCGCCGACCTATGACGTGCTTGTTGTCGCCGACGAGAGCGAGGTGTTCGGCGCGTACCTGCCCTATCGCACCTGGGATCCGCGGCCCGTCGCGGGCTCGGCCGGTCTCGTGCCGCGCAGCTGGGACGCGGCGCAGGATCAATGGGGCGCAATCCAGATGCAGAACCGCTTCGTCAAGCTGAACTCGCGGCGCATGACCGCGCTCGACATGCAGGCCTGGACCGCGGTGCGCATGATCGGCGAAGCCACCTCACGCACCAATTCCGGCGAGGTCAAGAAAATCGCCGATTTCATCAAGGGCCCGGATTTCTCGGTCGCCGCCTTCAAGGGGACGCGGCTTACCCTGCGCGACTGGAATCTCCAGCTTCGCCAGCCGATCCTGCTGGTCGACGGCCGCATGGTGGTGTCAGTCTCGCCGCAGGAGGGATTCCTGCACCAGGTCTCCGAACTCGACACGCTCGGCTACGACCGTCCGGAGAGCAAATGCAAGCTGAAATGAGCAATTTGAGATGAGTTCGAGCATCCACCGCGACGACGCTGCGCCCCCTCCGCCGCTTGCGGGGGAGGGTTGGGGAGAGGGTGTCTCAGTAAGGAAGACTCCCCAAGAGGAGCGAGCCCTCTCCCGCATCGCATCTGTCGATGCGATACGACCTCCCCCGCAAGCGGGGGAGGTGAAGGCAGCCCGCGCACAACCTCAGCGCATCGAAGAGCAACGACGCTTGCATACGCTGATGTTGCCCCTCTCGCTGTTTGCCGGACTAGCGCTTGCCACCGCACCCGCGCATGCATTCATCGCTTATGTCTCGAACGAGAAAAGCAACACGGTGTCTGTGATCGACACCGACAGTTGGACCGTGACCAAGACCATCAAAGTCGGCCAGCGTCCGCGCGGTATCGATTTCACCCGTGACGGCAAGTTCGTGATGGTCGCGGTCGGCGACGACGACACCATCCAGGTGATCGACGCCAAGACGCAAGGCGTGGTGGACAGCTTGCCCTCTGGGCCCGACCCGGAATTGTTCGCTCAGGATGCCGCGGGGAAAATCCTCTACGTCGCCAACGAGAACGACAACACTGTGACCGTGATCGACCTCGAGAAGCGCGCCCGGCTCGGCGACATCCAGGTCGGCGTCGAGCCCGAGGGCATGACCATCAGCCCCGATGGCAAGACGCTGATCAACACGTCCGAGACGACCAACATGGCGCATTTCATCGACACATCGTCGCGCCAGATCATCGCCAACGTGCTGGTCGACGCGCGGCCGCGCTTTGCCGAATTCAAGCATGACAGCTCGGAAGTGTGGGTCTCCTCCGAGATCGGCGGCACCGTCTCGATCATCGATCCCAACAAGCATGAGGTGATCGGTAAGGTCACCTTCGACATCCCGGGCTTGCGGAAAGAGGCGATCCAGCCGGTCGGCATCGGCATGACCAAGGACGACAAGACCGCCTTCATCGCGCTCGGCCCCGCCAACCGCATCGCCGTGGTCGACGTCGCGACCCGCAAGGTGCTGAAATATTTGCTGGTGGGGCAGCGGGTCTGGCACATGGCGTTCACGCCGGATGAAAAATACCTGCTCACCACCAACGGCGTGTCGAATGACGTCTCCGTCATCGACGTCGCCGCGCAAAAGGTGATCAAGACCATTCAGGTGGGCGAACTGCCCTGGGGCATCACGATCGCGCCATGACCAGCCCTGCCCCCATCGCCGAACCGCGTGAGACGCCGAGGCTGGAATTGGCCGCAGTGCCGGCGCTATCGATCGACGGCGTCAGTCATTCTTACGGGCCACGGCGGGCACTGACCGACGTCTCCTTCAACGTGCAGCCCGCGAGCTTCACCGCGCTGCTCGGCCTCAACGGTGCCGGCAAGAGCACGCTGTTCTCGCTGATCACGCGCCTGTTCGGCATCCAGGCTGGCCGTGTCGCCATCTTCGGTCACGACATCAGCAAAACTCCAGGCGAGGCGCTGCGGCTGCTTGGTGTCGTGTTCCAGCCGCGTACGCTCGATCTCGACCTTTCGCTGACGCAGAACCTGCTCTATCACGCCGCGCTTCACGGCATCAGCCGGCGTGAGGCGGCTTCACGTAGCGCCGAGCTGCTCGGACGCATCGGGCTCTCCGAGCGCGCCGGCAGCAAGGTGCGCGATCTCTCGGGCGGGCAGATGCGGCGACTGGAGATCGCACGGGCACTGCTGCACCGGCCGCGGCTGCTGTTGCTGGACGAGCCGACCGTCGGGCTCGATGTTAAGGCGCGCGCCGACATCATCGGCCATGTCCGCCAGCTCGTGACCGAGCAAGGCATCGGCGTGCTCTGGGCGACGCATCTGTTCGACGAGGTCATGCCCAATGACGATCTCGTGGTGCTGCACCAGGGCAAGGTGCTGGCGCAGGGGCCGATGAGCCGCGTCCTCACGGAAGTCGGTGCGCAGGACGTCAACACCGCCTTCATGCGCCTGACCGGCGCGCAAGCGATGCCGGGAGGCATCGCATGAGCAGCATCACAACCCGCGAGGCGCCGCGCGGCTTCTCGTTCGCGGAGTACATGACCTGCCTCTCCGGCATCGTCTGGCGCGAAGGCCTGCGCTTCCTGCATCAGCGCGAGCGCTTCGTCTCGGCGCTGGTGCGGCCATTGGTGTGGCTGTTCATCTTCGCTGCCGGCTTCCGTCAGGTGCTCGGCATCTCCATCATCCCGCCCTACGAGACCTACATCCTCTACGAGGTCTATATCGCGCCCGGCTTGATGGCGATGATTCAGCTCTTCAACGGCATGCAGTCCTCGCTGTCGATGGTCTATGACCGCGAGATGGGCAACATGCGCACGCTGCTGGTCAGTCCACTGCCGCGCGGCTTCCTCTTGTTCTGCAAGCTGCTGGCAGGCACCGCGGTGTCGCTGCTCCAGGTCTATGCGTTCCTCTTGATCGCCTGGTTTTGGGACATCACGCCGCCATCCTCGGGCTATCTCACCGTGCTGCCGGCCCTGATCCTGTCCGGCCTGATGCTGGGCTCACTAGGCATGCTGATCTCCTCCGGCATCAAGCAGCTGGAAAACTTCGCCGGCGTGATGAATTTTGTTATCTTCCCGATGTTCTTCGCCTCCTCCGCGCTCTACCCGCTCTGGCGGGTCCAGGAGGGCAGCCCTTATCTGTATTACCTCTGCGAGGCCAATCCGTTCACTCATGCGGTCGAGCTGATACGATTTGCGCTATACGGGCAGCTCAACTGGATCTCGCTGGCGGTGGTCGCAATCTGCACAATCGTGTTCATGATCGGTGCGATTTTCGCCTATGATCCGTCGCGCGGGCTGGCGCGACGCGGGCCTGCGGGAGGCGAAGGATGAGGGTTCTGGTCCTGGCTGTCATGGCAATTGTGCTGTCCGGCATGGCCGCGCGCGCGGCCGATCCGCGCTATCCCGACTGGCCCTGCACCCAAGCCAAGGTGCCGGAGATTTCGCTCGCGGCCGTCTGGGCCGGCCCGCCGCTCGACGACGTGCAGAACAAATGGAAGGACGATGCCAAGATCAGCGCGCTCGTCGCAAAGCTGTCGGCGCGCAAGACGCCGCTCGACGAGGCCGAGAAGTTGGTGAAGGAGTTTCTGGCCGCCTCCGCGTCGGACAAGACGGCGAACGCCAAGCTGCTGTTCGCCGGCCTGTTCGACACGCTTAACGCCCAGCGCTCCCAGGTTATGAACGGCCTCGAACGCGTCAGCCGCAAGCAGCGCGAGGCCGCCGACAAGATCCGCGAGGAAACGCTGGCGCTCCAGGCGCTCCAGGGCGTAACGCCCCGCGACGATGCCAAAATCGAGGCGCTCAGCAACGAACTGATCTGGAAGACCCGGATCTTCGAGGATCGTCACAAAGTGGTGCGATTTGTCTGCGAGGTTCCGACCATGATCGACCAGCGCCTGTTCGCGCTCGGGCGCGTGATCCAGCAGGAAATGGAATAGCGTCAGGCTCGCTGACAGCTCACGAAAGTTCCCGCGACATCGCCGCGATCGTTAACCTTCCGGCGCGCTATCTGGCGGAACCAAATCGCTCTAGGATGTCTTGTCGAAGTCAATCCAGGACATCCAAGACATCGGGAGGCCTCGATGGGAACAACGAAATTCATCTTCGCGAGCGTTGCGGTCATCACCATGTTCGCATCCAGCGCCTTTGCCGACGATCTGACCGGAATGATCACGCGGATCGATCGGCTCAACGGCACGATCTCGATCCAGCAGACGCAGAAGGGCACCGTCGGCGCCAGCTCAGGAAGCGCCGGCGCGCTCCAGGAGTACAAGGCAAAGGACGCTGCGATGCTGGATGCCGTTCATGCCGGCGACAGGGTGACCTATACCGCCACCGAGACCAACGGCACGGGCACGCTGACGAAGTTGCAGAAGCAGTAGGTGCGGTCTTCGCCTTCACTTCTCCAAGCTGCGACACAGCGTCATGGCCGGGCTTGTCCCGGCCATCCACGTCTAGCCACGCGCAACGAAGAACGTGGATGCCCCGACCTTCGCGCCGACGCGGCTTCGGCGCGCAGGCGGGACAAGCCCCGGCATAATTGTGTGTCGTTACGGCTCCGGGCGCGGCTCCGGCTGCGCTTCCTCGGTCGGGAGTTTTGCGCCCTCCCAGCCGTCGGTGCCGTCAGGGTACCAGGCGATGTTGGAGTAGCCATACGCCAGCGCGCGCTTGGCGGCGTTCCACGACATCCAGCAATCGGCCAGGCAATAGATCACGAGCAGCGCGGCCTTGTCGCCGCGCGAGGCACGCGCGAGGCCGCGCTGCAGGTAATCGTCCACGGCCGGCGGCAACGCGCCGTAGCCGGTGTCCGGCAACCACAGGCTGCCCGGAATGTTCCTGCGCGGTGCATCTCGCCACACGGTGCCTGCGGGAAGGTTCTTCGGCTTCGGCGGCCGCGGCATCACGTCGACGAAGGCACCGCTTTTCGCCCGCCAGATCGCCTCGGCTTGCGCCGTCGTCAGCACGCGGGCGCCGGCGAGCGTCGCCGGCACCGGCGCGCGGTAATTGTCGGTGCGGTAGCCTTCAGGCTCGAACGGCTCCTGCTGCTGTGCCAATGCCGGCCCTGTCAGAACAGCGGCGAGCAGCGCAACGGCAAGATGCCGTTTCATGGCGTCTTCTTGGCCGTCTCCGCGCCGAGCGGCCGATTGTTCTCGTCCAAAAGAGGTACGCCGAAGTCGAGCAGGATCTTGTTGATCTCGCCCTGGTTCTCCTGGATTAGCTTGTTGAGCTGCCGCTTCCAGTTCTGATCGGCCGGGCGCACGCCCATGCCGATGCGATAGACCAGCTTCGGCCCGGTGGTTTCTTTGACCAATGGCGTAACGTGAAGCGAAGCGCCGGCCTTTTTTGCATAATAGCCGGCCATCGGGCCCCACAGCACGCCGGCGTCGATCTTGCCGGCGGCGAGGTCGTCGATCATGGCCTGCGCCGAATTGTCGAAGCGGGTGTCGATCATCAGCGGATAGGGCTTTGCATCGCCCATCAGACCGGCTATCGCCATGTTGGTCGCCGGCGGCGTGCCAGCGACGATGCCGACATGCTTGCCCTTCAGCCGCGCGTCCTCCAGCGTATCGACGTCCTCGAGTCCGCTGCCGACCTTGGCGACCAGCGCATAAGTCGTGCGGTAATAGGGATTGGTGCCCTGAACGAGGTCGTCGCCCTGCGGGAAGCCCATGATGACGTCGCAGCGATGCGCACCCAGCGTCATGCGCACGAAGCCGGTGGCCTGCGGGAAGAAGACGTAGTCGAGCTTCTTCTGGAGCTTGTCCGCCAAGAACTCGGCGAGCTTGTTCTCGAACCCCTCACCCTTCTCGTTCGAGAACGGCAAATTGCGCGGGTCGGCGCAGACGCGCAGCACCTTTGGATCGACCAATTCGAAGGAGAGGTCGCCGGTCTCGTTGGTCTGCGCGATCGCAGCATTGCCGAACGCGCAGGACGCCACCAGGATCCACAGTGAAAACAACCAGCGACGATGTCGTCCGGCCTCCGTCATCGCGCTTCCTCCTCGTTTTGTTTGAATGTATCCATGCAACGCATGACGCGCCATGTCTTGCCAGCTTTGTGTTGGTGTTGCTTTGTTGCAGCGCAATGCAGCAAACACTCTGAACTGAGGCGGAAAAGTGTCTCACATCGCTTCAACAATCGCAGTCCTGTTCCTGCTGGGGTTCGTCACGCTAGCACGCGCCGAGGCATCCGAATTGCCTGTGAGCGAAGTCGCGCCGGGAATCTTCGTACACTCCGGGACCATCGCCCTCATGACCCGCGAAAACGAGGGCGACATCGCCAACGTCGGCTTCATCGTGGGCGGTGATGCGGTGGCTGTGATTGATACCGGCGGGAGCTACCGCGAAGGCAAGGCGCTGCTGGCGGCCGTGCGGGTGAAGACGCCCAAGCCGATCCGCTACGTCATCAACACCCACGGCCATCCCGATCATGTTTTCGGCAATGCGGCCTTCGCCGATGGAAACACCATCTTCGTCGGCCATCACAAGCTTCCCCAGGCGCTCGCGACGCGCGGGCCTTTCTATCTCGACAATTTTCGCCGCATCATGGGCAATCAGCTGATCGATCCCGTGAACATCATTGCCCCTACCCTGCTCGTTTCGGACACGACGACGCTCGATCTCGGGTCGCGCCGGCTGACCCTGCGGGCCTGGCCGGCCGGGCACAGCGACAATGATCTGACTGTGTTCGATGAGACGACCAAAACCTTGTTCGCGGGCGATCTCGTCTTTCTCCGCCACATTCCGGTCGTGGACGGCAGCATCCGCGGCTGGCTAGACACTTTGAAGGAATTGCAGGCCATTCCGGCGCTGCGCGTCGTTCCTGGTCACGGCCCCGTGAGCGACTGGCCTGCCGCGCTGACCGATGAGCGACGCTACCTGTCAACGCTGCTGTCCGACGTCCGCGCACTGAACAAGAAGGGCGAGCCGATCCGAACCGCCGCCGACAAGGCCGCCGGGTCGGAACGGCCGCGCTGGGCGTTGTTCGAGGACTACAATGCCCGCAACGCAACCGCAGCATTTTCAGAAATTGAATGGGAGTAGCGGGCGCGCTACGATGGGCGAAACGCCCGCAGGACCATGACCATGTTGGGATGCACACGCCGCCTGGCCTTGACCGCCGTACTGCTTGGCATCGCGTTCGCGATGCCGGTGCAGGCGGAAGAGGCCGACGACCCCTGGCCGGGCTTGGTGCAGGACATCTTCAGCAACCGTCCGATGAACGACGGCAGCACCGTCATCGGCATCGAAATGCCCTATCGCGCCGAGGATGCGGCCATCGTGCCGGTCACGCTGCGCAGCAAGCTGTCGCCCGGCGATGCGCGGCGCATCCGTTCGATCACGCTGGTGATCGACCGCAATCCCGCTCCGATGGCAGCGAAGTTCGAACTCGGACCGGATGCCAATGTGACGGAGATCTCGACGCGCGTGCGCGTCAACAATTACACCGACGTGCATGCGGTCGCCGAGCTCAGCGATGGCCAGCTCTATGTCTCCAAAGTCTATGTCAAGGCCTCTGGCGGTTGCTCTGCGCCGGCGGCAAAGAACGTCGAGGAGGCCAAGAACCGCCTCGGCCAGATGCGCTATCGGCAATTCGCGCGCGAGGACGCGCCGGCGAGCCGCGTCCGCGAGGCGCAGATCATGATCGGCCATCCCAACAATTCCGGCCTGCAAATGGACCAGGTCACGCAGCTCTATATCCCGGCCTTCTTCATCAACCAGCTCAAGCTGACGCAGGACGACAGCCCGGTGCTGTCGATGGAAGGCGGCATCTCGATCTCGGAAGATCCCAATCTGCGCTTCACCTACGTCTCCAACGGCGCCAAGCGCTTTCGCGCGGAGGCGAAGGACACGGATGGGCACGTGTTCCGCAATGAGTGGGACGTGGAGAAGCCGGGGACGTAAGGCGAGGAGCACCCTCCCTTGGAGGAGACCGGGACGAGCGTAGCTCGCCCGTGGGTCGGCTCCCATGGAGCGCAGCGGAATGTGAGACGGGGTGGGGTGACGGTCTCTCCACACCCAACAGTGCCCGAGGTGGAGAGATCACCCCCCGCTCGCGCTGCGCGCAATCGACCCTCCCCCTCCATCGCCGCACAACTCAAAAGCACCTCACCTCGGCTTCGGCCTGCGCGCGCCGGAGATCATTCACCGCCGAGTTCGCCTGCTCCGAGGTGCGGAACTGGACGCCGAGATTGCCGCGGACCTGGGACATGCTGAGCGCGGTTTCCGCGGTGACGTAGCGCTCATAGGGCACGATCGAGGCGACTACGTCGATCGAGCACGAACATTGCTCGATCGCAGACCGCGTCTCGCCATTGGCTTTCATGCAGCCGTAGACGTACTCCGCGCGCGCCGATGTCGGATAATCATTGGCGTCCTCGGCCCGCGCCGCGCACGCGGTCACTGCCAATACGGTCAATGCGGCGACAATCGGTCGTAGCTGTCCCGCCAGTTTCATACGCATCCTCCCGCTGGTTGCGACCAAAGCTATGCTATGCGTATTGTCCTGAAAAGCACTCCGTCAGAGGAAACGGCTCACAAGGTGATGAGAGCACGTGGTGTGATAAGAGCACTCGGTCGAACATTGGTGCTCGCAGTGACGCTGGCGTCGACGCTGGCCGTACCCGGCCGCGCCGCCGAGACCATCCGCCTTGCGGTGCAGAAAACCGGAACATTCTCCTGGGAGCTGGCCGCGATCCGCGCGAACGGTCTGGACAAGGAGGCCGACCTCTCGCTCGAGGTCACCGAGCTCGCGAGCACGGAAGCGGGCAAGATCGCGATGCGCGCAGGTGGCGCCGATATCATCCTGTCGGACTGGCTATGGGTGTCGCGCGAGCGCGCGCTCGGCGCCAAGCTCACTTTCTATCCCTATTCCAGCGCGCTTGGCGCGGTGATGGTGCCGGCGGCTTCTCCGATCAAGACGCTCGCCGACCTCAGGGGACGCAAGCTCGCGATCGCCGGCGGAGCGATCGACAAGAGCTGGCTGCTGCTCCAGGCCCGCATGAGGCAGGATGGCATCGACCTGAAGTCTGCGGCGACCATCGTCTATGGCGCACCACCCCTGATCGCGGCCAAGGCGCTCGACGGCGAGATGGATGCGAGCCTCAATTTCTGGAATTTCTGCGCGCAGCTCGAGGCCAAGGGCTTTCGCCGCCTCGCCGGCATCGAGGACATCCTGCCAAAACTCGGTGCCAAGGGCCCGGTCGCCGCGGTCGGCTATGTCTTCGACGAGAGCTGGGCGGCAAGCCATCGTGACGCCATCGCGCGCTTCATCGCAATGACCCGAAAGGCCAAAGAGCTGCTGGTGACCTCGGACGCGGCCTGGGACAAGGTCGCGCCGCTCACCGGCACTGCCGATCCGGTCCTGCTCAAGACCTATCGCGACCGCTATCGCGACGGCATCCCGCGCCGGAGCATCGCCGACGAGGAGGCGGATGCGCGCGTGCTCTACCGCGTGCTCGCCGAGATCGGTGGCCGCGATCTCGTCGGGCCGGCGGCCGAGCTCGATCCCGGCACCTTCTATCACGCAGTCCCCGGAGACTGAGGTGCTGCGTCTTGTCTCGTCTGTCCTGTTCCTCGCAATCTGGTGGATCGCCGCGCTGTTCGTCGGCGGCGCAAAGCTGCCCTCCCCGCCTGCCGTGCTCGAGGTGATGATCGCGGAAGCCGCGAGCGGCGCGTTGTTCCTGCATCTCGGCGTCACGCTGGCCCGCGTCACACTCGCCTTCGTGCTGGCAATGTCGCTCGGCAGCGCCATCGGCTATCTGATGGGACGGGTGAAGCTTGCCGACCGGCTCGGCGATCCCTGGCTGATCCTGCTGCTCAATTTGCCGGCCTTGGTCGTGATTGTGCTGGCCTATATCTGGGCTGGCCTGACTGAAGCCGCCGCGATCGCAGCGATCGCCATCAACAAGCTGCCGACCGCCATCGTCACCTTGCGCGAGGGCACCCGCGCGCTCGACCGCTCGCTCGACGAGATGGCGAGCGTGTTCGCGATGCCGCGCTGGCGCGCCTTCCGCCACGTCGTGCTGCCGCAACTCGCGCCCTATATCGCAGCCTCCGCGCGCTCCGGGTTGTCTCTGGTATGGAAGATCGTGCTGGTCGCCGAGCTTTTGGGCCGCCCTAACGGCGTCGGCTTCGAGATCGGCGTCGCTTTCCAGCTGTTCGACACGCCGCGGCTGCTCGCCTATTCGCTGACCTTCGCCGCCGTCGTGCTCGTCATCGAAACCTTGCTGGTGCAGCCGTTCGAAGCCCGCGCAACACGGTGGCGGCCCCGTGCGGCTTGAGGTCGAGATCACAGGCAAGACGTTCAGGAGTGCCGCGGGCGGGACGCACGAGGTGCTGGCGCCCGTCAAATTCGCGCTTCAATCCGGCGAGGTCGGCGTGCTGATCGGCCCCTCCGGCTGCGGCAAGAGCACGATGCTGCGCATCATCCTCGGGCTCGATCATGAATTTCAGGGGCGCATCGCGCGGCCGCCGAAGGCGCGGATCGGCATGGTGTTCCAGGAGCCGCGGCTGCTGCCGTGGCGCTCGGTCGAGCAGAACGTGCGCTTGGCTGCGTCCGGTGTGACCGAGGCCAAACTATCCGAGCTTTTCAGGATCCTGGAGCTTCAGGCGCATCGCGACCATTTCCCCGGCGAGTTGTCGCTGGGCCTTGCCCGGCGCGTGGCGCTGGCCCGCGCCTTCGCGGTCGAGCCCGATCTGCTGGTGCTCGACGAGCCACTCGCCTCGCTCGACGACGCGCTCGCCGGCCGCCTGCGCGACGAGATCGCAACGCTGGTGGCGAGCCGTCCGGTGATGACGCTGCTCGTCACCCATAGCATCGACGATGCGATCCGGCTCGGCGACCGACTGCTCTTCCTGTCGCCCAGGCCGGCGCGCATCGTGCAGGAGGTGCCGATCGCGATCCCGCGAGCGGAGCGCAGCGAAACCGATCTCGGCAGGATCAAGGCCGAGCTCGCGGCGCTGCAGCTTGAATCGAAATGAACACTCGTGGTCAACTGGGGCCAAACAAGACCGTCGAGGGAGGTTTCACGATGCGACGTCAGCTGATTGCGATCGGCATCCTGTTGGTCGCGATGCCGGGCGCGGCGCTCGCGCAGACCAAAGGCAAGGGCATCCGGCTCTGGAATCTCACAACGGAGACGATCTCCGGCTTCCAGCTCGCTCCGGCCGGCAGGACCGACTGGGGTCCGAACCAATGCTTGAACGACAAGGACAAGGAGGTCGACCACGACGAGCGGCTGCGCATTACCGGCGTCGAGCCGGGCCGCTATGATGCCAAGGTCAGCTATGCCAATTCACGGCAGTGCATCGTCCGCGACATCGAGATCAGGGCGGATGCGGTGTTCTCGATCGCCGACAAGGATCTGAAGGACTGCACCAAATAGCGAGGCCGGCTTACGCCTTGTCGTTCGGGTGCGGATATTCGCAGCGCCATCGCACCGCATGCCACTTCGGATGCTCGCCGACCCATTGCGCGATATAGGGCGGCGCGGCCATCGCGCATTGCCGTGGCGACCCGGAATAGTTGAACACCAGATGCTGCTCCTCGCAGGTCGCGGGCGAGAGCACCGCACAGACAGTCACCACCAGGTCAATCGGGTTCATGCCGGGATCCTCTCGCAAAGGGGCGATGGAGACTAGCACGAAAGGTTACGTGCAAAGGAGCGGGAAGTTTCAATCCGGCGTGAGAGAAAATGGGGCTTCTTTCTCCTCTCCGCGCGCGCGAACAGAGGGGAACATGGCTGCGTTAAAAGTTAACCCCGAATACAACCCTCGCCTGGTGACGCTCGAAATTGACGAGGTCGAGATTGGCGGATGATCCGGCCGGACGTCCCCAAGCCTGCATGCTCCAGCTCAAGGTCAGCCGCGAGCGCTCGGAGAGCTGAAAATATGCGGTGGGGCCGACGAACAGGGCGTGGCCCGAAAACTCGCCGAGGCCGATGCCGTCGTATTGCCGGAAATAACGCATCTCCCCGCCGAGCAGCACATTGGGCCGCACGCGCACCATGCCGGCAACCGCCGCCCCGATCGTCGAGCTCTTCTCGGACAGTCCCGCCATCTCGAAGCGCGCCCATTCCGGCTGATAGATCAGATTGAGCGCGGCGATGGCGAAGTTCGGAACGAGCTCGCGGTCGAACGCAAGCGTGAAATCGGTGCCGTACGTCCGTCCCTTCGCGCCGCTGGTCTCGTCGATGCGGTCGCCATGGAGCTCGGCGGCGACAGTCAGGCCGAATGGCGCGTGCGCGCGGTCGAGCAGACGATAACGCAGATCGAGCGAGGCGCCCTGGAAGTTGAACTGGCGGCGATCGTCGGTGTCGGGGACGCCGGTGATGTCGTGCAAGCTGGCGGTACCGCCAACCTCGATACGCAAGTTCGGCAGCGGCACCACCTCGATCTCGACCTCCTTCGTGAGCGCGCGATAGGTCCCACCGCCCTTACCAAATCGTCCCGTCGTCTCGCTCTGGAATTCGCGCTCGCCGACGCTGCCGACATCGGTGCCGATCATGAAGCCGAAGATATGCTCGGTATCAAAGCCTTCTTCGGCGCTGACGCATACAGGTAGAAGCGCGACTGTGCAGGCAGCTATGGTCCAGAAGGGATTGGCTCTCGCGCGCATTCCTGACACTACCACGGCTTCGACGGCGTTTGCCATCGAAGCCGCGGCAGGTCGTCAGTCTTACTTACGCGAAGCGCAGGCGTACATGTTGATTTCCATGCCGACCGGCACTTCCACGATCTTCGGAGCTTTCCAAGCCATTCGGGGTCTCCCAAGGTATTCAGCGCGACATCGCGCGGGGCAAAACCTAGGGCTGGGTCCCCTGTAGTTCAAGCGCCGATTCGAAGGCCGCACGCGTCTGTGTCGATTCTTCGCGGCCGCATTTCGCTCTCGGGCAAAGTCAGTTCTCTCTTGGTCAATTACAGATCTTGGGGACATTGCCCTGCGCGAGAAACCGCGCCTCGAATCGACACCAACAGTGCCGCGTCGTCAGCAGTCCTTACCTGCCGTTTGCGTGTTAGGCTTAGCACCTTCCGCCCGCTCCGCCGCAGTTGGCTGGCTCTGCATCTGCCGCTGCGCATCTTCGGACGAGGCAGCTGCGCCGCTGCTGGCACGATTCATCGTGCTGGTCGGCGGATGCTGCCCCGTTTCGCTGGACGAACTCTGCGACTGCGCCGAGCCCACGGTGACTGGACCGGAACCGGCATCCTTGTCAGTGCTGGCGCTGCCGGTGTTGCACGGACCGGCCATGGCGACGCCCGCGCTCAACGTCAGGATCGCGCAGGCAGCAAAAACGGAATGTTTCGTGTTCATCTGCTTCTCCTCTTCTCCTGCCGCGCTGCCCCGGCGCGGAGCAGGACATCGCGAAGAGAACAGGCCGAATAGCCCGATGTTCCGGGCTTCCGATCGGAATTAAGTTCCTGCCGGGAGCGGACCTCAGCGCAGCAGCCGCAGCAGTGCACGGCCGGCCCGCGTGTTCAGCTCTTTTGCGTCGAGCGTCCCGTCCTTGTCCGGATTGGCCGCATTGAAGCGCTGCTCCACCACGGACAGGTATTCATCGAGCGTAAGCGTCCCATCGCGATCAGGATCGGCGGCGGCGAGCTCTTTCGCCGACAGCCGCCCCCGCAATTCGCGAGCGTCGAGCGTGCCGTCGTGATCAGGGTCGAGCTTGGCGAACAATGCGCTGGCCGCCTTCTTCACCTCGGCGAGATCGAGCGTTCCGTCATTGTCAGTATCGAACATCTTGACCGCGTTGCCGGATGCCGCGAAGGCCGGACCGGACAGCAATGCAATCGTGAGCGCAAGCGCGACTGAGCGACGTGACATCATCGAAACCTCCTGAGAATCTCGATTCGAGCGGGATCGAAATGAGATAAGGCCACAAATGTGACCCGGTTCAAGCCGGAAATTACAACCTGCGCGCGCCACGACTCGCGCAAGCGGGCCGCGCCGACCCGGCCCGCTTGCGGCCCAGCGCTTCGCGTCGCGGAATTTTTCCAGCGTCTGCGCACAAGTGGGGGGCTGAGCTGTCAGGTCTCCGTCAGGTCACCGGCATCCGGCGCCAGCATATCGGCGCCGGACTTGCGACTTTCGTATTGACGCGTTTTGTATTCGGGCGGAGTGTTGCTCCTGCAGCGTCAAAAGGCGCGCACATTGGGAGGAACGGATGAAACGCTTTGCGATGGCCGCGAGCCTCGTCATGCTTGCATCGACTTGTGCAAGCGCACAGACCACCGAGCAACTGGTCAAGGGCGCGACCGATACATCGAATGTTCTCAATTACGGGATGGGCTACAATCTGCAGCGTTTCTCGACGCTGAACCAGATCAATAAGGACACCGTCAAGAACCTCGTCCCGGTCTGGAACTACTCTTTCAACGATGATCGCAGCGAGGAATCGCAGCCGCTGGTGTACCAGGGCGTGATCTACGTGACCTCGCACAATGCGACCATGGCGGTGGACGCCAAGACCGGCAAGCAGATCTGGAAAACCAAGGTCGAGTATCCCGCCGAGACGCCGCGCATCGTCTGCTGCGGCATCATCAATCGCGGCGCCGCGCTCTACGACGGCAAAGTATACCGCACCACCCTCGACGCCAACGTGATCGCGCTGGACGCCAAGACCGGCAAGGAGTTGTGGCGGCAGAAGGCCGCCGACATCAAGGAAGGCTATTCGATGACTGTGGCTCCGCTGGTCGCCGACGGCGTCGTCATCACCGGCATCTCGGGCGCAGAATTCGGCACGCGCGGCTTCATCGACGGCTGGGATCCGGCGACGGGCAAGCATCTCTGGCGCACCCATTCGATCCCTTCCCCTGACGAGCCCGGCGGCGACACTTGGAAGGGCGACACCTGGAAGCTCGGCGGCGGCTCGACCTGGATCACGGGGTCCTACGATCCCGAGCTGAACACCGTCTATTGGGGCATAGGCAATCCCGGCCCGTTCAATTCGGCGGTCCGCCCCGGCGACAATCTCTACACCTGCTCCGTGCTGGCGATGGATCCCAAGACCGGCAAGATCAAGTGGCACTATCAGTTCTCGCCGAACAATCCGTTCGACTATGACAGCGTGGCCGAGATGGTGCTCGCCGACATGAACATCGAGGGCAAGCCGACCAAGGTGCTGATGGACGCCAACCGCAACGGCTTCTTCTACGTGCTCGACCGCACCAACGGCAAGCTGCTCGCGGCCAACCCCTACGTGAAGGTCAACTGGGCCACCGGAATCGATATGAAGACCGGACGTCCGATCGAGACCGACATTTCGAAGGACGCGCGCGAGGGCAAGAAGGTCACCGTCTATCCGTCGATCCTCGGCGGCAAGAACTGGGAGCCGATGTCGTTCAATCCGCAGACCGGC
Source organism: Bradyrhizobium sp. 160 (assembly GCF_023073735.1). Taxonomy (NCBI): domain Bacteria; kingdom Pseudomonadati; phylum Pseudomonadota; class Alphaproteobacteria; order Hyphomicrobiales; family Nitrobacteraceae; genus Bradyrhizobium; species Bradyrhizobium sp. 160. Next base: position 185,826 of record NZ_JADPKD010000013.1, read on the forward strand.
CTGGCCTATGCCAACACGCTCGCCTTCGGCGGCAGGTACAAGACCGAGCCCGTCACCTTCAAGCAGGGTGAATGGTATCTCGGCATGGATCTGACCGATCTCTGGGAGTACGGAGACGGCCCGCGCGGCCATCTCAAAGCGATCGATCCCCTGACCGGCAAGGCGAAATGGGAGGCACCTGTCGACATCCCGCGCTTCTCCGGCGTGCTGTCGACCGCAGGTGGCGTCGTGTTCACGGGCGCGCTGACCGGCGAGTTCGAGGCCTTCGATGCCGACACCGGCAAGAAGCTCTGGCAGTTCCAGACCGGCTCCGGCATCGAGGGGCAGCCCGTGACCTGGCAGCAGGACGGCGTGCAGTACGTCGCAGTGACAAGCGGCTATGGCGGCGTCTACTCGCTGTTTTCCGGCGACGAACGACTGGCCCAGATTCCGCCCGGCGGCTCGCTATGGGTTTTTGCGGTCAAGCAATAACCACGACACGATGCTGAAGCAGATATCTCACAAGACGGCGGCGATGTTCGCCGCCGTCGCGGTGTTGACGGTCGCGCTTGCGGCGACCGTTCGCGCCGCGGACGATGCAACCGGCAATCCGCTGCAGGCGCAGATCGACCATGGCAAGTCGACCTATGCGGAAAAATGCTCGCACTGCCACGGCCCGAACCTGATGAACTCCGGCACCATTACGCCGGACCTGCGCACCATTCCCGACGACAAGACGCGCTTCGTCACCACGGTGAAGAATGGCAAGAACAACAAGATGCCGCCCTGGGGCGACATCCTCAGCGACGACCAGATCGGAGACCTCTGGGCCTTCATCTCGAGCCGGAGGAAGCCATGAGGGGCCGGCTTGCCGCGTGGAGCGTTGCCGCGATCCTCGCCGCGGCGCCTACGGTCGCGCACGCGGCGGAGGATCCGCTGAAGGTCTGTCTCGACGAGGACCGGCCGCCGCTCTCGGTGCATCAAAAGGGCAAGCCGGATGCGGGCTTCGACGTGCTGCTGGCGCAGGCGATCGCGGAACGGCTGAGACGGCCGCTCACGATCCAGTGGTTCGAGAGCAAGCTCGATGAGGATTCCAGCCCACAGCTCGAGGCCAATGCGCTGCTCTCGGACGGGCGCTGCGCACTGGTCGGCGGCTACGCACTGACGCAGGACTCGCTCGTCAAGCCCGGCATGAAGACGGCGCGTCTGCCGGATTTCGCCGGCGCCACGCGTGACGACCGGCGCCGCCGCGTCGCGATCGGCGTGCTCGCGCCGAGCCGGCCCTACCTCTATTCGCCGATGACGGTGGTGCTCGGGCCGAAGGCGAAGGGCCGCAAGATCGGCGACATTGGCGATCTTGCCGGCCTTCGCCTCGTGATCGAAAGCGGCTCGCTCGGCGATGCCATCCTGATGACCTTCGACAAGGGGCGCCTGATCGACAATATTACCCATCTCGTGCCCGGCCGCGACGACCTGCTCGGCGCGCTCCAGCGTGGCGATCATGATGCGACGCTGATCGACCTTGCGCGCTTCGACGCCCATCGGGCCGCGCACCCCGATACGGCGCTCACCGCATCCGGCTACTATTATCCGATCGGCGTCAATCGCGGCTATGTCGGGCTTGCCGGCAATCCCGCGCTGATCGAGGCCGTCAACACGGCGCTTGGCCAGCTTGCTGCCGAAGGCAAGATCGCCGAATTCGGCAAGCAGGCCGGCCTCACCTATCTGCCGCCGCGCGAGCCTGCGATCCTCGGCGATGTCTGGATGAAGATCATTCAGCGGTGATTGCCCGTCATTCCGGGCGTCCGAACGGCGGGCCCGCAATCCATCTCTCGGCAGTGCAGCCCGATGGATGCCAGGCCGGCGAGCCGCGCTCGCATCCAGGAACGACTGGTGATGCGACCAATGCGCCAATCTGTCTCGGCTGTCGCGGATGGCAGAGACGACCCGATGCAGTACCCTCGATGAAAATGCTGGAGGGAATCATGTCCGCAAAGCTCGATCGCCGCCACTTCGTCGCCGCCGGCGCCAGCGCATTCGCGATGCCTTTCGTCTCGCGCGGCGCCTCGGCGCAAGCTGCATGGCCGTCGCGGCAGATTCGCATGATTTGCAGCTATCCCGCCGGCGGACAGACCGACCTGCTGGCGCGCGCCTATGGCGAATTCATCGCCAAGCAGATCGGCAAGACCGTCGTCATCGAGAACAAGCCCGGCGCCTCCGGCGCAATCGGCACGGCGGAGGTCGCCCGCGCCGAGCCCGACGGCCACACCGTGCTATGCTCGATCTCGACCACCTACATCATGAACCGGGTGGTGATGAAGAATCCCGGCTACGACATGGACAGGGATCTGACCCTCGTCAGCGTGATTCCCGGCGCCGGCCTGTTGCTGGTCGCGAACCCCAAAACCGGCGTCAAGACGTTGGAGGATTTCGCCGCCTTCGCGCGCAAGAGCGGCAAGGTGAATTTCGGCACCTACAGCGCGGGATCGGCCCCGCACATGACGATCAACGAGCTCAACAAGCAATACGGTCTCTCCATCGAGCCGGTGCACTACCGCGGCGAAGCCCCGATGTGGACCGGCATGCTGGAAGGCACGCTCGATGCCGCGATGGGCAGCTATACGGCGGCGCAATCGGTCCTGCAAAGCGACCGCGGCACCGTGTTCGCGGTGCATTCGAAGAAGGTCGACGCGATCCCGACCGTGAAGACGCTCCCCGAACAGGGCGCGACGTCGAAATTCTTCACCGTGAGCGGCTTCACCGGCTGGGCGGTGCCGAAGGCGACACCGCAGCCGGTCGTCGACCGGCTAGCCGAGCTCTGCGTCGCGGCCAACAAGGATCCGAAGGTGAAGGAGGTTCTCGCGACCTTCGTGCTCGAACCGGCCCTCGGATTCAAGGAAACCAATGCGCTGTATCAGCGCGAATTGCCGGTCTGGATCGAGAGCGCAAAGTCGCTCGGCCTCGAGCCGGCCTGAATCGGAGGCAAGGCGCGGTCGCGCTCACGGCGCTGGCGTCCGACCAAAGCCTAGCTAGTGTCGGAAATGCACTTTCGCGCTATGATTGTGCGGCGCCAGCTCGCCGGCGCCAACGAGAAGGGCCGATCCTATGACACCGGATGGCGTCGCCGTAGCTGTCATGATCATCCTGCTCTTTCCGATGGGCTATTTCACGTTGGCTTCGCCCGCCTTCCTGCTGGTGAAGCTGGATATTGCGCCCGTCGCCCAGCTGCTGCGCGGAATGTTCAATGCCCACTTTCTGGTGATGCGTGTTGCCGGAATCATCGGAACGATAGCTTTCCTGCTCGACGGTCGCCTGGTCGCCGCGGGGGGCGTTGGTCTGCTTGCAACCTTGGCGATGTGGGGACGTCGCTGGTTCCTGCAACGGATGGACGATCAGCTAAGCGCGACGGAAGCCGGCGATACCGAGGCCCCGCGTCGCTGCGCCGGCTGCATTGGAGCGGAATGCTGGCGAACGCGGTGCTGCTTGCCGTTCTGCTGGCCAGCATTCCCTATATCGCCGTGTCGGCTTGACCGACGTCGCATCACGGCACAACATTGCCGGCGACGGCCGCAGCGCGCCTAATGCTCGCCCGAACTCGCGGTGCCATGCTGCGCCTTGTGGATCGAGGACGGCACCACGCCAAAGTATTTCCGGAACACGCGGCTGAAATGCGATGAGCTGGAGAAGCCCCAGGAGAACGCAACGTCTGTGATGGTCTTGCCGGCGTGGGCCTCGAGCTCCTGACGGCAGTTCTGCAGGCGGGCCTGCCAGATGTAGTCGCTCACCGTGGTGCCGCGCTCGGAGAACAGCATGTGCAGATAGCGCTTGGAGCAGCCGAGCTCGGCTGAGATCTGGTCGATGCACAGATCCGGATCGCGCAAGTGCTCGCGGATGAAGAACTGAGCCCGCACATACATCGCCTCCGGCCCGACACGGTCCAACATCGTGTCGGCCTCGCGCAGCGGTAGCAGCAGGAGGTCGATCAGTGAATCTGCAACGCCAACCGCGCTGTTCGCCGACAGCTTTGCCGCCTCGTCGAAAGTCGCGTGAACGAAATCATGGGCGATCCGCCCCGTCCCGGTCTTCGCCGACAATTTGCACGCCGGCATCCGCTGCGAGGGAAAGCCGCGGTCGCGCAGCAGTGCCTTGGGCACAATCACCACGTCGTGGCGCGTGAAGGCCGGGCTGATGATCGAATGCGGGCAGGAGACGTCGTAGGCGATGATGTCGCCCGGGTTGATTTCGATGTGGCGGCCTTCTTGCTCGAAATAAGACACGCCGTAGGTTTGGAAGTGGATCTTGATGTAGGGGTGTTCATTGGCCTTGGCACGCGCCAGCGTATGCGCGATGCGATGCTGGCTCACCTCGATCTGGCAGAGCTTCAGGCGCGAGACGGTGGTGTAGTCGATGCGACCTTCAAGCGAGGACGCCTCCAGCGGATCGACGTCGAAATGGCCGCACAGGCTCGTCAGACCATCGATCCAGCTCTGGATCTGCCGCTTCGGCGTGAGCCCCGTCGTCGAGAGCGTGTGAATGGTGTCGGACATTGATCCAGCCACTGGTTTGATCCGGAGATTCGACGCGAATCGCGACCAGCGCTGCGGAGCCCTCAGCCGTGATTGCGTGACGTTTACCTCAAACTTGGGCGGTCTATTGGAACTGCACCTCCGTTCCATTGCCACCTTTGAAACTTAATCCTCCGCCTTAGTTGCAGCGCCGTCAAGGGGAACCTAGGCGCAGACCGCGGCGCGGGCCCGCGCGGAAACCGCTGAATTCGCTACTGCAAAATCAAAATCTTCGCGCCCGTGCGCTGTCGAGCAAACCGGCTTCTCTCTTGGGCAAGTTTCCCGTTGACGAAGTCGTTAGGGATTGCGGCAGGAACAACAAGAACGGGCCGCTCCTGCACGCGGACCCGTGGCTCTCATCAGGAGGAGGAAACAGCACAGCATCGTTTCTGGTCTCGATCGTGACCGCCCTGCACGAGCAGACGCCGGACGAAAAGCCCGGTGATTGAGCAATGCTTCGGAAACAATAAACGACCAACGGAGGAATTAACTATGCGCAAGGTGCTACTGGCGACCTATCTTGGCTCCGCGGCGGCTCTCGCCGTCGGCAGCGCCTCAGCCAATGACGAGCTGATCAAGATGTCGCAGAACCCGAAAGACTGGGTGATGCCCGCGGGCGACTATGCCAATACCCGCTATTCCAAGCTGAACCAGATCAACGCACAGAACGTCGGCAAGCTCCAGGTGGCCTGGACCTTCTCGACGGGCGTGCTGCGTGGCCACGAAGGCGGGCCGCTGATCATCGGCAACATGATGTACGTCCACACCCCGTTCCCGAACAAGGTCTACGCTATTGACCTTTCGAACGAGAACAAAATCGTCTGGAAGTACGAGCCGAAGCAGGATCCGAATGTCATCCCGGTGATGTGCTGCGACACCGTCAATCGCGGCCTGTCTTACGGCGACGGCAAGATCATCCTGCATCAGGCCGACACCACTCTCGTGGCGCTCGACGCCAAGACCGGCCAGGTGGCTTGGTCGGCGACCAACGGCAATCCTGCGAAGGGCGAGACCGGCACATCGGCCGCGCTGGTGGTCAAGGACAAGGTTCTGGTCGGCATCTCCGGCGGCGAGTTCGGCGTGCAGTGCCACGTCACCGCCTACGATCTCAAGAGCGGCAAGCAGGTCTGGCGCGCCTACTCCGAAGGTCCGGATGACCAGATCAAGTTCGATCCGGCCAAGACGACGTCGCTGGGCAAGCCGGTCGGACCGGACTCCAGCTTGAAAACCTGGCAAGGCGATCAGTGGAAGATCGGCGGCGGCTGCACCTGGGGCTGGATCTCCTACGATCCCGCTCTGAACATGGTCTATTACGGGTCGGGCAACCCCTCGACCTGGAATCCGAAGCAGCGTCCGGGCGACAACAAATGGTCCATGACCATTTTCGCGCGCGACGCGGACACCGGTATGGCCAAGTGGGTCTATCAGATGACGCCCCACGACGAGTGGGACTATGACGGCGTCAACGAGATGATCCTCACGGATCAGCAGATCAATGGGCAGCCTCGCAAGCTCCTGACCCATTTCGACCGCAACGGTCTCGCCTACACCATGGACCGAGAGAACGGCGAACTGCTGGTCGCCGAAAAGTACGATCCGAAGGTGAACTGGACCTCCGGCGTCGACATGAACAAGAGCTCGCCGACCTATGGCCGCCCGAAGGTGCTCGACGCAGCTTCGACCGACAAGGCGGGCGAGGACGTCAACGTGAAGGGCATCTGCCCGGCCGCGCTCGGCACCAAGGACGAGCAGCCGGCAGCTTACTCGCCCGACACGCAGCTGTTCTACGTTCCGACCAACCACGTCTGCATGGATTACGAACCGTTCAAGGTGAGCTACACCGCGGGCCAGCCCTATGTGGGTGCGACGCTCTCGATGTATCCGCCGCAGGGTGAAAGCCACATGGGCAACTTCATCGCCTGGGACGGCAAGACCGGCAAGATCGTCTGGTCGAACAAGGAGCAGTTCTCGGTCTGGTCGGGCGCACTCGCAACCGCCGGCGGCGTGGTGTTCTACGGCACGCTCGAAGGCTACCTGAAGGCGGTCGATGCCAAGACCGGCAAGGAGCTCTACAAGTTCAAGACTCCCTCCGGCATCATCGGCAACGTCACCACCTATGAGAACAATGGCAAGCAGTACGTTGCCGTGCTCTCCGGCGTGGGTGGCTGGGCCGGCATCGGCCTGGCGGCAGGTCTGACCGATCCGACCGCCGGTCTCGGCGCCGTCGGTGGCTACGCGGCTCTCAGCAACTACACGGCGCTCGGCGGCACGCTGACCGTGTTCGCGCTGCCGAACTAGGCCCGCTCAGCATCGCTCCGGCGCGTGGATCAACTCCACGCGCCGGCTCGTCTCCACCGAACGCCTTCGAGGACAATCTCTTGCGTAAAATCTGCTCTGTCATTGCTGTGATGATCTTCGTTGTGTCCGGAGGAGCTGCGGTCGCGGAAGGTCCGGGTGACCCGACCGCGGTGAAGAAGGAAGACGACGGGAAGTGGCTCGATAAAGAAGGAAACCCGACTTACAAGATTTCAGCCGACGGCACCGTGGACTGGTTCACCTATTCCGGATACCGCCGCTATCATTCAGACTGCCACGTGTGCCACGGGCCGGACGGGATGGGATCCACCTACGCACCGGCGCTGAAGGATTCCGTCAAGTCGATGAGCTATGGCGACTTTCTCGGCGTGATCGCCTCCGGCCGCAAGAACATCTCGACGGCGCAGGAGAACGTCATGCCGGCCTTCGGCGACAACCCGAACGTCGCTTGCTACATGGACGATCTCTACGTCTATCTGCGCGCCCGCTCCACCGAAGCATGGGGCCGCCAGCGTCCCGCCAAGAAGGAAGAGAAAACGGACGCCTACACCAAGGCGGAAGATGCCTGCATGGGCAAGAAATGAACGTTGCCAGGATTGCCAAGACGACTTCCTGGCGTCCTACGAGGATTTGAGGAGTTTACGATGAAGACACGTGCCGCCGTCGCTTTCGAAGCCAAGAAGCCGCTCGAGATCGTCGAGGTCGACCTGGAGGGACCAAAGGCCGGCGAAGTCCTGGTCGAGATCAAGGCTACCGGCATCTGCCATACCGACGCCTACACGCTCGACGGCTTCGACAGCGAAGGAATCTTCCCGTCGATCCTCGGCCATGAGGGCGCCGGCATTATCCGCGAGATCGGTCCCGGCGTGACCTCGGTGAAGCCGGGCGACCACGTCATCCCGCTCTACACGCCGGAATGCCGGCAGTGCAAAAGCTGCCTCAGCCAGAAGACCAATCTCTGCAGCGCGATCCGCGCGACGCAGGGCAAGGGCGTGATGCCCGACGGCACCAGCCGCTTCTCCTACAAGGGCAAGCCGATCTACCATTACATGGGCTGCTCGACCTTCTCGAACTTCACCGTGCTGCCCGAAATCGCCGTCGCCAAGATTCGCGAGGACGCGCCGTTCGACAAGAGCTGCTACATCGGCTGCGGTGTGACGACCGGCGTCGGTGCCGTCGTCAACACTGCGAAGGTCGAGCCGGGCGCCAACGTGGTCGTGTTCGGACTCGGCGGTATCGGCCTCAACGTGATCCAGGGCGCCAAGATGGCCGGCGCCGACAAGATCATCGGTGTCGACATCAACGATTCCAAGGAAGATTGGGGCCGCCGCTTCGGCATGACCCACTTCGTCAACCCGAAGAAGGTCACCGGCGACATCGTCCAGCACCTCGTCGGCCTCACCGACGGCGGCGCCGACTACACCTTCGACTGCACCGGCAACACCACGGTGATGCGCCAGGCACTGGAAGCCTGCCATCGCGGCTGGGGTACCTCGATCATCATCGGCGTCGCCGAAGCGGGCAAGGAGATTGCCACCCGCCCGTTCCAGCTCGTCACGGGGCGCAACTGGCGCGGCACCGCTTTCGGCGGCGCGCGCGGCCGCACCGACGTGCCGAAGATCGTCGACTGGTACATGAACGGAAAAATCCAGATCGACCCGATGATCACCCACACGCTCAAGCTCGAAGAGATCAACAAAGGTTTTGACCTCATGCATGAGGGCAAATCCATCCGTTCCGTCGTCGTGTTCTAGCTCACAGCCATCACCCAGGAGGATCGACCCATGACTGTTGCACTCCATCCATTGATCGACAACGGCATCAAGCAAGGCAGCGGCAACTTCGCCGGCGGCACGCTGGTCTGCAAATGCAAGGACCAGCCGGTGAAGGTCGGCATCAAGGGCGACGTCGCGCACAACCACGCCTGTGGCTGCACCAAGTGCTGGAAGCCGCAGGGCGCGACCTTCTCGGTCGTCGCCGTGGTGCCGCGCCAGAACGTCACCGTGCTCGAGAACGGCGACAAGCTCCAGATCGTCGATCCCTCCGCGGTGATCCAGCGCTATGCCTGCAAGGCCTGCGGCACCCACATGTACGGCCGGATCGAGAACAAGGGCCATCCGTTCTACGGCCTGGACTTCATCCATCCCGAGCTGTTCCAGGAGGAGGGCTCACAGGCGCCGCAATTCGCCGCCTTCGTCTCCTCGGTGATCGAATCGGGCGTGAAGCCGGAGCAGATGGCGGGCATCCGTTCGCGGCTGAAGGAGATCGGACTGGAGCCCTATGACTGCCTGTCGCCGGCACTGATGGACGCGATCGCGACCCACGTGGCGAAAGCCAAAGCCGCCTAAGCAAGGCGCCTGAGCAGGGCCGCCGCGCCTTCGCCCAGACTTCTGTCGGTTCGCTGGCGTCCACCAACGCCAGCGGGCCGGCCGGTCCCTTCCGGGACCATCACGGCGATCCCGCCGCTTCTGCACCACGCGTATGTGAGGGCCATCAGCTCCTCAGTCCTGGTCTCTGAATGACTGCGCAGGGCCGCCGGCTTCCTGTTTGAAATTCGCGGTACTTGCGTTTCTCCCTCCCTCGACTGAGGCACCCTGCTTCGTCCGTACAGTCTTCTGGCGGACGAAGCTTTTTTTGGTTGCGCCCGTTTCGCAAGCGCGCGGCATCAAGCCGCGCCCTGCTTTTGACAAACCATCGATGCAATCTTTTCCCGGTGAGAACACTCGGCTGTGAACGCCGGGCCGGCGCGACCTCTGCTACGATCGCGTCGTCACGATGCCGCGCGAAATGCAATCAATTAAGAACAAAACGGGAGGTATCGAGCACATCCGGACATTGCGATTCGTATTCCTGCCGCCCGCTGGGATCTGCCCGTGCGGGATGACGGGCCGGGATGCGGCGGCACGACGCAACCGGCATTGCGCTCCGGCGGCGTCAATGGGTTTTGAATTGAACATGCTTATGAAGAGCGAGGGACAATCATGATCAAGGTGAAGATCAACGGCCAGGAACAGAGCTGGGACGGCGACCCGGATCTCCCGCTACTCTGGTTCCTGCGTGACGAAGCCGGACTGACCGGCACCAAATACGGCTGCGGCCAGGCCCTGTGCGGCGCGTGCACCGTCATCGTCGACAAGGAGGCCGTCCGCGCCTGCATCACGTCGATCAACGACGTCGCCGGACGCGAGGTCACGACGATCGAGGGACTGCACACTAACGGCGATCACCCGGTGCAGAAGGCCTGGCGCCAGCTCAACGTGCCCCAATGCGGCTTCTGCCAGGCCGGCCAGATTATGCAGGCCGCGGCACTGTTGATGGACAACCCAAAACCCTCGCACGACCAGATCCGCGAGGCGATGTCCGGCAACATCTGCCGCTGCGGCTGCTACCAGCGCATCGAGAACGCCGTCCATCTCGCATCGACGGGAGTGTGACATGAATTTCATCGACAATCCCCGCAAGCTTCGCGGCTTCGAAAAGCACGTCAGGGTCGAGAAAGTCTCGCGCCGCAGCATTCTCAAAGGCCTCGGTGTCACCGGCGGCTTCGTGCTTGCCGCCCCCGTGATGTCGCGCCAGGCCTTCGCCTACGAAACTGGTGCCGGAAAGATGCCGCATGGCGTCGTGGTCGATCCGCGCGTGTTCGTTTCGGTCGCGCCGGACGGCATCGTCACCATCGTCGGGCACCGTTCGGAAATGGGCACTGGCGTGCGCACCAGCCTGCCGCTGATCGTGGCCGAGGAGATGGAAGCCGATTGGACCAGGGTCAAGGTGCAGCAGGCCCATGGCGACGAGGTCAAGTACGGCAACCAGGACACCGACGGCTCGCGCAGCACGCGGCATTATTTGATCCCGATGCGTCAGATCGGCGCCTCCGCCCGCACCATGCTGGAGCAGGCCGCGGCGAAGCGCTGGGGCGTACCGGCGACCGAGGTGAAGGCGGTCAATCACGAGATCGTCCACAGCGCCAGCGGCCGCAAGCTCGGCTTCGGCGAGCTCGCCGCCGATGCCGCCAAGGAGTCGGTGCCGAGCATCGAAGGCCTCAAGCTGAAGGACCCCAAGGACTTCCGCTATCTCGGCAAGGGTCAGATCGGCATCGTCGATCTCCACGACATCACCACCGGCAAGGCAGTTTATGGTGCCGACGTGCGGCTGCCCGGCATGAAATATGCCGTGATCGCCCGCCCGCCGGTGACCGGCGGCAAGCTGGTCTCGTTCGATCCCGACGCGGCGCTGAAGGTCCCCGGCGTCGAAAAGGTGATGCAGGTGCGCGGCTGGCCGTGGCCGTCGAAGTTCCAGCCGCTTGGCGGCGTCGCCGTGATCGCGCGCAACACCGGCGCCGCGATCAAGGGCCGCGACGCGCTCAAGCTCGTGTGGGACGACGGTCCCAACGGCAAATACGACTCCGTCGCCTACCGCAAGGAGCTCGAGGAGGCGTCGCGCAAGCCCGGCCTCGTCCTGCGCAAGGAGGGCGATGCGGACGCCGCCTTGAAGAGCGCCGACAAGGTCATTGTCGGCGAGTACTACATCCCCCATCTCGCCCATGTCGCCATGGAGCCGCCGGTGGCGGTCGCCGACGTCAAGGGCGACAAGGCGGAGATCTGGGCGCCGGTGCAGAGCCCCGGCGGCACCCGCGAGGACGTCGCCAAGACGCTCGACATTCCCGAGCAGAACGTGACGGTCAATGTCACGCTGCTCGGCGGCGGGTTCGGACGCAAGTCGAAATGCGACTTTGCGCTCGAGGCCGCGCTGCTCTCCAAGGAGCTCGGTGCACCGGTCAAGGTGCAGTGGACGCGCGAGGATGACATCCATAACGGCTTCCTGCACACCGTCTCGGTCGAGCGGATCGAGGCCGGCCTCGACAAGAGCGGCAAGGTGATCGCCTGGCGCCATCGCAGCGTGGCACCCAGCATCGCCTCGACGTTTGCCGCCGGCACCGTGCACCAGGCGCCGTTCGAAATCGGCATGGGCCTTGTCGACATGCCATTCGAGATCGCCAACATCTCCTGCGAAAACCCGGAGGCGGCCGCGCATACCCGCATCGGCTGGTTCCGCTCGGTCTCGAACATCCCGCGTGCCTTCGCGGTGCAATCGATGGTCGGCGAGATCGCGCAGGCGACCGGCCGCGACCAGAAGGAGACACTTCTCGCGCTGATTGGCAGCCCGCGCATCGTCAAGCCCGAGGTGAAAGACCTTTGGAACTATGGCGAGCCCCAGGACAGCTACCCGATCGACACCGCGCGCCTGCGCAAGGTGGTCGAGCTGGTCGCCGAGAAGGGCGAATGGGGCCGTCAGGTCCCGAAGGGCCACGGCCTGGGCATCGCCGCGCACCGCAGCTTCGTCAGCTACATCGCGACGATCGTCGAGGTCGCGGTCGACGACAAGGGCAAGCTGACGGTGCCAAGGGTGGACACGGCGATTGATTGCGGCACCTATGTCAACCCCGAGCGCATCGCCTCGCAGATCGAGGGCGCAGCGATCATGGGGCTGAGCCTTGCCAAATATGGCGAGATCACCTTCAAGGACGGCAAGGTCCAGCAGAAGAACTTTGACGACTTCCAACTCGTCAGGATCGACGAAGCTCCCGCAGTGACCAACGTCCACATCGTGCCGCCCGGACCCGACACGCCGCCCAGCGGCGTCGGCGAACCCGGCGTTCCGCCGTTCGCGCCGGCGCTGATCAATGCGATTTTCGCCGCGACGGGAAAACGTATCCGCTCGCTTCCGATCGGCAAGCAATTGGAGGCCTAGCGGGGAACGCAACACGGCTCACACCGTTGCCATCGATCTGACAGGAGCAGATCGATGACCAATATCTCAAAGGCGCTCGCAGTCTCGCTGTCGGGCGCCTTTCTTTTGACGAGCGCCGGCGCATTCGCCCAGAGCAGCACCAGCCCGCCGACAACAGCGACGCGCCCCACCACGCCGGACCAGAACTCGCTTCCCAACGCCAACGCCCCGCCCGCCTCGACCACCCAGACCACGGGGCAACACAATCCTGATCCGAAGGTTCGGGAGATGAACCAGAAGGAGAAGGACAAGGTCGAGCGCGAGGGGAAGTAGTTATCTGACGGCTGCGCATGGATCCCTTTGCGGAGAGGGCAGCGACGCTGGCCATCACGATCTCGCTTGGATGAGGGGTTTGTCTCCACGCAAATCTCGCGATGAGTGCGCGTGAATAGAACCCCTCATCCCGGCGCGCGCAATTCGCGCGCCACCTTTTCCCACAAGGGGAGAAGGAAGATGCAAAATGCGGCGGACGTTGCCGTCCGCCGCATTCGCCACCCCCCCGCTGCTCCGCTTTTTCGATCCGCCCGCGGAGCTATTTCTTGAGCGCGAACACCCAGATCACGCCGCCCTGCGGGACGTTGGCTTCGATGCCGATGTTGTTGGTCGCAAGCGCATCCTGGATGCGCTGAGCGTCCACGCCCCATCCGGACTGGATCGCGATGTACTGCGTGCCGTCGATCTCATAGGAGACCGGCATGCCCATGATGCCGGAGTTGGTCTTCTGCTCCCATAACAATTCGCCGGTCTTGGCGTGGAAGGCGCGGAAGTTACGGTCGTTTGTGCCGCCGACGAAGACGAGATCGCCTGCGGTCGCCGTCACCGAGCCGAACAGCTGCGACTTCGGGAAGTTGTGCTGCCACACCTTCTTGCCCGTCGCGGGATCCCAGGCCTGGAGCTCGCCGAAATGATCCGCGCCGGGCTTCGTCTTGAGGCCGATATCCTCCGGCTTGGTGCCGAGCCAGAGCTCGCCAGGCTTCAGCGCGACCTTCTCGCCGGTGAACCCGCCGCAGAAATTCTCGTTGGCAGGCACATAGACGAGGCCGGTCTTCTGGCTATAGGCCGCCGACGGCCAATCCTTGCCGCCCCACAGTGAGGGGCAGAACTCCACGCGCTTGCCGATCACCGGCTTGTGCGCGGGATCTACGATCGGCTTGCCGCTCTCTGGTTCGATGCCCTTCCAGACATCGGTGGAGACGAACGGCCAGCCGGCGACGTAGTTGATCTTGGTCGGCGTGCGCTCGAGCACCCAGAAGATCGCGTCGCGTCCCGGATGGACCAGGCTCTTGATGTTGCGGCCATCGCGCTGCAGGTCGATCAGCATCGGCGCCTCGACCTCGTCCCAATCCCAGGAATCGTTCTGGTGGTACTGGTGATAGGTCTTGATCTTGCCGGTGTTGGGATCGAGCGCGAGCACCGAGGAGGTGTAGAGATTGTCGCCGGGATGGGTTTCGCCAGGCCATGGCGCGGCATTGCCTACACCCCAGTAAATCGTCTTGGTCTCCTTGTCGTAATTGCCGGTCATCCAGGCCGAGCCGCCGCCGTTTTTCCAGTCGTCGCCCTGCCAAGTGTCGTGACCGGGTTCGCCTTCGCCGGGAATGGTGTAGGTCCGCCACAGCTCCTTGCCGTCCTTGGCATCGTAGGCGGCGACATAGCCGCGCACACCGAACTCGCCGCCGGAGCCGCCGACGATGACCTTGCCTTCGACGATCAGCGGCATCAGGGTCATGTACTGGCCCTTCTTGTAATCCTGCACCTTGGTGTCCCACACCACCTTGCCGGTCTTGGCGTCGAGCGCGACGACGTGGTCGTCGGTGGTGGCGAGATAGAGCTTGTCCTCCCATAGGCCGACGCCGCGGCTGGTCGGATGCAGCTGGAACAAATCGTCGGGGAGTTGCCGCTTGTAACGCCAATATTCGTCGCCGGTCTTCGCGTTCAGCGCGATCACCTGGCCCATCGGGGTCGCCACGAACATCACGCCGTTGTTGACGATCGGCGGCGCCTCGTGGCCTTCGACCACGCCCGTAGCGAAGGTCCAGACCGGCGTGAGGTTTTTCACATTCGAGGCGTTGATCTGGTCGAGCGGACTGTAGCCGTGCCCGTCATAGGTGCGCCGGTAGAGCATCCAGTTGCCGGGTTCAGGATTTTCCAGCCGTTGCGCGGTGACTGGAGAATAATTCTCGATCGGGCCTGATACAGCGGCGGTCGAGGCAAGACACGTGAAGGCGACGAAGCCGGACAGTAACCATTGCTTCCTGGTCATGGACGTTCCCCTTTTCAGCCATTTGAATTCTTGTTGTGAATTCTTGTTGTTCGTCCCGTCGTCCGCCCATCGGCGGATGCGGCCTCTCCTGGCGCGGGCACGGCCCGCACTGTCCCTCATCCCGGCTGCGCGCCTCCTACCTTTCCGATGAAATTCCCGGAGACACTGAGCGAACCGTCAACGAGCGCCAGCGGCAGCGCCGCAAGCCGTCGCGGTGCCGGCCCGAACACGACCTGCGCGCCCTCGCGGGGATCGAATTCGGAGTTGTGACACATGCACTTGAACACCTCCTTGTCGCCGGCATCGCTCTTCACCCAGGCGGTGACGGGACAGCCCGCATGCGAGCAGATGGCCGAATAGGCGATGATGCCGTCGACGGCACGCGCACGAGTCTTCTCGTCGAACTCGGCGGGATCGAGCTTGATGATCAGGATCTCGTTGAGGCGCGAGGCGCTCCGCACCACCGACGTGTTGGGATCCTTCGGCCAGGCATGGACCGGGGGCCCGCCGGCCGGCACATCGGCCGCAGTGATGAGTTTTCCCTCCTTGTCGCCTTCGGAGAAAACGAGCACATCGCCCTTCTGGGGCCGCTCGTCCGAGCCAGGTGGATCTTCACCTGCGCGCGCCGCTTGGGAACAGCCGAGACACGCGGTGGTCGCGAGCGCGGCAAGCAGCAGCGTTCGCCGCGTTTGCTCGATGCCCGCGTCGGCTTCAGGTTCCGCAATGGGTTTGGAGGGTGAGGAATGGGCGGTGGACGGTGCGCGCGACATGTCTATTAGCAGGCGCTGGAACTCTGCCAAAAACAAGGCAAAGAATTGGCACTGCACTGCATCAATATGGCTTTACTCGCTTTGATTGCGCGATCATCAGCCCATTCAAAGGGATTTTCGCGATTTCAACGTCACACCGCGCGATCTGCATGATGATTTTGCAGATCAGACCAATGATGCTGGAATTGGTGCACCGCGCTCTTCGTTGCGGAGCGCAAACGCGGAGCAGATCGCTCTAGGACCGGAGCACGTGGCGCGGCGATGCGATACGCCCTGCGACCGTCGCCGACGCCATTTCGAAACTGTCGGCGATGCGCCGCGCCTTGTCTATGAAGAGCGCGGCCGCCGCCGGCGGGCAGATCTCGCGCGCAGTCTGTTCGAACAGGTCGAGCCAACGGTCGAAGTGGTCGCCACTCAGGCTCAGCGGCAGATGCGCCCGCATCGGCGAACCACGATAGCGGCCGCTCATCAGAACGACCGATGACCAGAAATCGGTGAGCTTGGCGAGATGCTCGTCCCAGTTCTGGACGATCGCAAAAACCGGACCGAGCAGTGCGTCCTCGCGCACCCGTCCATAGAAACGGGTGACGAGTTCCCCAATCATCTCCTCGGTGATCCCGGTGCGCTCGATCGCATCCTCGGTCAGCAGGTTCCGCCGCGCAGCCGCCGCGTCGCGCTCGGCCTTCAGTCGATCCGACATGTCCTTCGTTGTCCGTTCCGTTGTTCCCGCGAGCCCCCGTTCGACATTGTCGGGCCAATTGCGCGGCGTCTTTGTCGCAGCGCAAATTGCGGGATCTAGCGGCGGACGCTGAACGCCCGCCGCTGATGCCTTCATCAGGCGCTATAGGTGTAGAAGCCCTGCCCGGTCTTGCGGCCGAGATGACCGGCATCGACCATCTCTTTCAGCAGCGGGGCTGGCCGATATTTAGGGTCGTTGAAGCCTTTGTAAAAGACCTCCATCACCGAAAGCATGGTGTCGAGGCCGACGAGATCGGCCAGCGCTAGCGGCCCGATCGGATGGTTGCAGCCAAGCTTCATGCCGGCGTCGATCTCTTCCGCCGTCGCGATCCCTTCCTGAAGCGCGAAGATCGCCTCGTTGATCATCGGACAGAGGATGCGGTTGACGGCGAAGCCCGGGCTGTTCTTCGCCGTGATCGCCACCTTGCCGACCCGCCTGGCGAAATCGAGCGCCTTGGCGTGGGTGTCGTCGGAAGTCTGCAAGCCGCGGATCAGCTCCAGCAGGGCCATCACCGGCACCGGGTTGAAGAAGTGCATGCCGATGAAGCGGTCAGGGCGGTCGGTCGCGGCGGCGAGCTTGGTGATCGAGATCGAGGAGGTGTTGGTCGCAACCAGCGTGCGCGGCGACAGCGTCGCGCAGAGATCCTTCAGTATCTTGACCTTGAGCTCCTCGTTCTCGGTCGCCGCCTCGATGACGAGGTCGCAATCCGACAGCTTCGACCGGTCCGTGGTGCCGGTGATGCGCTTGAGCGTCGCCTCGCGATCGGCCGCCGACATCTTCTCCTTCTTGACCAGCCGCTCGAGGCTGCCCCCGACGGTCGAAAGTCCGCGGTTCACCGCAGCATCAGAAATATCGACCATCACGACCGAGAGCCCGGCCGCCGCGCAGACCTGCGCGATGCCGTTCCCCATGGTGCCTGCCCCGATGATGCCAACGGTTTGGATCATTGCGTCGTGTCCTTCATGCTTGGGCGGCGCCAGGACGGCTCAGCCCCGTTGTTTCTGCATCAGGGTCTAGCACCCCCACCGGGCGCGTGCGACCTGATCGTGCCACTCCTTAAAGCATCCATCGCCGGAATAAAGTCGCCTACCGCTGAATGCTGCGACCGACCGTCAATTCGAGACTGGGTAGACCCCCTACGCTCTCGATTGACAGCCGTCCATTATTTCCATAATCGTTGAAATATGGAAACGAACGATGCCGTCGCGGCGCTCGCCGCGCTTGCACAGGACAACCGTCTCGAGGTCTTCCGCCTGCTGGTGCAAGCCGGGCCCGACGGCATGACTGCCGGCGCTGTCGCCGAAACTTTGGATCTCGCCCCCAACAAACTGACTTTCCATTTCGACCGGCTGCGGACGGCCGGACTCGTGACCGTCCGGCGCGAGGGACGCTCGATGATCTACGCGGCGCGCTTTGAGACCATGAACGCGCTCCTCGGTTTTCTGACCGATAACTGCTGCGGCGGCGTGTCGTGCGCTCCGGCCACGCCTTCGAAATCCGCGCGAAAGCACAGCAGAGTGCCAGCCTGAAAGGACCGACCATGAAGCGCCTGCATGTTCACGTGTCCGTCGAAAATCTCTCTCACTCGATCGGATTCTACTCCGCCTTGTTCGCTAGCGAGCCCTCGGTCGTGAAATCCGACTATGCCAAATGGATGCTGGACGATCCCCGGGTGAATTTTGCGATCTCGACGCGCGGACGCGCGGCCGGCCTTGACCATCTCGGCATCCAGGTCGAGACCAGTGAGGAACTCCAGGAAGTCTATACGCGGCTGCGCCAGGCCAGCGGCAACGTGGTCGAGCAAGGACAGACCACCTGCTGCTATGCCAAGTCGGAAAAATCCTGGATTGACGATCCGGCCGGCATCGCCTGGGAAACCTTCTACACCAGGGGCGAGAGCACCGATTACGGCGACGGCAGCGGCGAGAACCGGGCGCGGGTCGCTCACAAGAAGCGGGAGCAGCAATCGGCCTGCTGCGCGCCGCAGGCAGCGCCCACAGCCTCGCAGGCGTGCTGCTGAGCACGAGGACTCCCCATGGATGCGATCATCTATCACAATCCCGATTGTGGCACCTCGCGCAACACGCTGGCGATGATCCGGTACGCCGGCATCGAGCCGCACGTGATCGAATATCTGAAGACGCCGCCATCGCGCGCGCTGTTGCAGCAGCTCATCGCGCGCATGGGGATTTCGGTGCGCGAGGCCGTTCGCGAGAAGGCGGCGCCCTATGCGGAGCTCGAGCTCGATAACGCGGCGCTGACTGACGACGAGCTGCTCGACGCGATGATGGCGCATCCAATCCTGATCAACAGGCCGATCGTGGTGACGCCGAACGGCGTCAGGCTCTGCCGTCCCTCCGAACGGGTGCTCGATCTGTTGCCGGCGCAACAGGGCGAATTCGTCAAGGAAGACGGCGAGCGCGTCAGGCTCGATCGCGGCGCCTGATGTCGGGCCTGCGACAGCGCGCCTTCGCCGAAACGCTTGGGACAGCGTTCCTGCTTGCCGCCGTCGTCGGCTCGGGGATCATGGCGCAAAAGCTCGCCGCCGGAAACGTCGCGCTGGCACTGCTGTGCAATACGATTGCCACGGGCGCAATCCTCGTCGTGCTGATCCTGATGCTCGCTCCGATCTCGGGTGCGCATTTCAATCCAGCGGTGACGCTGGCACTAGCTTGGCGCGGCGAAACGTCATGGAGGGACGCCGCGATCTATCTTGTCGCTCAGATCACCGGTGGCATCGCCGGGGTTGAGATCGCACACCTTATGTTCGAGCTTGCAGTCCTCCAGCATTCGCTCACGGAACGCGCCGGCGCCGGACAATGGCTGGCCGAGGCCGTGGCGACCTTCGGTCTGCTGTCGACGATCCTTGGCGTCCGGTATCGGACACCCGCCGCGGTTCCTTATGCCGTCGGCCTTTATATTACTTCGGCTTACTGGTTCACGTCATCCACGTCGTTCGCTAATCCCGCGGTCACCATCGCCCGCGCGCTGTCTCATACGTTCGCGGGTATTGCCCCGCGGGACGTGCCAGCTTTCATCGCCGCTCAATTCGTAGGGGCAGTTCTTGCCGTTGTGGTGGCGCGCTGGCTTTGGAGCCCAGCCTCTGTAAAGCCGAACGCCGCCGAGATCACATCGGGAACGCCTGCATAACGCGGCATTTGACGGTTATTTTGCGCTAAATCGCCTGTCCAAATCATCTCGCCCGAGTATTCTGTCGGACTCGCAGAGACCAATCCCGTGATTCGATTGCGCGATATCGACGATCCCGAGGCATCCTCCCCGGCGCAACAGCGTCCGGCCGGATGAACGAGTTCGCGCAATCCATTGTTGCCGCCTTCACGCTGATCGGCGAAGTGGACGCCGAACTGCTCGGCATCGTCGCCTTGTCGATTCGTGTCAGCCTGACCGCCAGCATCGTCGCGTTGCTGATCGGTGCCCCATTCGGGGCCCTGCTTGCGATCACGCGCTTCCGCGGACGTCAGGTCATCATCATTCTGACCAATGCCTTGCTCGGTCTTCCGCCGGTCGTGGTCGGGCTCGCGCTCTACCTCCTGCTGTCGCGGTCCGGCCCGTTTGGGCCCGCCGGCTTGCTGTTCACGCCAACTGCCATGGTGATTGCGCAGACGCTGCTCGCGACGCCGATCGTGGTGGCACTGGTGCACCGGCCGGCCAGCCTGCTGTGGGCGGAGTATGGCGATCTGGCGCGGATCGACGGACTGTCGGCGCTGCGCAGCATGGCACTCCTGTTCGCGCTGGGACGGACCTCGCTGCTGACGGCCTTTCTCGCGGCCTTCGGCCGCGCCATCGCTGAAGTCGGCGCCATCATCATCGTCGGCGGCAATATCCGGGGCTTCACCCGCACGATGACAACGGCGATCGCGCTGGAGACCAGCAAGGGCGACCTGCCGCTGGCACTGGGGCTCGGACTGATCCTGCTCGCGCTCAGCGTCGCGGTGTCAACCATCGCGTTCCTGCTAGTGGGACGCGTTGGGGAAAAATAGCTGCTCGCCGCCCACCTTGTAGCCTGCGATCGCGTCCTGCCCCTTGGATGAGATGAGCCAGTCTATGAAGGCCTGCCCGTCCTTCACCTTGACGTTCGGATGCAAGGCCGGATTCACCAGCATAACGCCATACTGGTTGAACAGCCGCTTGTCGCCCTCGGTCAGGATGGCGAGCTCACCCCGGTTCTTGAACGAGAGCCAGGTGCCGCGGTCCGAGACAAGATAGGCATTCGACGACGACGCCATGTTCAGCGCTGGTCCCATGCCCTGGCCGATCTCCCGATACCAGCCGTCCTTGGCCGCACTGAGATCGACGCCTGCCTCCTCCCATAGCCTCAGCTCGGCCGCGTGCGTGCCGGACTTGTCACCGCGCGAGATGAACGGCGCCTTCGCCGCCGCGATCTTGCGCAGCGCATCAGTGACGTCCTTGCTGCCGGCGATCTGCGCCGGATCGCTCTTGGGACCGACGATGACGAAGTCGTTGTACATGACGTCGAAGCGCTTCACGCCCTGCCCCTCGGACATGAACTTGTCTTCGGCAACCCTGTCATGAACGAACACCACATCGGCGTCGCCGCGCCGCCCGATGTCCAGCGCCTGGCCGGTGCCGACGGCAACGACCTTCACGTCGATCCCGGAAGCCTTCGAGAACAATGGCAGCAAATAGCCAAACAGCCCCGACTGCTCCGTCGACGTCGTCGAGGCCACGGTGATTGTGCGATCCTGCGCCAACGCGATGGTGGACCAGAGCAGAAGCGCTCCGATCGCGGCGATCTTCCTCATACGTATCCTCGAACAAGCAACGGGCTTCCTGAATAGCCACGAACGGACGAGACGGGAACCGTCAAATTTGGGTGCAACGCGAATTGATCCGAGGCGGACGCCGACAGGCCATCGTCCAGGAACGTCGCCAGCATCGGCATGTTGTCTTCGAGGTGAAAGGCAAGGAGACTGCGATGAAGAAGATCATTTTGGCATCCGCGTGCGTCATGGCGCTGGCGACCGGGGGCGCATTCGCGCAGACACAACCCGCTCCAGGCGCATCCGGCCAAGGCGACGTCGGTCCCTCGTCGCGGGGGCCCGCGACCAAGGGCATGACGACGGGCCGTTCGTCGAACATGCAGAACGAGGCCAGCGACAGCAAGGGCACCCAACAGCCATCCGCAGGAGGCACCAATACGAATAACATGGGCAGCCAAGCCGGTGGCGGCGCTGGCTCCGGTGGCGCTGGCTCCGGCGGCGGTGCAGGCTCCGGCTCCGGGCGATAGCCGCGAGAGGACGTTACAGCTTCGCCTAGCCTGAAGATTCCCCGGGAGTTCGCTGCTACGCCGCGCCCCGGCTGATGCCGATCGTAGCTATGCCAATGACCGCTCGCGCTGTTCAGTGAAATCAGCGATAGCGCAGGCTTTGAGATACCGCCGACAATCACAATTACAAAAGCACGGGCGGTTTCCGCCTCGTGTGTGAGCGCACCGATGTTCTGCAATTGGTCCCGTCTCGATTGACATCGGTGCGAGGGCCGGGGCAGTTTTTTACATTGCTGGCGAATCAGCGATAGCCTCACGCCGGGTACCTCTTGGATAACTCCAGTGCTTTCGAGACTGATATCGTTGCTGCGCCGCCTCCCTGCGGTGAATTGGGCGTTCACCCGGCTTCGGCCCCCGCCGCACAGCCGCAGCGTTGACGTTGCACCGAGTGCCGTAGATGGCCCAGCCGCCCTCATCGACGTTGCGGAAGCCGCTCCGGCTCGCGTCACCGACGTCAGCGCGGAGCCTTTGCATGACAATTCCGACCTCGCGGTCACGGCTCCGGTAGCCGAGAATGACACGGCTGTCTCTGTCGATGCGGAGAGCCCCTCGACCGAAATGCGCGTGGAAGACGCTTCAACTCCGGAGACACTGATAGGAGCCGAGGCGGCCTCGACATACCCGGCCGTCGAGGACGTTTCTGCTTCATCGCCCGACGTGGAGCACGATCCGGTTTTGGTTCCTGATCTCGTCATCGTCAGCGAGACGGGCTCTGAAGTGCCGGCGGCGGTTGAAGCCGTCGCAGCGAAGGTCTCGCTTTCGTCTGGAGAGGTCGAGACCCCTCTCACCAGCGACAAATCCTCGCCCAGCGCTTCCGCGGCCGTCGCCGATCAAATTCCCGCCGTTGTCGTCGATACCATCAGCGTTGCTGCGGACGTGCCTGAAACCAGCTCCGGCAGCGCCCCATATGGCAGCGCCGAGATCGCGCCCGCCACCGCAAATGATGCGCCGCTCGCCAAAGCCGTCGCTACGGGTGTTCCCTCTGCCTATTCGCTCGGCGCCATCACGAATATCGAGCCGGCTCCCGCTGTCGTGTCTGCTTCTCCGGAGATTCGCAGCACACGGAAAGTTCGCGCTAGACCCACAGAGCCGACCGATCGTGCCGCGCTGATCCGGCAGCGCTGGGCCGAGACCGGGATCAGGATGTGGAATCCGCGCCTGCACGGCACCGGCGATGCCACGCTCAACATCCAGGGCAGTGTCGGACTGCTGCCACCCGCGACCGGCGAGACGATGCCGCGCTACGACAAGCTGGAATTCAAGATGCTGGGCGGGCAAATCGTCTGCGAGGGCGTCATCGTCGAGGCGCCTGCGCATGCAAGCCAGCGCAGCTTCACCCGGCTCGCAGAGCCCGGGAAACACGACCGGGTCCGCGAGCCGGTGCGGGAGCGCCAGGCCGCTCTCGCCTGATCCTTTCTTCTGCGGCCACTGGCGATGTGCTAGGTTGATGTCCCAACATGGGAGATCGCATATGCGCGCAAGGTCATTGTCTGTGGTCCTGCTCGCCGCCTTCTGCATTGGGCAGCCCGCTCTCGCGGCCGGGAAATGGCCGCGTCACGCGGCTGCTCCCGTCGCCGATCCGGCCACACTCTACAAGGCCGATCGGCTCTCGTCCTCGCGCAGCGAGACGATCCTCAACACGCCCGGCCAGACCACCGTGCTGACGCGGCAGGTCCTTGACGACATGAACGCGACGAGCCTCCGGGGCGCCATGCGCGCGACCGCCGGGGTGACGATCGGGCGCTAGGCTCTTGTGGCCTTCGGCCGGCCTGGCGCTATTGCCGCGCGGCAGATCAAATTTTCCAGACACGAAGCAGTTGCCCGCAACGCCGATCGCGACGTAACTTGCGCACCGGTCGAGCACACGATTTCCGCGCCCGATCGAGACGACAAGAAAACTAATGGGAGGCAGACTATGAAGAAGCTCGCGGCCGCGCTGTGCGCGCTGGCATTGTTCGCAACTGACGCGCAGGCGCAGACCATCAAGGATTTCCTGGCCGCGGTCATGCAGAAGTGGACAGCCCCATTCGAGCCGTTCCAGCTCATCGGCAACATCTACTATGTCGGGACCGAAGGCATTGCCGTCTACGTCATCAAGACCCCGCAGGGCCTGATCCTGATGGACACGGCGATGCCCCAGTCCACCGGCATGATCAAGGACAACATCGCCAAACTCGGCTTCAAGGTTTCAGACATCAAATACATCCTCAACACGCATGCGCATCTCGACCACACCGGCGGTTTTGCCGAGATCAAGAAGGAAACCGGCGCGCAGCTCGTGGCCGGTGAGCGCGACAAGCCGCTGCTCGAAGGCGGCTACTATCCCGGCGACGAGAAGAACCAGGACCTCGCCTTCCCTGCGGTGAAGGTTGACCGCACGGTGAAGGAAGGCGACAAGGTCACACTGGGCGACGTCACGCTGACGGCGCATGCAACGCCCGGCCATTCGCCGGGCTGCACGAGCTGGGAGATGAGTGTCAAGGACGGCAAGGAGGACCGCGAGGTGCTGTTCTTCTGCAGCGGCACGGTCGCGCTGAATAGGCTGGTCGGTCAACCGACCTATCCCGGGATCGTCGATGATTATCGCGCGACATTCGCCAAGGCCAAGGCGATGAAGATCGACGTGCTGCTCGGGCCGCATCCGGAGGTCTACGGCATGCAGGCCAAGCGGGCGCAGATGAAGGACGGCGCGCCGAACCCGTTCGTCAGGCCGGGGGAGCTGGCGACCTACATCACCGGCCTGTCCGAGGATTTCGACAAGCAGCTGGCCAAACAGACCGCGGCACTGGAGAAGAAATAGCGGCCGTCTAGCATTGCCTTCGCCTCATCCGGCACGGCGTTCGGCGAAGCAGAGACGGAGCCGCAGCCAAGGTCGCGATCTGATCGCACTAGGCCAGGCTCGGCAGATCGAGGCCGTTGGCGTGAGCGCAGTCGATCGCGGTCTCATAGCCTGCATCGGCATGGCGCATCACGCCGCTGGCGGGATCGTTCCAGAGCACGCGCTCGATCCGCTTCGCGGCTTCCGGCGTGCCGTCGGCCACGATCACCATGCCGGCATGTTGCGAATAGCCGATGCCGACGCCGCCGCCGTGATGCAGCGAGACCCAGGTCGCACCGCTGGCGCAATTGAGCAACGCGTTGAGCAAGGGCCAATCCGACACCGCGTCCGACCCGTCCTTCATCGCCTCGGTTTCGCGGTTCGGGCTTGCCACCGAACCGCTGTCGAGGTGATCGCGGCCGATCACGATCGGCGCTTTCAATTCGCCGCGCGCCACCATCTCGTTGAAGGCAAGGCCCAGACGATGGCGATCGCCAAGGCCGACCCAGCAGATCCGCGCCGGCAGGCCCTGGAACTTGATGCGCGCCTTCGCCATGTCGAGCCAATTGTGCAGATGCTTGTCGTCAGGCATCAGCGCCTTGACCTTGGCATCCGTCTTGAAGATGTCCTCGGGATCGCCCGAGAGTGCGGCCCAGCGGAACGGCCCGACGCCGCGGCAGAACAGGGGACGGATATAGGCGGGAACGAAGCCCGGGAAATCAAAGGCATTCTTCAGGCCCATGTCCTGCGCCATCTGGCGGATGTTGTTGCCGTAGTCGAGCGTCGGAATGCCCTGTGCGTGGAAATCCAGCATGGCCTTGACGTGCTCGACCATCGACGTCTTCGAGGCACGCTCGACCGACTTCGGATCGGACGCGCGCTTCGCCTCCCACTCGGCCAGCGTCCAGCCTTTCGGCAAGTATCCATTGATCGGGTCGTGCGCGCTGGTCTGATCGGTGACGATGTCGGGCTTGACACCGCGGCGCACCAGTTCCGGGAAGATCTCGGCGGCATTCCCGAGCAGGCCGACCGAGACCGCCTTCTTAGTGTTTCCCGCCTCTTCGATGATCGCAAGCGCTTCGTCGAGCGTTGCGGCCTGCCGATCGAGATAGCCGGTGCGCAGCCGCATGTCGATGCGGCTGGGCTGGCATTCGACCGCGAGCATCGAGGCGCCGGCCATGGTTGCGGCCAGCGGCTGCGCGCCGCCCATGCCACCAAGGCCGGCGGTGACAATCCATTTACCAGCGAGGCTGCCGCCATAGTGGCGACGGCCGACCTCGACAAAGGTTTCGTAGGTGCCCTGCACGATGCCCTGGCTGCCAATATAAATCCAGGAGCCCGCGGTCATCTGGCCGTACATCATCAAGCCCTTCCGATCGAGCTCGTTAAAATGATCGAGCGTCGCCCAGTGCGGCACGATGTTGGAGTTCGCGATCAGCACGCGCGGTGCGTCGGCATGGGTACGGAAGACACCGACCGGTTTTCCGGACTGGATTAGCAAGGTCTGGTCGTTTTCAAGCTTGCGCAAGGCCGCCGTGATCCGATCAAAACTCTCCCAGTCGCGCGCGGCTCTGCCAATGCCGCCATAGACGACGAGCTCGCTCGGCCGCTCCGCCACGTCGGGATCGAGATTGTTCATCAGCATGCGCAAGGGCGCTTCCGTCAGCCAGCTCTTGGCGCTGATGTCGCTGCCGCGCGGCGCGCGGATGGTGCGGTCGTTGTCCAGTCGGCGGTTCATGCGGACCTCTTAATCAAGTCTCGGAAACGGATCGGATGGAAGTGCGGCAATCGCGTTGGCCGGCAACGCGTCGGCCTCGATCAGTGCAGCTGCCTTGGCGAGATCGCCGGCCATGTAGCGGTCGGCACCGAGTGCGGGCACTTGCTCACGAAGCGTGGCAATGACGGCAGCGAGCGGCGCGCTGGTCGCATGCGGCGCACGAAGCGTGATGCCTTGGGCGGCGACCAGAAGCTCGATGCCGAGAATGGCGGCGAGATTGTCGGCCATGTCGGACAGGCGCCGCGCGGCATGTGCGGCCATCGAGACGTGATCTTCCTGGTTGGCGCTGGTCGGGGTCGAGTCGATCGAGCAGGCGAGCGCCCGCTGTTTATTTTCGGCATAGAGCGCGGCCGCCGTGACCTCGGCGATCATGAAGCCGGAATTGACGCCGGGGTCGGGCGTCAGGAACGGCGGCAGGCCGAAATTGAGTGCAGGATCGACCAGCGTCGCGATGCGCCGCTCGCTGATCGCGCCGATCTCCGACAGCGCGAGCGCAATCGCATCGGCGGCAAAGGCCACCGGCTCGGCGTGAAAATTACCGCCGGAGACGATCTCGCCCGTCTCGACCAGCACCAGCGGATTGTCGGTGACGGCGTTGGCCTCGATCATCAGCGTGCGCGCCGCCTGCGTGATCAGGTCTAGTGCTGCGCCCGCGACCTGCGGCTGACAGCGCAGGCAATAGGGGTCCTGCACGCGCTCGTCGCCTTCGAGATGCGACAGGCGGATGTCGCTGCCGTCGAGCAGCGCCGTCAGCGTCGCCGCCGCGGCGATCTGCCCGGCGTGGCCGCGCAGCGCCTGGATTTCAGGGCGGAACGGCGCCGTCGAGGCCATCGCCGCATCGACGGACAGCGCCCCCGTGACGAGCGCGGCGCGAGCGAGGCGAAAAGCGCGCAGCACGCCCGAGATGGCGTAGGCGGTCGAGAACTGCGTCCCGTTGATCAGCGCGAGCCCTTCCTTAGGCCCGAGCGTCAGCGGCGCGAGTCCGGCGGCCTTCAGCGCTTCGGCGCCAGATACAATTTTCCCGTCAACGATCGCCTGCCCTTCGCCGATCATCACGGCCGTCATATGCGCAAGCGGTGCAAGATCGCCGGATGCGCCCACGGAGCCCTGCTGCGGCACCAGCGGATAGACACCTCGCGCCAACATGTCCTGCAGCTGCTCGATCAGCTCGCGACGGACGCCGGAGGCGCCGCGGGCGAGCGAGACGATCTTCAGCGCCATCATCAGCCGCACGATCGAT
Source organism: Bradyrhizobium sp. 160 (assembly GCF_023073735.1). NCBI lineage: Bacteria > Pseudomonadati > Pseudomonadota > Alphaproteobacteria > Hyphomicrobiales > Nitrobacteraceae > Bradyrhizobium > Bradyrhizobium sp. 160. Next base: position 213,385 of record NZ_JADPKD010000013.1, read on the forward strand.
TCGGGTGTCGCCGGGCCGACTCCGCAGCAATGCGAGACGATCAGGTTGCGCTGGAGCACCGCGGTCTGATCCGGCGGAATGCGCTTCGACGCAAGCTTCCCGAAGCCGGTGTTGATGCCGTAGACGGGGACATCCGCGCGCGCGGCTCTTGCGACGATCTCCGCCGCTGCTTCGACGCGCGCCCAAAACGAGGGATCGAGCACGACGGGCGCACCATCGAGCACACACCCGAGATCGTCGAGACGGACCATCCCCGGTCTGACGACGATCGCTGCGTCCCGCTCCGTCACTGGCCCCTCCATATCCGCCCGTGCAGCGGATTGAAGCCGATCCGGTAGACAAGCTCGGCCGGCCGCTCGATGTCCCAGATCGCGAGGTCGCACCATTTGCCGGCCTCTAACGTACCGCTCTCATCCAGCACGCCCAGCGCCCGCGCACCTTCGCGCGTCACGCCGGCGAGGCATTCGGCCACTGTCATCCGGAACAGGGTCGCCCCCATGTTCATCGCGAGCAGCAGCGAGGTCAGCGGTGAGCTGCCGGGATTACAGTCGGTCGCCAGCGCCATGTGGACGCCAAGCTTGCGAAACGTCTCGACCGGCGGCTTTTGCGTCTCGCGGATGAAGTAGAAGGCACCGGGCAGCAGCACGGCTACCGTTCCGGCCTTGGCCATCGCGACGGCGCCGGCTTCATCGGTGTGCTCGAGATGATCGGCCGAGAGCGCGGAGAATTTCGCGGCAAGCGCAGCACCGCCGAGATTCGAGAGCTGGTCGGCATGGAGCTTGACCGGCAGTCCAAGTTCCCGCGCTGTCTCGAACACCCGCGCGGTCTGCCCGGCGGAGAACGCGATGCCTTCCATGAAGGCATCGACGGCATCGGCAAGTCCCGCCTTTGCGATCGCGGGCAGCATCTCATGGCACACGAGATCGATGTAACGATCCTTGTTGTCCTCCGCCTCCGGCGGCAGTGCATGCGCGCCGAGGAAGGAGGTGCGGATCGCGACCGGCCGCCGACCACAGAGGCTGCGCGCGGCGGCAAGCTGACGCATCTCAGTCTCGGTATCGAGACCATAGCCGGACTTGATCTCGACCGTGGTTGCGCCCTCGGCGATCAAGGCGTCAAGCCGCGGCAGCGCGCCTACGACGAGCTCGGCCTCGCTCGCCTGCCGCGTCGCAGCCACCGTCGAGACGATGCCACCGCCGGCGCGCGCGATCTCCTCGTAGCTCGCCCCCTTCAGGCGCAGCTCGAACTCGTGCGCGCGGTTGCCCCCATAGACCAGATGGGTGTGGCAATCGACGAGACCGGGCGTGATCCAGCGTCCCGCGCAATCGATCTTTTCCACCGCATCGGCATCCGCCGGAAAATCGGTCTGCGCGCCCGCATAGACGATACGGCCGCCGCGCGCGGCGATGACGCCCCGCTCGATCTCGCCAAGGTCAGGACGGTCAGCCCGCATCGTGGCGAGCCGGGCATTGTGCCAGATCCGGTCGAAGCGCTCTGCCATGCAACGGCCCCTTCGTGGGATGCTTGACTTATATGTCTAGACATATAATCGTGGGGCGGTTCTGTCCAGCCGGCGTGTAATCATGACCCGACTGCATTTCGCCTCCGCGCTCTTGCCCTCGGGCTGGGCCAATGACGTGCAGGTGGTCGTCACCGCCGGCACGATCGCGGCGGTGACGCCGAATGTGGCGCCGGCAGCCGGGGACGAGCGCCACGCAATCGCGCTTCCGGGATTGGCGAGCCTGCACAGCCACGCGTTCCAGCGCGGCATGGCGGGTCTCGCCGAGCTGCGCGGCGACAGCACCGACACTTTCTGGACCTGGCGCGAGACGATGTATCGCTTCGCGCTGGCGATGACGCCAGATGACGTGACCGCCGTCGCGACGCTGCTCTATGTCGAAATGCTGGAGCAAGGTTTCACCCGCGTCGGCGAATTCCACTATCTCCATCATGATCGAGACGGCTCGCCTTATGCTGACGTCGGCGAGATGGCCGCGCGCATCGCACAGGCTGCCGAAGCTTCAAGCATTGCGCTGACGCTGTTGCCGAGTTTTTATGCGCACGGCTCCTTTGGAGGCGCACCGCCGCATGCAGGCCAACGCCGCTTCATCTGCTCGGTCGATCAGTTCGCCGCGCTAATGGCCGCCTCGCGCAAGGCGATCAGCGGGTTGCCGGGCGCGAATATCGGCATCGCGCCGCATAGTCTGCGCGCGGTGACGCCTGACGAGCTCAAGTCGATCATTCCGCTTGCCGATGGCGGGCCGGTGCACATTCACGCCGCCGAACAGGTGAAGGAAGTCGAGGATTGCCTCGCATGGTCGGGACGGCGACCTGTGCAATGGTTGCTGGAGCACGCGCCGGTCGATCAAAGCTGGTGCCTCATCCACGCCACCCACACGACGAATGAGGAAGTCACCGCATTCGCCAAGTCCGGCGCGGTCGCGGGTCTCTGCCCGATCACCGAAGCAAGCCTCGGCGACGGCATCTTTCCGGCACGCGAATTCCTCGATGCCGGCGGCGCGTTCGGTGTGGGCACCGATTCCAACGTGATGATCGGCGTCGCCGACGAGTTACGCCAGCTCGAATATGGCCAGCGCCTCAAGCATCGCCAGCGTAACGTGCTCTCCAGCGGCGCCGGGCGCTCGACCGGACGCACGCTGTTTGATCATGCGCTCGCGGGCGGCGCACAGGCGATGGGGCAGACGACCGTCGGCCTCGCGTCAGGAGCGCGCGCTGACATCGTCACGCTCGACACGGCACATCCGTCACTGGCGGGACGCGCACGCGACGCCGTCATCGACGGCTGGATCTTTGCGGCTGGCAGCGGCGCGGTCGATTGCGTCTGGGTCGGCGGCGACAAAGTGGTTGAGGGCGGCCGGCACAAGCTGCGCCAAGCCGCACGCGAGCGCTTCAACGCCTCGGTCCGGAGGCTCGTCGCATGAGCCTAGCAACCGATGCGGCCGACAAGCCGACGCTCTACAAGCGAATCCGCGCCGATATCGAAAAGTGCATTTTGACCGGCGAATGGCCGCCCGGGCATCGCATCCCCTTCGAGCACGAGCTGGTCGCGCGCTACGGCTGCTCGCGCATGACGGTGAACAAGGCCTTGTCGGAGCTGGCGCAAGCCGACCTGATCGAACGGCGGCGGCGCGCCGGATCCTTCGTGCGCCGGCCGCAGCATCAGTCTGCCGTGCTCAAGATCGCCGACATCCGTGCCGAGATCATCTCGCTCGGCCGCAGCTACGGCTACGAGCTGATTGGCCGCAAGCTGCGCACGGCGACCGCCGCTGACCGCGCCCGCCTGGGCGTCAAGAAGTCCGGCAAGGTGGTCGCGATCGCCTGCCGGCATAGCGCCGACAATGTGCCGTTCGCCGTCGAGGACAGGCTGATCGACCTTGCGTCTGTGCCGAACGCTGCGACCGCGGATTTCTCGCGCGAGCCGCCAGGCTCGTGGCTGCTCCACCATGTCCCGTGGACGGAGGCCGAGCATACCATCAGCGCCATTGTTGCGGATGATCGCGCGGCGAAGGCGCTCGACATCGCGGTTGGCGCGCCTTGCCTCGTGATCGACCGCTATACCTGGCGCAGCGCGCGCACGATCACCGCGGTGCGCCTGCTCTATCCGGGTGACTCTCACCGCCTTGTCGCCCGATTCAAGGGAGGCTGAGAGAATAATGGCGGCACAATTCGTGCAATGCTTCGGGCAGCGGTCCAAATGGACAGACAAGGATCAACAGGACGTTCAATCCATCGATCGGCAGGAGGACGACAATCATGCGTAGTTTGAAAGTATTTGTGACAATCATTGCCCTCGCGGTCTCCACTCCGGTGCTCGCCGACGACGTCAAGGTCGGCATCGGTATCTCCGGATGGACGGGCTTTGCGCCGCTGACGCTGGCGAAGGAAGCCGGCATCTTCAAGAAGAACGGCCTGGACGTCACCATCAAGAAAATCCCGCAGAAAGACCGTCACCTCGCGATCGCCTCCGGCGACGTCCAGTGTGCGGCAACGACCGTCGAGACCTGGATCTCCTGGAACGCCAACGGGGTTGCCACCAAGCAGATCTTCCAGCTCGACAAGAGCTACGGCGCCGACGGCATGGCCGTCCGCAACGACCTGGCCTCGATCAAGGACCTGAAGGGCAAGACCGTCGCGGCCTCCGCGCCCGGCACCTCGCCGTATTTCGCGCTGGCCTGGATGCTCAAGAAAAATGGCCTGTCGGTGAAGGACGTCACCGTCGTCAATCTCGAGCCGGCTGCGGCTGCGCAGGCCTTCGTCTCCGGCCAGAACGATGCCGCGATGACCTATGAACCCTATCTTTCGACCGTGCGCGCCGCGCCGGACAAGGGCAAGATCATCGCGACCACGCTCGACTACCCGATGGTCATGGACACTTTTGGCTGCACGCCGAAGTTCCTGACGGAGAACCCCAAGGCCGCCAAGGCGCTCGCCGACAGCTATTTCGAGGCGCTCGACATGATCGCCAAGGATCAGGCCAAGGCCTACGAGATCATGGGCGCCGATGTGAAGCAGACCGGCGAGCAGTTCGGCAATTCGGCGAAATATCTGCGCTGGCAGGACAAGGCCGCGAACCAGAAGTTCTTCGCCGGCGATTTCCTGACTTTCAACAAGGAGGCCGCCGACCTCCTGCTCGAAATCGGCATCATCAAGGCCGCCCCGAAGGTCGAGGATCTCTTCGACGCGAGCTTCATCAAGTAAAGCTCTGCAAGTTGCCGGTTCCGCTGAAGCGCGGGACCGGCGCATGATCGGCTATTCGGATAGACAGTTTGATGCGTCCCCTGGATCCCGTGACATCGAAGCAGCGCATGGCGTACGGCTTTGCGTTCTTCGTGCTGTTCGTTGCCCTCTGGTCGTGGGCAACGCTCGGCGGCCAGGTGTCGAAGACCTTCCTCGCCAACCCGCTGACCATGGTGCAGGAAGGTTATGACCTGCTGGCCAAGCAGGGCTTCGTCTACGACATCGGCATGACGATCTGGCGCGTCGTCGGCGGCTTCGCTCTCGCCGCGATCATCGCGGTGCCGCTTGGCGTGCTCATGGGCGCCTACAAGCCGGTCGAAGCGTTCCTCGAACCGTTCGTCTCCTTTGCGCGCTACTTGCCTGCCTCCGCATTCATTCCGCTCCTGATCCTGTGGGCCGGCATCGGCGAGTTGCAGAAGCTGCTCGTCATCTTCATCGGCTCGGTGTTCCAGGTCATCCTGATGGTCGCCGTGACCGTCGGCGCGACGCGCCGTGACCTGGTCGAGGCGGCCTATACACTCGGGGCCAGCGACCGCGGCATCATCCGCCGCGTGCTGCTGCCTTCCTCCGCCCCTGAAATTGCGGAGATCCTGCGGCTGGTGCTGGGCTGGGCCTGGACCTACGTCATCGTCGCCGAGTTGATCGGCTCGTCCTCCGGCATCGGCCACATGATCACCGACAGTCAGGCGCTGCTCAACACCGGCCAGATCATCTTCGGCATCATCGTGATCGGATTGATTGGCTTGATCTCGGACTTCCTGTTCAAGGCGTTCAATGCCTGGCTGTTCCCATGGAAGCTCGCATGACGACGCTCAAGATCGAACAGGTTTCGCGCATCTTCCCGGCACGCCACGGCAACGCGCCGACGAAGGCGCTGGAGCCCACCGATCTCATCATAGGCAACAACGACTTCGTCACCATCCTCGGCCCCTCCGGCTGCGGCAAGTCCACGCTGCTGCGCATCGTTGCGGGCCTGGATCGCCCGACCAGCGGGCGCGTCACGCTCGATGGGCGCGAGGTGACCGGCCCCGGCGCGGATCGCGGCATGGTGTTCCAGTCCTACACGTTGTTCCCCTGGCTGACCGTGCGCGAGAACATCGCCTTCGGCCTGCGCGAGCGCGGCGTGCGCGAGGCGGAGCGCAAGCGGATCGCCGATGCCTTCATCCGCCAGGTCGGACTATCCGGCTTCGAGAACCACTGGCCGAAGCAACTCTCCGGCGGCATGCAGCAGCGCACCGCGATCGCCCGCGCGCTCGCCAACGACCCGAAAATCCTGTTGCTCGACGAGCCGTTCGGCGCGCTGGACAACCAGACCCGCGCCTTGATGCAGGAAATGCTGCTGGCGATCTGGGAGCGCGACCAGAAAACGGTGCTGTTCGTGACCCACGATATCGAGGAGGCGATCTTCCTCGGTAGCCGCGTCGTCGTCATGAGCGCGCGCCCGGGCCGGATCAAGGCCGAGATCCATGTGGACCTGCCGCATCCGCGCTCCTACAAGATCAAGACCACGCCGGAATTCGTCCAGCTCAAGGAGCGGCTGGTCGAGGAGATTCGCAGCGAGGCGCTGAAGGTTGCCGAACATGCCTGACACTCCGCCCTGCGCCGACGGGAAGCGCGTCCTCGCCGACCTCAACGCACTGCGCGCCATCGGCGCCTACAAGACCGGCGTGCACAAGCCGACCTTCTCCGAGGCGCACAAGTTTTCGCTGGACTGGCTGATCCGGAAGCTGCCCGACGCCGGCCTCTCCGCTGCCATCGACGGCATCGGCAACGTCTTGGGTACCAGCGCGAAGCCGGGACCGAAGCTGCTGGCGGGATCGCATCTGGAGAGCCAGAACTACGCCGGCTGGCTCGACGGTCCGCTCGGCGTCGTCTATGCGCTCGAGGCGGCACGCGTCCTGAACGCCGATCCCTCGTTCGAAGGCGCGGTCGAGGTTGCCGCCTGGTGCGATGAGGAAGGACATTTTGGGCATTTCCTCGGCTCACGCTCCTATGTCGGTCAGGTGACCGAGGCCGACATCGATGCTGCCCGCGACCGCACCAGCGGCCGCACCATGCGCGACGCACTCACCGACATGGGGCTCGCAGGACGTCCGCGCATCACCGCGCCGCCGGGACGACACGTCGGATATATCGAGGCACATATCGAACAGGGCGACACGCTCGAAAGCGGCGGCCTCGCGATCGGCGTCGTGACCTCCATCGTCGGCATCTGGCAATACCGGATCAACTTCGTCGGCGAGCAGAACCACGCCGGCACCACGCGCATGGCCGTGCGAAAGGATGCGGGGCTGGCGCTGGCCAAATTCTGCGTCGCGATCGACGAGCGTTTCCCTGATGCCTGCGGCCCGCGCACGGTGTGGACCACCGGTCGCATCACGCTCGATCCCGGTGCACCCAGCATCATTCCTGGCGGCGCGGAAATGCTGTTCCAGATCCGCGACGACGACCCGGCGGTCATCGCGCGGCTGGAGCGGTTGCTGCGGACCATGACGGACGAGGTCAATGCGAAGGGCCCCTGCACCGTCACGGTGGAGAAACTGCGCACCGGCGCGCCGGCCATGATGAACGCCGGCTTTCAGGATGCGATCGAAGCCGCAAGCAAGGCCCTGGCCGGCGGGCGGTCGGTTCGCATGCCCAGCGGCGCCGGGCACGATGCGCAGATGCTGGCAACGATCATGCCCGCGGGGATGCTGTTCGTACCGTCCATCGGCGGCATCAGCCACCACTGGACCGAGAACACCGCCGATGCCGACATCGTCACCGGCGCGCAAGTGTTCGTCGATGCCTGCCGCCGCATCCTCGGCGGCTAGACGAGATTCTGCCCGCGAAAGCGGAGAATCCACTACGCCACGGCCTCTCGATTGATCCACAACGGTCTCGGAGTACTGGATCGCCAGGTCAAGGCCGCGCGAAGACAGCGCGTGTGGTCGCACACACGCCTTCGCATCCTCGCGGCGCGTTTCGCCCGAGCTTTGCTTCGTCGCTCCACCCTCTCAAGCCAAGAGGGCGCAGGGAAGGCCGGGTGCTGACCTGGCACCCACGGTCCGCTGTGCGAAAGGCACACGCAGAAGAACTGCACAGCGGCATACAGGTGAAGCCCAACACACGGCCTTCCCTGCGCAGTGGTTTGACGGCTTATGCCGCGCTCTCCCGGGAGCCGAGTTCGTTCTGGCCTCCCTCGCCTTCGTGGAAGTCGCGGACACCGCGCCGGTTGGCGCCAATGCCGCATCCGCAAGAGCTTGACCGTAGCAACGACGGCCAGGACCACACGGTTTTGCCGTACGCGCGGCTCGCCTGCGCCACAGGGTTCGACGGCGTTGTGCACCTGGCCATCGACATGCTGGCGCGACGAACCTGACAGCGCCGTCCGTCTGCGCGAAGCTTAAGGGCTCACGGAGAGCAATCCGCCCTGCCCCTGACTTTTCGCGCCCGACGCTGCCGCGTCCACCGCAAGCCCGCTCCACGATCATCACGACACATGATCGCCCCTCTCGGATGAGCCGGGATGGCCGATACATACGTTATTTCCGAATTTCGGTAAAGGAGAATATTTTTCCGCTTAGGGCTTGACACACATGTGGAAACGGTCGGGTGTTTTGCCTGACGGACCCGCGCCGGCCTGGCTACGTCTGTTTACATCCATCCACATTTCACCAGCCGGGCGTCTAGTCCCGCCTCGCCCAGCCGATGCGCGGGGCCATGGGCACCTTCCCCTGCGCGCCGGCGCCAGCTTGCATTTTTCACAAGCTGCCTGCGACAATTCGTGCACCGTTCGGACATAATGGTGCGGCAATCCTGGGGCTTGTCGGCCGCCCGCCCATGCTCCCCCGGAGTTCCCATGCTTTCTGCCGACCGGCCGGCAACACGCCTTGCGACCCGGCTCGCCTTCCTCGTCGCGGGCTTTGGCATCGCGTGCTGGGCACCGCTGGTGCCGTTCGCGAAGACGCGCCTCGGCGTCGATGACGGCATGCTCGGATTGCTGCTGCTCAGCCTCGGCATCGGCTCGGTCCTCGCCATGCTTCTGACCGGCGTGCTGAGTGCGCGCTACGGCAGCAGACCGATCATCATCGCCGGCGGGCTCAGTCTCGCCCTGGTGCTGCCGCTGCTTGCGATCGCGAGCTCGCCCGCAGCGCTGGCGCTGGCGCTCTTTGCCTTCGGGGCCGCGCTCGGCTCGATCGACGTCGCCATGAACATCCATGCGGTGGAGGTGGAGCGCGCCGCGGCCCGTCCGCTGATGTCCGGCTTCCACGCGCTGTTCAGCATCGGCGGTTTCGCCGGCTCTGCGCTGATGACGGCACTGCTCTCGCTGCAATTCGGCGCGCTCACCTGCGCGCTGGTCTGCTCTATCCTGATGCTGATCGCGATGTTGGTGATGTGGCCGCGCCTGCTCCGCTCAGCGCAGGTGCAGGGGGGACCTCTGTTCGTGCTGCCGCACGGATCGGTGCTCCTGCTCGCGCTGCTTGGCGCCATCACTTTCCTGGTCGAAGGCGCGATGCTCGATTGGGGCGCTCTGCTCGTCATCGGCGCGGGTCTCGTCTCGGAGGCGCAAGGCGGCGCCGGCTATATGGTGTTCTCGATCGCGATGACCGTGGGGCGGCTCGGCGGCGACGCCGTCGTCGCACGCATCGGAGACCGCGCCACGCTGTTGTGGGGAAGCCTCATCGCCATCGCGGGCTTCGTGGTCCTGCTCACGGCTCCCGTGGCGGCGGTTGCCATAGCCGGCTTCCTGCTCATCGGCCTCGGCGCATCGAATCTGGTGCCCGTGCTGTTCCGCGGGGCGGCCAAGCAGAAAGCCATGCCCACGGGCCTCGCCGTCGCGGCGATCACGACTGCCGGCTATGCCGGCGTGCTCCTCGGTCCCGCCGGCGTGGGCTTCGTTGCTCGCGCCAGTGGGCTGCCAACGGCGTTCTGGCTGTTGGCCGCGCTGATGGGTCTCGTCACGCTGTCGGCAGGCATCGTCACGAAAGAGCAGCACCGGACAGCGCGCGCCCGGGCGTGAGCGGCCGATGCTGGACGAGCGGTCACGGATTACGCTCGCGCTCCATCCGGGCTTCGACGAATACCCTACACCGGATCGAACGCCCGGATCGGTGGCAGATTGCCCGTGAACTTTTCCACCTCGACCGCTGTCAACTGTCCCGTGCAACCCTGCGCCAGGGACGAGGTGCCGATGTCGCGGGTGAGCACGTTCGGATTGCCGTGCACGCAGAGCGGCGCGTCGTCCTCGGGATCCATCGGGTCATACCACGCGCCGGTCGGCAGTTGCACCACGCCGGGCGCGATGCCGTCGGTGACGTGGACTGCGGCAAGGCAGGCGCCGCGGTCGTTGAACAGGCGGATGATATCGCCATCCCTGATGCCGCGCGCTTCAGCGTCACGCGGATTCATGCGCGCGACCTCGCGGCCGCGATGTTTAGCGGCCAGCGAATGTCCGCCGAAATCGAGCTGGCTATGCAGGCGCGTCACCGGCTGGTTGGCGACGAGGAAGCACGGCGCATTGGGCTTCGGTGTGTCGGTCTTCTCCAGCCAGACCGGATGACCAGGACAATCCGCATCACCATGGCCTGCGATCTTCGCCGAGAAGATCTCGATGCGGCCGCTCGGCGTCGGCAACGCGTGACCTGTGGGATCCTCACGGAAGCGGCGCAGCCTGCCGCCGTCATCGGGCTGCTGCGGCACGATCAGGCTGCCGCGTTGCCAAAATTCATCGAAGCTCGGCGCCTCCAGGCCACGCTTGGCCAGCGAGGCGCGGGTCGGCTCATACAGATGCTCGAGCCACTGCCGCGAGCTGCGGCCTTCAGTGAAAGGTTCGCGCGCACCGAGACGCTCGGCGAGATCGGCGAAGATCTCGTAGTCGTCGCGCGAAAGGCCAAACGGCTCGGCGATGCGGTGCATAGCGACCATGAGGGGATCGTTGGTGGAATAGCCGATGTCCTCGCGCTCAAGCGTCATGGTTGCGGGCAGCACGATGTCGGCATGCCGGGCCGTCGCGGTCCAGCCGAGCTCGTGCACGACCAGCGTGTCCACTTGCGCAAACGCCTTGCGCAGACGGTTGATGTCCTGGTGGTGATGGAAGGGATTGCCGCCTGCCCAGTAGACGAGGCGGACGTCCGGATAGGTGCGCGTCTCGCCATTGTAGCGGTAGGTAGCGCCCGGGTGGAGCAGCATGTCTGCGATGCGCGCGACCGGAATGAAATCGGCAACGCCGTTGCGGCCCTGCCCCAGCGTCGGCCCCGGCACGTCGTTGACGCGGCGGCCGTAATAGCCGATCGCACCTAACGAATAGGCATAGCCACCGCCGGACAAACCGATCTGGCCGAGCGCTGCCGCCAGCACCAGCCCCATCCACACTGGCTGCTCGCCATGTTCGGCGCGCTGCAGCGAATGCGATACGGTGATGAGTGCGCGCTTTCCGGCGAGCCGGCGCGCCAGCGCACGGATATGGTCGGCGTCGACGCCGCAGATCGGGGCGGCCCATTCGGCGTGCTTCGCTTGCCCATCGCTTTCGCCGGTGAGATAGCGCAGGAAGATCGGCCACCCCTCCGTATAGCGATCGAGGAAGGCCTGATCGTGCAAGCCTTCGCTCACCAGCGTGTGGACGATGCCGAGCATCAGCGCGGTGTCGGTGCCGGGCACGCAGCTCAGCCATTCGGCGCCGGCTTCGACCGGAAGGTCGTCGCGCAGCGGGCTGACCAGGACGAACTCGCAGCCGCGCCGGCGCGCCGCTGCCATGGCGCCGCGCTCGACATGCTTGCTGATCGAGCCGCCGGCGACCATAGAATTCTTCAGCGCCATGCCGCCGAAGGCCAGCACGATCTCGGTGTCAGCCGCGATCTGCTCCCAGGTGACGTTGCGCTTGGTGATATCCTCGTATCCCGCCAGGATCTGCGGCAGCAGCACCGAGGACGCGCCGGAAGAATAGGTGTTGACCGAACGCACATAGCCGCCCAACGCGATGTTGAGGAAGCGATGCACCTGGCTCTGGGCGTGATGAAAGCGGCCCGCGCTCGACCAACCATAGGAGCCGCCGAACACGGCGCCCGGACCGTGCGTGTCGCGGACGCGCGCCAGCTCGTCGCCGAGCAGATCGAGCGCCTTCTCCCAGCTCACGGTAACAAATTCGTCGCGGCCGCGGCGATCGTCCGGGCCGGGACCGCGCTCGAGCCAGCCGCGGCGGATCGCCGGCCGGGCGATGCGGGCCTGATGGCGCAGTGCGCCCGGGAAATTGTCGATGATACCGTTCGGATCGGGATCCCCCGCATAGGCCCTCACCTCGAGTCCGGCCTTGCCTTGGCGCGCGGAAAACACGCCCCAATGCGAAGTATGCGGCTTGAAGCCGTCGGACAGGTCGAGGCCGGGGTCGGGGAAGCCAATCGTGTCGTCCATTAGATCGTCCTTGTTCCGATACGTGGTGGCAGTATAGCGATCCGCATCCCGATGTCATCGAGATCCGGGCTGATGCAAACGCCGGGCTCCCGTGTGTGAAAAGCAAGGCGTCGAGCGGAGCACGAGCGCGGTACGGGGCTCGTGTTGGTCGTGGACATGTGCGATATGCGTCCCTCCCCTCAAGCCACAACGGTCTCATCATGATCAAGCGCGTCTCGCCTTACGAAGGTCTGCTGCACGAAGTGGTCGAGCACAATGGCGTGCTTTACATCGATGGAATCGTTCCCGAGGACACGAGCCTCGATATGTCGGGCCAGGCAAACGACGTCCTCCGGCAACTGGCGCAGCTGCTGAAGACCCTCGGATCCGATCTGGCCAACATCTTGCAGGTGACCATTTACATGACCGACCTGAAGGAGAAGGCCGAGTTCAATGCGGCCTGGAAGGCGCACTTTGCAGAAGCTCATCTGCCGGCGCGCGCCGCAATTGGCGTCGCCGATCTCGGCCCGGGCGTCAAGCTCGAGATGACCGCCATCGCTGCGCGGCAATAGTGGTGCAGGCCGATCCGCTGTGCGGATTCGCGTCGCGGCCTGCGTGGCGGTCGCAAAGCGCCGCTTCCCTCAGGGGATTCTGCGCTCGAAGGATACTGATGTAGATCTCTTGCATTAGAATGGCTGCGGGCGTTGGGACCTGTGTTGTTTGACTGGGATGATCTCAAGTACCTGACGGCGATGGCCTGTCGCGGCCAGCACGCTCGCGCCCGCAGAATTTCATAACGGCTGCAATACGCTCCCTGCATCACATCTCCCAAGGCTCGGAGCGTTCTTTGGCTTCATGGCGCCGGCGGGCCGCTAACGCCGCCGTGGCTAGGACCTCCGGCTCCAGCGTTTCGCCCGAACGGCGTGAAAGCGCGCGTTCGTCTGCGGCTTGATGAACAGGGCCGCGACGCTCGGATGATGCTTGCGGATTTCACTCTCGAGCGAGATCACGCATTGCTCGATATCGTCGGCGCGCTTCTCGTCGGCGAACTCGACGCTGAGGGCGGCGACGATCTCGTCGGGGGATAGTTGTACTGTCAGGAGCCCGTTGGCTTGTAGCACACCCGGCGAGCGCCGCGCGATCTCGAGGATCGATCGCGCAAGCTCAGGGTGCGCCGGCTCGCCGATCAATAGACTCTTGCTCTCGCGGGCGAGCCCGACGGACGTGATCCCCAGGAGAATCCCGATCAGGATCGAGCCGACGCCGTCCCACACCGGCTGCGCCAGCGATACCGCCGCCGCCGTTGCCGCGGCCGCAATGACGATGCCGACCAGCGCCGCACTGTCCTCGAGCAGCACCATGAAGGCGGGCGGGTCCTTGCTGCGGACAAAGGCCTGATAGTAGCCAAACCGCGCCGCGTCCGAGCGGAAACGGCGCAGTGCGACCAGCCACGAGGCGCCCTCGAACAGGAACGACAGCCCGAGCACGATGAAACTGACGATGGGATCCTCGATCGGATCAGGCGCGACGACATGCACGACGCCCTGATAGAGCGAGACGCCCGAACCGAGCGCAAAGATCAGCAGGGCGACGATGAAGCTCCAGAAATACAATTCGCGCCCATAGCCGAGCGGATGGGATTCGTCCGCTGGACGGCTGGCGCGACGGTAGCCGTAGAGCAGCAGGACCTCATTGGAGGTATCGACCACGGAGTGCACGGCCTCGCTGGTCATCGCCGAGCTTCCCGTCCATATGGCGGCGCCGATCTTGGTGACCGCGACGAGCAAATTGCCGGCAAGCGCGGCATAGACGGCGGTCTTCGATGATGATGCAGCGGCCATGTTCACCAACGCCAGTCCTCCTCTGCAGTCGTCGGCCCCGCCGGTTACGCAAAGGTCAGCGCTTTCGCCGGCACAGCGGAGGGAACCAGACGCCGTTTACGGCGAGCCGCGAGAGTTGGTGCACTCACGCGCTACGATTTTGCCGTGCCCGGCTCGGCCATCTTCCGATGCTGCTTGGCCAGCATCTCGTTCGGCGTGATGTCGGCGACCGTCGTCTGGATCTTGTTCTTCAACCCGGTGACGATATCGGCCTCACCCCGCAGCATTGCATCGAAGCCGGCCTTGGCTACGTCGTAGGCGCCATCCTTCTGCTCGGTGCCGACCTTGGTGTCCATCATTTCGGCCCGGCGGAAGAATTCGGTGTCGGTGGCGCCAGGCATCAGGCAAGTGACGGTGACGCCGCTATCGCGCAGCTCTTCGCGCAGAGCGAAGGAGAACGAGTCGAGAAAAGCCTTGGAGGCGTTGTACACCGCCTGGAAGCTGCCGGGCGTGAAGCCGGCGACCGAGCCCGTGATGAGAATGCGCCCGGAGTTGCGGCGCAGCATCGCATTGCCGACCCGGTGGATCAGGTCAAGCGTGCCGGTGATGTTGGTGTCGACGACGCGCCTGATGCGCTGGAAATCCTGATCGAGGAAGGCCCGGCCGAGGCCGATGCCGGCATTCGCCAGCAGCGCGTCGACCGGCCGGTCGGCAATCGCGGCGCAGAGCTTATCGATACCTTCAGTGGTGGCGAGATCGGTCTCGACCGGCTCCACGCTACCGCCGAGCCTACGCAGGTCGACGGCCACCCGCTCGATCGCGGGCTCGTCCGCGGCGATGACGAGATTGAAACCTGCCTGGGCGCAGCACCTGGCGAGTTCCAGGCCAATACCGGTTGAGGCGCCGGTGACGACGGCGAGTTGATTGGCGGGCATAGGGCATATCCTTGCGGATTGGGATGATGACGCCCAATCGCCCGACCGGCCACCCTGTTCCAATTTCCGCCCCCGGCTCGTGCAGTGCGAGGAATTTGCGCGTCGCATAGCAACCATCGTTCATTCCTGGACTTAGATGCCACGTGATTGATGGCGGAGGACGGAGATGAAGGCGCTGGTATGGCATGGCAAGGAGGACATCCGGTGCGACAGCGTCACCGACCCGGAGATCCAGGACCCGCGGGACGCCATCATCAAGGTCACGAGTTGCGCCATCTGTGGTTCGGACCTGCACCTCTTCCACAATTTCATCCCAGGCATGCTGCCCGGTGACATCATGGGCCATGAGACCATGGGTGAAGTGGTCGAGGTCGGCTCCGGCGTCGACGGCAAGCTGAAGAAAGGCGACCGCATCGTCGTGCCGTTCACCATCATTTGCGGCGAATGCGACCAGTGCAAGCGCGGCAATTTCTCCGTCTGCGAGACCACCAACCGCAAGCGTCATCTGGCCGAGAAGGTGTTCGGTCATTCCTGCGCCGGCCTGTTCGGCTACACGCATCTGACCGGCGGCTATCCCGGCGGGCAGGCGGAGTATCTGCGTGTGCCCTATGCCGATGCCACGCACATCAAAGTTCCCGCCGGCATCCCCGACGAGCAGCTGTTGTTCCTCAGCGACATCTTCCCGACCGGCTGGCAGGCCGCGGTGCAGTGCGACATCGAGCCGACCGACACTGTCGCGATCTGGGGCTGCGGCCCGGTCGGGCAGATGGCGATCCGCAGCGCCATCCTGCTCGGCGCCAACCAGGTGATTGCGATCGATTGCCTGCCCGAGCGGCTCAGCATGGCGGAAGCCGGCGGCGCCACCACGATCAATTTCGAGACCGAGAGCGTGGTTGAACGGCTGAACGAACTCACCGACGGCAAGGGACCGGAGAAGTGCATCGATTGCGCCGGCATGGAGGCGCATGTGATGGCCTCGCAACCGGACACGCTGCTCGACCGCGCCAAGCAGATGGTGATGCTGGAGAGCGACCGGCCCCACGTGTTGCGCGAGATGATCTATGTCTGCCGTCCCGGCGGCATCATCTCGGTCGCGGGCGTCTATAGCGGCTTCTCTGACAAGATGCCGATGGGCGCATTCATGAACAAGGGGCTGACGATGCGGACCGGCCAGACCCACGTCAACCGCTGGACCGACGACCTGCTCCGCCGCATCGAGGAAGGCGAGATCGATCCGTCCTTCGTCATCACCCATACCGTGCCGCTCAGCCAAGGGCCCGAGATGTACCAGGTGTTTCGCGACAAGCGGGACTCCTGCGTCAAGGTCGTGCTGAAGCCCTGAGGAAGTCCGCCATGTTTCACTTCTCCAACATCGTCCGCACCAAGGGTGATCCGAAAATCCTCGAGGGCGGGCCGAGCCTGAAGCGACCCGAAGACCAGCTCGCCCGCGCGCTCGGCTGGTTCAGTATCGGTCTCGGCGCCGTGGAATTCCTTGCGCCAAGGCGCATCACCGCGACGCTGGGCATGGAAGGCCATGAGACGCTGGTCCGCGCTTTCGGCGTGCGGGAGATCCTTGCCGGGATCATGTCACTGTCCGTGGACAAGAACGCCGGCCTCTGGGCCCGCGTCGGCGGCGACGGCCTCGATGCCGCCGCGCTGCTCTCCGGACTGACATCCGACAATCCCAAAAAAGGCAATATCGCGCTGGCGCTCCTGATGGTCGGGGGCATCGCCATGCTCGACTATCGCGCCGCGCAGGACACCAGGCCGCGGCGGCCGCCGCGCGAAGCGAGGCGCAAGCTCTATCCGAACCGCAGCGGCTTCCCCAAGGGGCTGGAAAACGCCAGAAGCGGCGCGAAGCAGATCGCTGCGCCCCCCATGCCCGAGCGATCCTGAGCTCGCGCGAGAGACACACTGTCAAACTGTCACGAGGTGAATCGAGGCAATGACCGAATCCCGTGACGAACGCGCGTGGTGGCAATCCGCAGTCGTCTATGAAATCGCGCCGATCTCGTTCCAGGATTCCAATGGCGACGGCAAAGGCGACCTCGCCGGCTTGATGTCGCGGCTCGACTACCTGAAATGGCTCGGCGTCGATGCGGTGTGGCTCACGCCGATCTACCGCAGTCCTTTTCGCGACCTCGGCTATGATATCTCCGATTATTGTTCAATCGACCCGAGTTTCGGCACGCTCGACGCGTTCGATCGCCTCCTCAGTGCCCTGCACGCGGAAGGCATCCGGATCATTCTCGACCTCGTCCCCAATCACACCGCCGACGACCACGCCTGGTTCGTCGAGAGCAGCAGTTCGCGCCACAGCGCGAAATCCGATTGGTACATCTGGGCCGATCCGGCCGAGAATGGCGGGCCGCCGAACAATTGGCTCAGTCGTTTCGGCGGCAGCGCCTGGGAATGGTGTGAGGCGCGGCGGCAGTATTATTACCATTCCTTCCTGGTCGAGCAGCCCGACCTGAACTGGCGCAATCCGGACGTGAGAGCAGCGATTGCCGACGTCATGCGCTTCTGGCTCGACCGCGGCGTCGACGGCTTTCGCGTCGATGCCAGCGCCGTGCTGATCAAGGACGATCTCTTGCGCGACAATCCACCGAACCCGAAAGCCAAGGACAAGCCGCCGCCGCAACGCCATACGCCCGTATTTACCGACGACCGGCCGGAGACGATGTCGTGCATCGAATTCATCCGGGAGGTGATCGATGCCTATCCGGACCGGGTGTTGTGCGGCGAAGTTCAGGGCAAGACCGACCGGATCGGGCACTTCTACGGCAACGATCGACCTCGCCTGCACCTGCCGCTGAATTTTGCGCTGCTGGACTCGCAATGGGACGCGCTGTCGCTCCAGGCGACCATCGACGCCTATCTCAACGCCATCCCCAAGGGCGCTTGGCCGGTGTGGGTGATCGGCGGGCATGACAAGCAGCGGATCGCCAGCAAGATCGGTGCGGCGCAGATGCGCGTGCTCGCGATGCTCTTGATGACCCTGCGTGGAACGCCATTCTTCTTCATGGGCGACGAGATCGGCCGCAAGCGCGTTCCCATTCCGGCCGATTGCGTTCACGATCCCTTTGAGAAGCTCGTGCCGGGCTATGGACTTTGCCGCGACCCCGAGCGCGCGCCGATGCGCTGGGATGACGGCGAGAGCGGCGGATTCACCACCGGCAGCCCGTGGCTGCCGCTGGGGCCTGGCGATGCGCCAAACGTGGCGCAACAGAGACGGGACGAGCGCTCCATCCTGGCGCTGTTTCGCGCGCTGATCGCGCTACGGCGCGAGCATGCCTGTCTGCGCGAAGGCAGCCAGGCGCCGCTGCGCTCGCAAAACGACGTGCTCGCCTTCAAACGCCTGGCGGGCCCAAGCGAAGTGCTGGTCGCGCTCAACATGGCCGCCGAGCCGCGAAGATGGCACTGGCAGGGCCGCGGGCGCCTGCTGATGTCGACCGACCTGGACCGGCCGCGCGAACCATTGCCGGATGCATCGATCCTGCTTCGGGGCAATGAAGGCGTGATCATCGAACTCGCGCGGCGATGATCGGAGGAACCATCGGCGCGCCGAGGAGTCTGATCAACGCCTCCGGCATCTTCCCCCATGCTGCCGGACGCATTTTGGACGAAACCGCTAGCCCCGGCGCTCATTCCCCCCTTTGGGGGCCGGGGCGGCGGCGTGAGCTTGGAGGCTGCAATGGGCAAGGTGAAGGGTCTTAAGCAGCGGATCGCCGGCAAGGCGAAACAGGCTGTCGGCGAGATCGTCGGGGATCAGGAGCTCCATGAGGACGGCAAGGCCGAGGCGGAGCGCGGCCGCGACGAACAGGACAAACCGAGCGAGCTCAATCCGCTGAAGAAGCTCCATCAGCTGACGTGAACGCGCCATCTGAGCCGGCGCTTTCCGTCAGCAGGAGGCGACGTCGCTCGCGCTGGACCGCGGCCATCGCGCTCGGCCTCATCAGCAGCACCTTCTCGACCATCGTCAGCCAGCTCTTCGCCGCGCGGATCGGCCGCGATGCAGCGGTCGACTGGATGATTGTCGCCACCATTCCGGCGCGCGACTGGGCGATCAGCGCCGATCCCTCATGGAGTGCGGTCGCCACCGGCATCGCGTTCCATCAATGGGCGGACTTTTCCTGGGCGGTCGTCTTCTTCGGCGTGCTGGGACGCTGGACGGCGGACTTGCGGCCGCTGACGATCCTGCTGCTCGCGCTGCCCTGGGCGGTGTTTTCCTCAGGCATGGAATGGTTCGTGCTGGTACCGCTTTTTCCGTTCTGGCAACCCCTGTTCACACTGCAGCAGCCCTACTGGATCGGGCTTCTCGTGCACGGCTCGTCGGCCGTGATGTATCCCCTGTTCGCGCGGCTGCGCTGGGCCCACGGCAATACGCCCGCCCGCGATCTGCGCTTCACCAATGCCTGGATCACCGGCGCCCTGATCGTGATCGCCCTGCTCGGGACGATCGCTTTTTTCGGCCGCCATGGCTACGAGCTGCCGTGGATGGGACGCGACAGGGATGTCGACCAGGCCTATATCCGGCACATGACCACACACCACGCGCAAGGCATCGAGCTTGCGCGGATCGCAGCCGAGCGCGCGCAAGACCCGCATTTGCAGAAGCTCGCCATGCTGATGATCGCAAGCCAGGCCGGCGAGAAAACAATCTTCGAGAACTGGTGGCTGAGCTGGTTCGACACGGAGATGCCGGACTGCACCGCGCAGGAGCGCTCCGCCATGCCGGGCTTTCTGACGCCGGCCGAGATGCGTCAGGTCAGGATCGCCGCGCCGGAGGCGTTCGCCCGCCTGTTTGTCGAGATGATGACGTTGCATCATCGGGGTGCGGTGAAGATGGCGGACCAGATGTGGCACAGCCGTGGCGATCCGCGCCTGCGCATCATGGCTCATGCCCTCCGCCATGAGCAGCAAGGTGAGATCGCGCTGATGCAAGGCGTGAGCGGCGTCGCCGCGGTGGCGACGGCCTTTCGCAACATGTTCGGCGACAACGTCAATTGAGCGCGAGCAAGCTTGGCTCGCATCGATGCGGCAGGCCAGGAAGTCTCTTTGCGGCAAGACCGTCTTCAAGACTCATCAGACGCACTCGTGGGAGTGCGCTGCTCGATCCAGAAAAAGCCGAGTCGCTCGCCCCGGCTTCACGCCACCTTCAGCGCGGCCCCGCTGTCAGCGTCGAGAAATCCCGTAAGCCTGCCCCTGATCAGTCGCTCGGCATCCGCCATGATGCGGTCGACCAGCTCCTTCACGGTTGGAATGTCGCGGATGAGCCCCACGACCATGCCGCAGCTCCAGGCGCCCGCGTCCATATCGCCCTCGATCATCACCTTGGGATAGACGCCCGCCACCTGATCATGGATGTCGTCGATCTTGAGGCTCTTGCCTTTCTCCCGCTCGACCCCGAGCAGCTGCTCGACGCCCTTGTTGTTCAGGACCCGCTCGGTGTTGCGGAGCGCCCGCATGACCAGCCTTGTATCGAGCTCCGACGCCCGGACCAAGGCATTCTTGACGTTCTCGTGCACCGGCGCCTCCTTGGTGGCGATGAAGCGCGTGCCCATGTTCATGCCGGCGGCGCCCATTGCCAGCGCCGCAACCAGGCTGCGCGCGTCCGCCATACCGCCGGAGGCAACAAACGGGATGTTCAGTTCCTCGGCCGCACGCGGCAACAGGATCATGTTGGGCATGTCGTCTTCGCCCGGATGGCCGCCGCATTCGAAGCCATCGACGCTGACGGCGTCGCAGCCGATCTGCTCGGCCTTCAACGAATGCCGGACCGAGGTGCATTTATGGATCACCTTGATGTCGCCCGCGTTCAAGGCCGGCATGTACTGTTCGGGGCTGCGTCCGGCGGTTTCGACGATCTTGACGCCGCCTTCCCTGATCGCAGCGATGTATTCCGGATAGGGCGGCGCGCTGAAGGTGGGCAGGAAAGTCAGGTTCACCCCGAATGGCTTATCCGTCATGTCGCGGCAGCGCGCGATCTCCTTGGCCAGCAGTTCCGGCGTTCGCTGCGTCAGACCGGTGATGATTCCGAGCCCGCCGGCATTCGACACCGCAGCGGCGAGCTCGGCGAAGCCGACATAGTGCATCCCACCCTGGATGATCGGATGTTCGATGCCGAACAGTTCAGTGATCGCTGTCTTCACGAATGACCTCCCCGCGTTTCCGCTCAGTGAATGATTTCGAACAGTCCCGCCGCGCCCATGCCGCCGCCGATGCACATGGTCACCACGCCGTACTTCGCCTTGCGCCGCCGGCCCTCGAGAAGGAGGTGGCCGGTAAGCCGCGCTCCGGTCATGCCGTAGGGATGACCGATCGCGATCGATCCGCCGTTGACGTTGAGCTTGTCCGGGTCGATGCCGAGCTTGTCGCGGCAATAAATCACCTGCACCGCGTAGGCCTCGTTCAGCTCCCAAAGATCGATGTCGTCGATCTTGAGGTCATGCCGCTTGAGCAAGCGCGGGATCGCGACGACAGGGCCGACGCCCATCTCGTCGGGTTCGACGCCAGCGGCGACGAAGCCGCGGAAGATGCCGAGCGGCTTGAGGCCCTTCCTGGCCGCGATCCTGTCGCTCATGATAACGCAGGCCGAAGCACCGTCCGAAAGCTGGCTGGCGTTGCCCGCGCTGATCGTCTTGCCTTCGAACACCGGCTTGATCCTGGACAGGCCCTCGGCCGTGGTCTCGGGGCGTGGGCCTTCGTCCTTTGTCAGCGTCACCTCCTCGTAGGTGACCTCCTTGGTGTCCTTGTCGACAAGCGCCATCCTGGTCGTGAATGGCACGATCTCGTCGTTGAAGCGGCCGGCCTGCAAAGCAGCGCCGACGCGCCGTTGGCATTCGAGACTGTATTCATCCTGCTTGTCGCGGCCGATCTTGTAGCGCTCGGCGACGATCTCGGCGGTCTCGAGCATCGACATGTACATTTCGGGTTTCATCGCCATCAGCTCATCGTCGACGGCGTGGAACTTGTTCATGTGCTCGTTCTGCACGAGACTGATCGACTCGATGCCGCCGCCGATCGCAACTTCGACGCCATCGAGCATGACCGACCGCGCTGCAACTGCGATGGCCTGCAGCCCCGACGCACATTGGCGGTCGATGGTGGTGCCGGCGACGGTGACCGGCAGGCCAGCGCGGATCGCGCCCTTCCGGGCGACGTTCATCACCATGGTGCCTTGCTGCATCGCGCAGCCCATCACCACGTCCTCGACTTCGCCGGGCGCAATGCCGGCGCGCTTCACTGCTTCGGCCATCACATGCCCGGCCATGGTGGGGCCGTCCGTGTTGTTGAGCGCGCCGCGATAGGCTTTGCCGACGGCGGTCCGAGCCGTGGAAACGATGACTGCTTCAGTCGTCATGCTGGCCTCTCTGTTTACGCGGCTGTGTCCAGCTGCGCGTAGCGCAGCACGTGGAACGCGGGATCGCCGAACTGGATGTTGATGGAGGAGATTCGCTTGAAATAATGTCCGACGTTGAGCTCGTCGGTCATTCCCATGCCGCCATGAAGCTGTACCGCCTGCTCGGCGACGTACTTGCCGGCATAGCCGATCTTCGACTTGGCGCCCGAGGCGAGCCGCGAGAGTCCCACATCGCCCGCGGCGAGGCTGAGGTTGAGATGTTGCATCAGGGAGAGCGCCTCCTGATGCGCGATGAACATGTCGACCATGCGATGCTGCAGCACCTGGAAGGAGCCGATGGTGGCGCCGAACTGCTTGCGGGTCTTGGAATATTCCAGTGTGGCGGAATTCAGTTCGCCAATCGCACCGACGCCTTCCGCGCAGAGCGCGCCGATCGCGCGATCGCGGCAGGCCTCCAGCGCGGCAACGCCCTCGCCTTCCGGTCCGAGCAATTGCGCACGAGCCTCGCGCAGGCTGATCTCGGCGGCGCGGCGACCGTCGATGGTCTTGAAGCTCTGAAGATCGACGCCGGCGGCGCGGCGATCGACCACCAACAGGCTGACGCCGCCACGGTCACGGTCATCGCCGGAGGTCCGGGCCGAGACGATCAGATCGTCGGCCCACGGCGCGGCGATCACCATGGTCTTCGCGCCGCTCAGGATGTAGTCATTGCCCTCGCGCCGCGCTCTCGTCGTGACATTGCCAAGATCGAAGTGCGATTCCTTCTCCGTCCAGGCCAGAGCCCAGGCCTTTGTGCCGTCGATAATGCCGGGGATGAAGGCTTGCTTCTGCTCCGGCGTGCCAATCTGCTCGATCAGGCCGCCGGCCAGCACCACCGTTTCGACGAAAGGCTCGATGACGAGGTGCCGGCCGAACTCATGCATGATGATCATGGTCGACAAAGGACCACCGCCGAGACCGCCGACCTCCTCGGAGAACGGCGCCGCCAGCAACCCGAGCTCCGCGAAGGCCTCCCAATGCTTCCGGCTGAAGCCTTGCTCGCTCGCCACGATCTTGCGGCGCGTGTCGAAATCGTATTGATCGCGCAGCAAACGCTGGACGCTGGATCGCAGCATGTCCTGCTCTTCCGTGAACTGGATGTCCATCCGATCCTCCCGATGCGCCGCGTCTAAAGACCGAGCACTGCTTTGGCGATGATGTTTCGCTGGATCTCGTTCGATCCGCCGTAGATGCTGAGCTTGCGCGCGTTCAGATATTTCTCCGACGCGGTATGAGCGTACTCCGGGCCCGGCATGAAGTGGTTGGCGCTGACCGGATGCTCGCGGATCGCAAGGCCGTAATTGCCAATCGCGCGATGAGTGAGTTCGGTGATGCTCTGGAATATCTCGGTGCCGCGGATCTTGAACAGCGACGCCGCCGGCCCCGGGTCGATGCCCCGCGCCATCTGGCCGACGACGCGCAGTTCGGTCGCCTCCAGAGCCAGGACATCGAGCTCGATGCGGGCGATGTCCCGCAGAAACTCGAGATGTGCCGGATCGTGCGCTGGTATCTCGGCCTTCACGATCTGCTTCAGCTTCCCGATGTAGCGGGTCGACCGGCCGATGCCCGCCATGCTGGTCCGCTCATTGCCGAGCAGGAACTTGGCGTAAGTCCAGCCTTTGTTCTCCTCGCCGACCAGGTTCTCCACCGGCACGCGGACGTTCTCGAGGAAGACGTCGTTGACCTCGTGGCTGCCGTCGATCGTGATGATCGGCCGCACGGTGACGCCGGGCGACTTCATGTCGATCAGCAGGAAGGAGATGCCGGATTGCGGCTTCGCGTTCGGGTCGGTCCGCACCAGGCAGAAAATCCAGTCGGCGTGCTGCGCCAGCGTGGTCCAGGTCTTGTGGCCGTTGACGATGTAGTGATCGCCGTCGCGCACCGCCTTGGTCCTGACGGTTGCAAGGTCCGAGCCGGAGCCCGGCTCCGAATAGCCCTGGCACCACCAATCGTCGCCGGAGAGAATCCGCGGCAGGAAGCGCTTCTTCTGCGCCTCGTTGCCGAACGTGTAGATCACCGGCCCGACCATGGTCACGCTGAACGCGAGCGGCGGCAGCGTTCCGGCCCGGGAGGTCTCCTGCTCGAAGATGAAGCGTTGCCTGATCGACCAGCCCGGACCGCCATACTCCTTGGGCCATAACGGCGCGATCCAGCCCTTATTGTAGAGAATGCGATGCCAGAGCAGCGACTGCTCCTTGGTCAAATCGGTCTCAGGATTCGGAACGCGCATTTCCGCCGGATAATTCTCTGCGATGAAGGCGCGCACCTCATCGCGAAAGGCAGCATCCTCGCTGGAAAGGTTGAGCTCCATCGCAGCTGTCTCCGCTACCACTTCTCACCGAAGGGGCGGATCTCCAGCTCGAAGGTCCAGGCGCTGCGCGGCTGCTGATACAGCAGCCAATAGGATTCCGCGACCGACGACGGCGGCATCAAGAGATCGGGATTGTCGAGGGCGTCCGGACCGAGCGCCTCGACCCGCCGCTGCCGCACCCATTCGGTGTCGACCCCGGAGTCGATGATGAGATGCGCAACGTGAATGTTCTTCGGCCCCAGTTCGCGCGCCGCGGCCTGGGCAACGGCCCGCAGACCGAACTTGGCACTGGCGAAGGCGGCATAGCCGATGCCGCCGCGCAGGCTCGCCGTGGCACCGGTAAAGAAGATGTTGCCCTTGCCGCGAGGCAGCATCAGCCGCGCGGCTTCGCGGCCGGCGAGAAAGCCGGAATAGCAGGCCATCTCCCAGACCTTGCGGAAGACGCGCTCGGTCGTTTCCAGGATGGGGAACTTGACGTTGGCCCCGATGTTGAAAATGCAGACCTCGAGCGGCGCATGCTTGTCGGCGTCTCCCAGGAAGGAAATGATCTCCTCCTCCTTGCGCGCGTCGAGCGAACGCGCGTGGATTTCGCCGCCCGCCGCCTCTATCTCCTTGACGAGCGGATCAAGCTTGGCGCCGTTGCGGCGCCCGGCAAACACTGTGAAGCCCTCCGAGGCAAACTTCTTTGCGATCTCGCTGCCGATATAGTCGCCGGCACCAATCACGGCCACGGTTGCGTTTCTCTTCTGCAAGGGTCGTCTCCCGGATTAGGTTAGATCTGTTGAAGCTGCTCTGCCGGTGCCGGAGCATCCAGCATGATGCGCTGTCCGCGCACCGTGATCACCCGGTCGCCGGCGATATCGACCGCGCCTAAAAAACCGCGCCACTGCCAACCTCCCGAACCATGGGCCCGGTTCTTTTCGAGACCTATTCGAATTGGAGTTAACGTTCTTTTTTAGAACTCGTCAATTGCTAAATTGCCGTCTGGCGATTTCGCGCCGGAACGGCAGAGTAGCTGTCGCTTTGCGTTGGACTGACAGAACGTCGTTTACAACGTTACTGCGAACGGCTACTTGTAAGTATCAAATAAGAACTTATAGGGAGAAGCGATCATGATTGAGGGTCCCGGCGTGGCGATCCTGGTGGGCGCGGGCGATGCGATCGGTGCCGCCGTCGCCCGGCGCTTTGCCAAAGGCGGCTACACAGTCTGCATCTGTCGGCGTGACGCAACCAAATCCCAAGGGCTCGTGGACGAACTGACGGCTGACGGCCATCGCATCCATGCCTTCAGCGTCGATGCGCGGCAGGAAACCGAGGTCCAGAAGCTCTTTTCCGACATCGAAGAGAAGATCGGAGCCATCGAGGTCTGCCTTTTCAATGCCGGATCGAACGTCAACAAGCCTCTCGTGGAGACCTCCGAAAAGCTGTTTTTCAAGGCCTGGGAGCTGGCCTGCTACGCCGGATTTCTCGTCGGGCGCGAGGCCGCGCGCGTCATGCTGCCGCGCGGGCGCGGCACCATTTTCTTTACCGGTGCGACGGCCAGCATTCGCGGCGGCCAGGGGTTTGCCGCGTTTTCGTCCGCGAAGTTCGGACTTCGCGCGGTGGCCCAGGCCATGGCGCGCGAGCTTGGGCCGAAGAACATCCACGTCGTCCATCTCATCATCGACGCCGGCGTCGACAGCGAAGCCATCCACCAGCGCATGAAAGCGGCGAAGGGGATCGAGGCGAGCGAGATCCCGCCGGACAGCCTGACAAAGACCTCCTCTATCGCAGAAGCCTATTGGTTCACGCACCAGCAGAGCCGCGACGGCTGGACCCATGAACTCGATCTTCGCCCGTCGGTGGAGAAGTGGTGATGAGTACGATACCCGACCTCACCCTGTGGGGTGCCGGAACAAGCCGCACCATTCGTGCACATTGGGCAATGCACGAACTTGGCTTGTCCTACAAGGTCAAGCCGATCGGACCACGGACAGGCGAAACCAAGACCGCTGAATACACCCGGCTCAATCCCCGCCAGAAGATTCCGCTGTTGCAGGATGGTGACTTCTGCATCGGTGAAAGCGCCGCGATCGTCGCGTACCTGTCGCGCATGTATTCCACGCCGGAGGGCTCGCTGATTCCGGAAGCCACCCGCGACTATGCCGCGTGGCTCGAATGGTGCTTCTTTGTCGTGGCCGAGCTCGATTCGACGAGCCTCTATGTCATGCGCCGCCACCGGGCGGATGCGCTCGGACACATCTATGGCGTCGCCCCCGAGGTCGTCGCCCAAGCCGGCCAATATTTCCGACAACAATTGCGGCATGTGGAGGTCGCGCTGATGGACGGGCGCCAGTTCCTGATGGGGGACCAGTTCACCAGCGCCGACCTCCTGCTCGCGACGTGCCTCGATTGGGCCATCGCTTATGGGGTCGACATTTGCGACAATGCGCACCCATACCTTGAGCGCATTCACGGGCGGGACGCGTATTGCAGAGCCCAGGCGGCGAATGTTCCCGTGGCGCCAATTACGCCGGTATCGGCAACCGTTTGAGAGCAATCCCCGGTGCGCGCTTCCGTCTATACGGCCGCGCGCACGCTGCGCTCGGCGATCATCTTGTCGATGGCACGGTCGTCGTAGCCCAGATCGCGCAGTACCTCGCGCGAATGCTCGCCGACCCGGGGGGCCGGCCCGCCGATCGCGGCCTGGTTGACCTCGAAGCGGGCTGCCGGCCTCGGCTGGCGCACCCGGCCGACCTTCGGCTGATCGAATTCGGCGATGATGCCGCGGGCGAGGACCTGTTCGTTGTGGATGATCTCGGCCCGACGCAGGATCGGCGCGCAAGGCACATCCGCTGCGTCGAGGCGTTCCAGCCATTCGGCTGTCGTATTTTGGCTGATGTATTCCGCCATCTTGTTGATCCGCGCGGTGGCATTGACCGAGCGCGCCGCTGGCGTCGCAAAGCGGGGATCCGTGGCGAGCTCGGGGTCGCCGGAGGCACGGCAAAAGCCCTGCCATTCGGAATCGGAGATGGTGCCGGCGGTGATGTAGCCGTCGCTGGTCTTGAACACCAGGTCCGGCCGATCATTCGGATCGGCGGCGATTGCCTCGGCGCCGAGCACCGTGTACTGCATCATGCCTTCCGGCCAGAGGTAGGAGATCATCGCATCAAGCATCGCCACTTGGATGTGGTCGCCCTGCCCCGTCTTCTCACGGGCATAGAGCGCAGCCGCCACGGCTTGCGCGGTGAACACCGCGGTGGTCTTGTCGCAGACGATGGTGCGGATCATCTGCGGGCGGTTCGTGACGGGCTGCGACTGGATGTCGGCGAAGCCGGACAAGCCCTGAATGATGGGATCATAGACCCGTTTCTTCACGTAGGGGCCGCTATCACCGACGCCGCTGATCGACACGTAGATCAGGCGCGGATGGCGCTGGCGCAATTCCTCGACCCCCAGACCAAGGCGTTCCATGGTACCTGGTCGGAAATTCTGCACCAGGATATCGGACTGCGCGATCAGCTTGGCGAGCACCTCGCGCCCGGACGCGCTCTTGACGTCGATCGACAGCGAACGCTTGCCGCGGTTTGACGAGATGAACAGTGCGGAGAACTCGCCCTCCTTGTCGATGGTGGCACGGCTGCGGCGGGTGATGTCGCCGCCGATTGGCTCGATCTTCAGCACGTCGGCGCCCTGGTCCGCCAGAAACATGGTCGCGAACGGACCCGACACCACGCCGGTCAAATCGAGCACTCGAACGCCGTGAAGTGGGCCGGGCATGGGCATTCTCCCTGAATTTGCGTTTGCTTTGGGTCCGAGTGGCTTTCGCCACTCAACCTGGACAGTCGGCCCGTCAGGCCGTCTTGGAAACAGGTTGTCTGGTCTGCTCAAGGATCGACTCCTCGACATCGCGGATCTGGTCCTTGCCGAAGAACATCTCCTTGCCAACGAAGAATGTCGGTGAACCAAATGCACCGCGGCTGACGGCGTCATTGGTCAGATCGATCAGCCTCTTCTTGACGTCATCCTGCTGCGCGCGCGCAATCAGCCGGTCGATGTCGATCCCCGAGGACACGAACGCGCTCCGGAAGATTTCCGGATCATCCATCTTCTTGGGCTCTTCCCACATATGACGATAGGCGGCACGGAAGTAGGGCTCGAACATACCCTCGAGCTGGGCGGCGACGGCGCCACGCATCAGCATCAGCGTGTTGACCGGGAAGAATGGATTCTGACGAAACTTCGTGATGTTGTGGCGGCGGATGAACCGCTGGGTCTCCAACGCCTGGTATTCCGGCTTGTTTTTGATCCCGCGAAGCGAGTCGAACGGCGACATGTTGCCCGTCGCCTTGTAGATGCCGCCGAGCAGAACCGGGACATACGCGAACTTCACGCCGGTGCGCTGCTCGATGCCGGGAATGGCAACTTCCGCCAAATAGGCGTTCGGGCTGCCGAAATCGAACTGGAATTCAACCTTCAGGGTCATCTGGGCCTTCTCCCGGGAGCGAATGGCGGTCAGCGGCGATCCGCTCGCCAGCTCGAGGTTCGGCCAAGCATATAGTTCTGAAATAGAACTGTCAAACATACCTGCAATCTGCTGGTTTCGCCTATTAAGGAGGGGTATTGTTTGGAATTCAGTACCTATCTAGAATGCGAGGGCCGGCGGCCGGCCTCCGTGACGATTCGAGACGGCCCATGCCGGGACGATTGGAGTGGCTGAATGAAGTGGAAAGAGCTCGAGGAAGAGCCCTGTTCGATGGCCCGAACCATCGGCGTGATCGGCGATCGCTGGACTCTTCTGATCCTGCGCGAATGCTTCCTGCGCACGCGCCGCTTCGAGGGATTTCAATCGGCGCTCGGGATCACGCGGCACTTGCTCGCCGAACGCCTGAAGAAGCTGGTTCGGCAGGGCATCCTGCGCCGCATTCCCTACCAGGACTCCCCCAAGCGCCACGAATATATCCTGACCCAGAAGGGCCTCGACCTCTATCCGATCATGATGGCGATCGTGCATTGGGGCGATACCCACATGGTCGACGAGCGCGGCCGGCCCTTGCTGCACCAGCACCGCAAGTGCGGAAAGGACTTTGATCCGGTCATGGTGTGCTCTGAATGCGGCGAGCCGCTCTCGGCCAAGGAGGTCCATACTCACCCTGGGCCGGGTGCGCGCAGCACTCCGGCGACGGCGGTGCCGGAGGTCCGAAAGACAAAGGCGCGCTCGCGCGCCGCTTGAGGCCTGCGCATCGAGGCCTCGTGCCAGAGATGCCAATACGAGGAGGAAAGCGGCGTCGGCGCCGATTGAACCTGCTGCCACACACTATGTCCTGATCTGGCGGCCCGCCGACGGCGGGCGTCTCGTTGAATGTCGCAGCGAAGCCGTCTTCCAAATGCGATTGCCCTGCCCTACACCCGCGCCACATCCCGGCATGGTTCGTTCATATAGAGACGTTCAACCTGCTCGGCGCGAGCTTTGAGCACCGCGCGCTGGTTGACATAGGCCTTGTCGGTGATTTCTCCTGCTGCCATTGACGGCGGATCCTTCAGCAGGGAGAAGGCGCAGACTCGTTCGCTGCTTCCGACCGCCTCGTTGTATTCCCGAAAGCGGTCCTTCAGAAACTGAACCACGACAGGATCGCAGGTCAAATCAACGGCTGCAGTCTTGGATATCCGGCCTGCCTCGGTCGGGTTCAGCCAGCACAGCAGCGCGCACGTCTCGCGATTTTCGCCGGCAACAACGATGTCCAGCAAGACGCCACGTGTGGCGGCCAGGATTGCCGCACGCATGTTTCCGATTGAGACCCAGGTGCCATTCGCAAGCTTGAAGTTCTCGGAAATTCTCCCGGTAAAGCGAAGGCCCCGCTCCGGCCTCTGCGGATCCAGAAACGAGACGGTATCGCCAATGCGATAAAATCCTTCCTCGTCGAAGGCCTTTGCCGTCAGATCGGGCCGTTCGAGATAGCCGGGCGTAACGTTGGGGCCCTTGACCCTGGCCTCGTAGGTATCGGAGACCGGAATGAGCTTGAGCTGCAGCCCCGGCGCGGGAAGACCGATCTCTCCGGGCTGATCCGTTGCCCAATGCGTCGAACTGATCGTCGGCGCGGTTTCGGTTGTGCCGTAACCCGACATGACCGGAATTCGCCGGCCGGTGGCGGCAAATGGCAGGCGATAGAGTTTCTCGAGAGTGTCCTGAGAAATTGCGGCGCCGGCATAGCTCAATCGGTCCATCCGCTTGAACACGCTGGCGCCAAGGTCGAGGTCGTTCTCGATTGCATCACACAGGAGGTTATACCCGGCAGGCACGTTGAACATGGCGGTTGGCGAGATCTCCCTGAGATTGGCGACCGTCTTGTGAAAGAGATGCGGCAGCGGCCGGCCATCATCGATATAGAGCGTCCCGCCATTTCTGAGGATGCCGTGAAGGATGACATTGCTACCCATCGTATGGTGCCAGGGCAGCCACTCCACCTGGACCGGCGCATCGGGCGGAGACACCAGCAGACTCCCCATTTGCAGGGAGCTTGCCATCATGCGGTGGGTGTTGAGCACGCCCTTGGGGAAGCCGGTCGAACCGGACGTGAAGAGAATTTTCGCGACGGCGTCACAAGGCACCTCGCGCGATGCGCGTTCGAATCCTTCGCGCCCGGTTCGCGCCGCCAGAGCCTGAAAAGGCACTGTGTCCGGCGCACCATCGACGCTGATCCAGGTCGCGGCTGCCAATTCGGGAATGGCGCGGCCGGCGGAAAAGTCGCGTCCGCTTTGAACGAACACGAAGCTCGGACGCAGCACTTCCGCGATGTCCTTGAGACGTGCGAGGCCCCCCGGCATCAAGGTGTAGTTCGGCGAGATCGGCGCCAGGATGACCCCGATCGACATCGCCGCAAACGAGATCACCGCGTTCTCGATGGAGTTTCCGGAAAGCACCGCCAGCTTGTCGGCCGGCCTTGCGCCCATATCGATCAGGCCTTGGCCGACCGCCTGAACCTGCGACCATGCCTCACCATAGGTGATCTCGTCCCATCCTCCCTTCGTATTGCGTTGCGCAAGGAAAACCCGATCCGGAACGGCATTGGCCCAGCGCGGCAGAAAATCGGTGATGCGCCAGTCGCACGGCGTCCATTCAAGAGGCGAGCTCAAGATGAGCGTGCCGTCGGGGCGACGCTCGATCGAAACCTCGCGCGGGGCAAACGTCAGTGCCGTCCTCGACATCGAAAATGATCTCCCGAATTGCTGAAAGGCGACCACATGCCGTGCATTCCCGTAACGCCCAGCGGCGGCCTACCGGCGCATTGCAAGCTTGGGACGCAGCTCATGCGGCATCCGTCACTCTGGCTGGGGCGAGTTCATTCGGACCTGGCGTCGAGCACCTCGCCGAAGGCTTCCCAGGTTGATCCGGTCCATCGTTGCAAGCGCATCTGCGTCCAGATCATGTTCTCGGATTCGCTGGTGTTCACCTTGATCCCGGGCAGCGCGGTTGGGACGATGAAATCCTTGAGGTTCTTGGCCTGCGCCAGAATGTTCTTGCGGGATAGATCATTGCCGCATTGCTTCAGGATCTGCTCGAGCAGGATGCCTTGCTGATAGCCGGTCAGATAGCTGCCGTTGGTGATATCGACGCCGGCCAGGTACTTGTCGAGAAACGCCCGATAGGTCTGCATGGCGGGATCGTCTTTCCATGTCGGATCCACGACGTCCTTGTTGATCGTCCCGACGATCACGCCGACTGATTTGTCGAGGCCAGCCGGCACGAGCGTGCCCCCGACCGAACCGGACGGAAAGTTGATGATCACCGTCGCCTTCCAGCCGATCACAGAAGCCTGCCGGATCGCCTGCGCGGCGAATTTCGGCGTTCCCGCGATCATCAGGGCGTCGGCACCGGAGCTTTTCAGGTTTGTGATCTGCGAGTCGACGGTCGGCTCGGTGATCTCATAGGACGCGCTGACGACCTTTCGATCGTAGTCCTTGCCGAGAAAGGTCTTGAAGGCATTGACGTAATCTTTGCCGAGATCGTCGTTCTGATAGAGGATCGCATATTTGGCGTTCGGCAGCGTCCTGGTCAGATATTTCGCGTAGATTTTTCCTTCGGTGTCGTAGCTGACAAGACCTGTCGTGGTCAGCGGGTAGCTGGCGACGTCCGTGAACTTGGACGAGCCGCTGATGATCGCGATGCTCGGCACGCCTTTCGCTCTCAGGTATTTTGCCGTGGCCGAAAGGCCGGGCGTGCCGAGCTGGCCGAACATGAACGCCACCTCATCGCTCTCGACGAGCTTGCGGACGTGCTCTACCGCTTTCGGAGGGCTGTAGGCGTCGTCATAAGCGATGTAGTTGATCTTGCGGCCGTTGATGCCGCCGCGGTCATTCACCGATTGAATGTAGGCGATAAGACCCTTGCCGACGAGACCGATCGATGACGCCGGTCCGCTGAACGGAAACACCCCGCCGATCTTGATCTCGGTCGCAGTAACGCCGACCTCGTCGGCCGCAAACGCCGGACCATTCAAAAGCAAAGCCAGGGCCGCAACGGCCTTCCATTTCGTCAACATTGTTCGTCCTCCCAAACCCGCACCTTCCTGGTACGTGGTCCTGTCTATTTGCGCGGCTGCACGCCCGGCCTCACGCGTAGGGCTGAGCTGGTCCGGCGCGGCAATCCGTAGATGGGCGGCCGTTACGATCGGGCCATCTTGTCGGCCCATCCTACAGTTCTATTTCAGAACTGGTCAAGCGATTAGATGACGGCACGCGGAAAGTCCCGTGACGCGCCCGGGAGGTGCCGAACTCGACCTGCGGATACCCGTTCAAATGCCACCATTGCACAGGTAGCGACAGCTCTGATCACCGGGGAGCAAGCCTCGGCGCAGAGCCGGTGAAGAATAGTAAATTCCAATACTGAACTCTCTTGCCGATACTTTGCCCAAGACTTAGGAACCACGACAGCACGCTCGCATTTCCCGCATGTCTGACGGAGCACTCAAATGGGCAATAGCGGCCTCGGCGTGCTTTTGACATTTGCGCCGCAACGAGCGCGCAACGGGAGCGAAGCCGCGCAGCGCCGCACGATCCACAAGAGCTGATGGCAAGGTGATTGAACCGCAAAGTCGAGGATGATCAATGCTTGAAGACCTTCGCGCGATTGCCCAGCCAGGGGCGATGATAGCCGTCCTGATCGTCCTGCTGCTGATGGCCGTGGGCGACGCGGCAATCTTCATCGCGACCAGAGGATGGCCGTTCTGAGACGCTGTGATCCAGCCATTTCGCGGAGATAGGAACCTTCATACGAGTGACCGGTTCGCCCTCCAACAGGGGAGCGCGGCGAACATCGATGCCTGTCCGGATGCGAACGGCTCTGGTGCTATTTGCGACGTTGCCGCTGGCCGCTTGCGCCGGCCGGCAGTCCGTGCTCGACCCGCAGGGACTTCAGTCCAGCCAGATCCTTCATACCATCTTCATCTTCCTGACCGTTGCGGCCGCCGTCTGGATCGCCGTCGTGGTCGTGCTTGGCGTCAGCATGCTGCGCCGAAAGCGCCCGGCCGACCAACCACTCGCGCTGCACCAGGGGTTTGAGCGGACGTCCGGTCGCGTCGTCTTTGTCCTGGGGCTCGCAACCCTCGTCATCGTGCTCGGACTCTCCATTGTGAGTTATGCCGGTCAGCGCACGATCTTTGCCAAGGACGAGAACGCCCTTACGCTCAAGATCATTGGCCACCAATGGTGGTGGGAAGTCCGCTATGAAGCTGACAGTCCGCATCGGAGCTTCGTGACCGCGAACGAGATCCGCATCCCGACCGGCCAACCGGTGAAGGTCGAGCTGGAATCCGCCGATGTGATCCACAGCTTCTGGGTGCCGAGCCTGACCGGGAAAATGGACCTCATCACCGGGCAAAAGAACGAGCTGCAATTCACGGCGAAGAATGCCGGCGTCTATCGCGGGCAATGCGCCGAATTCTGCGGCCTTCAGCATGCGCATATGGCCTTCGCCGTGCTCGCGCTGCCGCCGGATGAATTCGGCCGCTGGCGCGACCATGAGAACCAGAGCGCGAACAGCCCTACGGATCAGCTCGGCAAGCAGGGCGAGGCTCTTTTCCGAGCCCGCGGATGTGCCTTGTGCCACAACATCAGCGGCACGCTGGCCGGCGGGCAGCTCGGCCCGGATCTCACGCATATCGGCAGCAGAACGACGATCGCGGCGGGAACGCTGCCGAATACGCCGGCGACGCTCGCGGCCTGGATCGCCGATCCCCAGCACATCAAGCCCGGCACTCTCATGCCAAAGATGCCGCTGCAGTCGGGCGAGCTCATCGCGATCCTACACTATCTGGAGCAGCTCAAGTGAGCATCGCCGCTGAACCACGTGAGATACGGGATGACGTCCTGAATGGCCTTCAGCTGTCCACGCAGCTGGAGCGGGTGTGGCGTACGCCGTCCGGATGGACGGGTGCGCTCACGTCGGTGGACCACAAGGTCGTCGGCCGCCGGTATATCGTCACCGCTTTCGCTTTCCTGCTTCTCGGCGGCATTCTCGCGATCCTGATGCGCGTTCAGCTTGCCGGACCGGAGAAGACGTTCCTGTCGGCCGACAAGTACAATCAGATCTTCACCATGCACGGCTCGACGATGATGTTCCTGTTCGCCGTCCCGGTCATGGAGGCGTTCGCCGTCTATCTCGTGCCGCTGATGGTCGGCACGCGGAACATCGCCTTTCCGCGCCTCAATGCCTTCAGCTATTGGATGTTTCTGTTCGGCGGGTGCTTTCTCTGGATTTCCTTTGCGCTCAATGTCGGCCCGGACGTCGGCTGGTTTGCCTATGTCCCGCTCTCCTCGCTGCAATACACGCCGACGAAGCGCCCGGACGTGTGGGCGCAGATGATCACGTTCACCGAAGTCGCTGCGCTTGCAGTCGCCGTGGAGATCATTGTCACCGTTTTCAAGCTCCGTGCGCCCGGGATGACCCTTGACCGCATTCCGCTATTCGTGTGGGCCATGCTGGTAACGGCCTTCCTGGTGATGTTCGCGATGCCCTCGGTCATGGTCGCATCGACGTCGCTGATCCTCGATCGGCTCGTCAACACCCGCTTCTATGATTCATCCTCCGGTGGGCATCCGCTGCTCTGGCAGCATCTGTTCTGGTTCTTCGGCCATCCGGAGGTCTACATCATCTTCATTCCAGGCACCGGCATGGTTTCGGCAATCCTGGCGACCTTCGCGCGCAGGCCGGTGGTCGGCTATCCCGTCGTCATTCTCTCCCTGATCGCGACTGGCTTCCTGTCGTTTGGCCTGTGGGTCCACCACATGTTCGTCACGGGCCTGCCTCAGCTCGGCGCCGGCCTATTCACGGCGTCCAGTATGCTCATCGCGGTGCCGAGCGGGCTGCAGATCTTCTGCTGGCTGGCAACGCTCTGGGACGGACGGCCGGTCTACCGCACGCCGCTCCTGTTCGTGATCGGTTTCATCGTCATCTTCGTGCTCGGCGGCCTGTCCGGCGTGATGGTCGCCTCGGTCCCGATCGACACCCAGGTGCACGACACTTACTTCGTCGTTGCGCACTTTCACTATGTCCTGATCGGCGGCGCGGTGTTCCCGCTCATCGGTGCCGTCTATTACTGGTTTCCGAAGATCACAGGCAGGATGCTCAGCGAGAGCCTCGGTCGCTGGAATTTCTGGCTGGCCTTCATCGGCTTCAACGTCGCGTTCTTCCCGATGCACATTCTCGGGCTGATCGGAATGCCGCGTCGGGTCTATACCTACACGGCCGACATGGACTGGGCGCACTTGAACCTGTTGTCCAGCGGCGGCGCGCTCGTTTTCGCGCTCAGCTTCGCGCTGCTTCTGGTCAATGTGATCTACAGCCTGCGCAAGGGTGAGCTCGCGGGCGACAATCCTTGGCACGCTTCAACATTGGAATGGGCGACGTCCTCGCCACCGCCGCCGCAGAATTTCGACCGCATTCCCGTCGTCAAACACCGCGATCCGCTGTGGGCCGATAGCATGAGCCTGCCTGTCGTCGCGGGTCTGAGCGCGGAGCGGCGCGAAGTCCTGCTGACCTCACTGGCAGAGGCCGATCCGCAAATCCGCGAAGCATCGCCCGAACCCAGCATCTGGCCACTGCTCACAGCCATCGCAACCACAGTGTTCTTCATCGGTTCGATCTTCACGCCATGGGCAGTGCTCTGGGGCACGCCGCCGATGGCCGTCGCCTTGATCGGCTGGTTCTGGCCGACCGGCAGCAGGGAGGACGAGGAGTGAGACAGACCATCGTCCGTAATGTCGCCGAACTGCCGACTTACGGGTACGGCCCACGCAGTGGACCATGGTGGGGCGCCATGGGCTTCATGGCGCTCGAAGGCATGGGCTTTGCCATCGCGATCGGCGCCTATCTTTATCTCTACGCCGTCAATCCGAACTGGCCGATCGGCGCGGCGCCGCCCGATCTTTGGCCAGGTACGGCCGAGGTCGCGGTCTATCTGCTCAGCATCATCCCGAACGAGATCACCAATCGGGCCGCGCACCGGCAGGATCTTGCGAAAGTGCGGGTCGGTCTCATCGTGATGGCCGTGATCGGCACCGCCCTTCTTGTTCTGCGCGGCTTCGAGTTCGCCCATCTCAATACGCGCTGGGACAATTCCGCCTACGGATCGATCGTGTGGCTCATTCTCGGATTGCACACGACCCATCTCGCCACCGATGTTGGCGACACGATCGTTCTGGCCGTCCTGATGTTCACGAGGCACGCAAAGCCGCGCCGCTTCAGCGATGTAACCGACAACGTCTTCTACTGGAACTTTGTCGTGCTTGCTTGGCTGCCTCTGTACGTGCTGCTGGATTGGGTGCCGCGCCTATGACCGAAGCTGACGGACATTCCAGATTGCTGTATTGGGCCGGCGTTGCGCTTGGGCCCGTTGCATGGGGTATTAGTTTGCAAGGTGTCTACGTGTTCGCGCACTTCTCGTGCGAGAAGACGAGGCTGAGCGGAGCAATCCTGAGCGCTGTTCTGGCCATCGTCGCTCTTGCAGGCACCATCATATCGGCACGCGCGGTTCGACGCGGTGCCAGCGCTGAATGGTCCGATGCGCAAGGTGGCGGTCCCAGGACGTTCATGGCGTGGCTCGGCGTCGGCTCCGGCGTGCTGTTCGCGCTGGTCATCGCGAACCAGTTCGCCGCGTCGCTCATGATCAGCCCATGTCTGCGCTGAGCTTTGCGGCGTTGTTGCTTGCGCTGCTCGCGCAGCCGGCCGCCGCGCACGGACTATCCGATGTCGATTCGGGATCACTCTGGAGCTTCGACCCATGGCTCATGGCCCCGCTCTATGCCACGGGCATTGGCTTCTATGTTGGAACGCAGCGCCTCTGGCGGCACGCGGGAGGCGGCCGCGGCGTCAGCTTCCGGCAGGTCGCCGCGTTCTGGACCGGCTGGCTCGTGCTCGCGCTTGCGGTGACCTCGCCGCTACACTGGCTGGGCGAGCGGCTGTTCACCGCGCACATGGTTGAGCATGGCTTGCTCATGCTCGTCGCGGCGCCACTGATGGCGTTTGCCCGGATCAACGGCCCGCTGATGTGGAGCCTACCGGCCTCGTTCCGGCCATCGGTGGGCCGAATTCTCAATCTGCCGATACTGGTTTGGCCTTGGACTTTTGTGAGCCACCCCATCAGCGCGACCATCTTCCAAGGCGCGGCGCTCTGGATCTGGCATGCACCACCGCTCTACGCGCGGGCGCTCGAGAGCGCCGGGATCCATCGCCTCCAACATGTCAGCTTCTTTGTGACCGCGCTGTTGTTCTGGTGGGTGCTGCTGCATGGCCGCGGACGGGGCCGCAGCACCCGAACTCGCGACGGCATCGCCGTCGCCTGCCTGTTCATCACCATCCTGCATTCCGGTGTGCTCGGGGCCCTGCTGACCGTATCGCCGCGGCTCTGGATCCCGGCCCAGGGCGCCCTCGCCGGGGAATTCGGCCTCTCGCCACTTGAAGACCAGCAGCTCGCAGGCATCCTGATGTGGGTGCCCATGGGAATACTCTACACAGCCGCCGCATTGTTCTTTGCTCACCGGTGGCTGACCACGAACGCTGGCCACTCGCACCTGCCGCTCATGCGCGGTCCTGCATAGGAACCGCAACTTCTCTTCGGACGTTCGCCTGCTGAGTGCGACACTCCACGGAGGCCACATGGGCAAACGATCTGTCATGGCGGCAACGGCTGTCCTGTCCACGGCATTCTTGGCGCCTGCAATCTTGAACGCGCAGGACCAACCCCGGCCGGCTATGTCGTGTCCGGTCGACCATGACCAGCTCGCCGATATCCTCAAAAAGAGTGTGAAGCCCGGCGGCGGGCCGGGCAATGGAGGCTTCGACAACAACGAATGGGCTGCTGTCGTCAACCGACAGGGTCTTGTCTGCGCGGTCGCCTACAGTGGCAGCAAGGTCGATGATCAGTGGCTGGGCAGCCGGGCAATCGCAGCCGAAAAGGCGAATACGGCGAATGCGTTCAGCCTGAAGGACAAGGCGATGGCCACGGCCAACCTCTACGCGGGCGCGCAACCTGGCGGAATTCTGTTCGGCGCAGGTCTCAGCAACCCACCGTCGCCAGAGGTTCTGTACTCGGGCTCGCCCGACGAATTCGGCACGGCGCGCGATCCAATGGTCGGAAAACCCGTGGGCGGCGTGATCGTCTTTGGCGGTGGTCTGGCGCTCTATGACGGCAACGGGATCGCCGGTGCGCTTGGTATCAGCGGCGACAGTTCCTGCGCCGATCACAATGTTGCCTGGCGCGTCCGCCGCCTGCTTGGACTTGACCGCGTGCCGGCCGGAGTCAGTCCCAATATGAAGGACGCGATCATCTATGACATCGGCCCGGACGGCAAAAGCCCGTCAGGATTTGGCCACCCCAAGTGCAACGGCAAGGAGGATCAGATCGCGGTCGATCTCGGCGCAGGCGTATCGGGCAACGTCGTGAGATAGCTGCGAATCCCTCCTTTTGGAACCAAGGGGAAGCGCAACGTTTGTACGTTCGCACCGGCCTGCAACGCGGCATGGCCTCGTCACCGCCATGGAGTGCTTTACACATGTTAGTGCGTGGTTTCGCGCGGTTGCTGAGCGTCCTTTGCGCATTCGGCGCGTTGCTGTCGTCGGGATCGGCACAAACCGATCTCGCCAGCCGCATGAAGGATCCGGGCCAATGGCCCATGGCCGCGCGCGATTACGCCAACACGCGCTACAGCGAGCTCGACCAGATCAATGCGACCAACGCCTCGCGCCTCCAGCTTGCGTGGACCTTCTCGGTTGGCGCCGATCGCGGCCAGGAAGCGGCGCCGCTCGTGGTGGACGGCACCATGTACGTGGTCGGCCCTTATGCAGGCCCCTACCCCAACCGTGTGTTCGCACTCGATGCCACGACAGGTGAGTTGAAGTGGTCCTACGCGCCGAAGCCGGAGCCGGCAGCCGCGGGCGTTGCCTGTTGCGATGTCGTCAATCGCGGGCTCGCCTTCGACAACGGCAAGGTCTTCCTCAATACACTCGATAACCACACCGTCGCGATCGATGCGAAGACCGGCAAGGAGCTCTGGCACACCAAGCTCGGCGAGATCAACAAGGGCGAGACCATCACGATGGCACCCATCGTGGTGAAGGGAAAGATTCTCGTCGGCAACAGCGGCGGCGAAATGGGCGTTCGTGGCTGGGTCACGGCGCTAGATGAGAACACCGGCGCCATCGCCTGGCGCGCCTATTCGACGGGCCCCGACAAGGAGGTGCTGATCGGGGACGATTTCAAGCCGTTCTATGACAATCTCAAAGGCACGGATCTCGGCGTGAAGAGCTGGCCGGCCGATCGCTGGCAGGTCGGCGGCGGTACAGTCTGGGGCTGGATCTCCTACGATCCTGATCTGAACCTGATCTACTACGGTACTGCCAATCCCAGTCCCTGGAATGCCAACCAGCGCAGCGGCGACAATCTCTGGAGTACCACGATCTTTGCGCGCGACCCGGACACCGGTCGCGCCAAATGGGCCTACCAGATCAACCCGCACGATCTGTTCGATCACGATGAAGTCAACGAGAACGTGCTTCTCGATCTCGATCTTAGCGGCCAGACCCGCAAGGTGCTGATCCATCCCGGCCGCAACGGCTACATGTACGTCATGGATCGCGCGACCGGCGAAGTGATCTCGGCCGACGCCTATGAGTTCGTCAATAGCTACAAGGGCGTCGATCTGAAGACCGGCAAGATCATCCCAAACGAGGAGAAGACGCCGCTGGTTGGCAAGACCGTCGAGAATATCTGCCCGAGCGCGCCCGGCGCCAAAGATTGGCAACCGTCGGCCTGGTCACCGCGGACCAAGCTGCTGTACGTGCCGCATCAGCACCTTTGCATGGACTTCAAGGCCTCGCAGGTCGGATATATCGCCGGCACGCCCTATGTCGGCGCGGACGTTGATATGTATGCCGGCCCTGGCGGGTATCGCGGCGAGTTCATGGCGTGGGACCCGGTCGCGCGCAAGAAGATCTGGGAGATCCACGAGAAGCTTCCGGTCTGGAGTGGCGCGCTGGTGACGGCCGGCGACGTGGCGTTCTACGGCACCATGGATCGCCTTTTCAAGGCGGTAAACGCCAGGGATGGGCGTGTGCTCTGGCAATTCCGTGCCGGCTCCGGGTTCATCGGCCAGCCGGTTTCCTATCGCGGCTCCGACGGACAGCAATACATCGCGATCCTCTCGGGCGTCGGCGGTTGGCCGGGGGTGGTTGCCAATGCTGAGGTCGATCCGCGCGTGCGCAATGCCGCACTGGGCTTTGCGGGCGCGACGCAGGATTTGCCGTTTTACACCGCCGGCGGGAGCGAGTTGCTGGTGTTCAAGCTTGGAGACGCAAAGGGTGAGGACACCAGCCATGCGCCCTCGAAGTAATTGTCCGGGCATCGCCCTCGGCATCCTGATCGGGCTCGCGAGCACCGGAGCGGCGGCATCGGATGGCGAACTCCGCGTCTGTGCCGATCCGAACAATCTGCCATTCTCGAACAGCGCGGAAGCGGGATTCGAGAACAGGCTCGCAGCCATGGTTGGCGAGCATTTCGGCCAACAGGTCGCCTACACTTGGTGGGCGCAGCGGCGCGGCTTCGTCCGCAACACGCTCAATGCCGGCAAATGCGACGTCGTGATGGGCGTACCGGTCGGCTATGATCTCGTGGAGTCGACAAAGCCGTATTATCGCTCGAGCTACGTGTTCGTGGCTCGGCAGGATAAGCAGCTCGATCTTTCGTCGCTGCTCGACCCGCGCTTACATCACCTCGTGATCGGCGTGCATCTGATCGGCGACGACGGCAACAATCCACCGCCTGCGCAGGCGCTCGGCGAACAGGGCATCGTCGACAATGTCCGCGGCTATTCTATCTACGGCGACTATCGCCAGGCTGATCCGCCCGCGCGCCTGATCGAGGCAGTCGAGAGCGGCGAGATCGATGTTGCTGCCGCCTGGGGGCCGCTGGGCGGCTATTTCGCGCAGCGCTCTCCCGTCCCGCTGACGGTCACGCCAATTCGGGATTACGAGCGCTTTGGCCCCCAGCAGTTCCAGTTCTCCATTGCCATGGGCGTACGCAAAGACGACCACGCGCTGCGCGACCGGCTGAATGCCTTCATCGACGAGCATCGATCCGAGATCATGTCGCTGCTGCGCAGTTTCGGCGTGCCGCTGGTCGAAAAGCCGGTCACGGCATCCGGAGGGCATGAGTGATGTCTGCTCCAGCATTACGCATGAGCTTCCTATCGTTGCTCCTCGCGATCGTGTCGAACGGCGCCGGAATCGCCCAGCAGACTCTGCCGCAGTCACAGGAAGCGCAGATGCCGATGCCGGCACCGCGCCCGAATTTCGGCGGCAGCGTCGGCAACGGTAGGCCCGGCGTCTTCATGCAGGTCCCGGTCAGCCACCTCTTCCCCGGCGCGCAGCCGGACCGACCCCAGATCAAGAATCCCGTGCAAGGCGATCCCAATGCAGAGCAGCGCGGGATGACCTATTTCGTCAACTTCAATTGCGTCGGCTGCCACGCGCCGAACGGCGGCGGCGGCATGGGGCCGGCGTTGAGTAACAGCATCTTCACCTATGGCTCGCAGCCCGAGAGCATCTATCTGTCGATCTACCAGGGACGGCCCAATGGAATGCCGGCCTGGGGCGGCGTGCTGCCCGACAGCGTGATATGGGACCTCGTCACTTATATCGGCAAGATCAGCAACGAGCCGAACCGGCAATGGGGCCGGACCTTCTCGGCAAATCCGCTATCCCCGGAAGTGGAGCAAGTCCCGAGCGAGCAGGTCTCGACGACCGATCCGTGGTCCGCCACCAAAACCTTCAATTCCGGCCGAAAACCCTGATCGGGAAAGCGGAGCAGCCGATGGGGACTCCAACGACACGATCGCTCATTGCCTCCCTGCTGGCCCTGACGGCGGTGGCCTGCGACAAAGGCACGGCTGCCGGCCCGGACAATTTCATCGGCGATGCACGCCGCGGTATCGACCTCGTCAAGCAGTACCATTGCGGCAGCTGTCACGACATACCCGGCATCGCCGGTGCCGACGGCAACGTCGGCCCACCTCTGCACCGGATCGGCACGCGGACCTACATCGCCGGCTACATGCAGAATTCGCCCGACAACATGGCGGACTGGATCGAAGATCCGCAGCGGGCGTTGCCGGGCAACGCCATGCCAAGAATGGGCATCCCGCAGAAGGACGCGCGCGATATCGCGGCGTTTCTCTATACGCTGAAGTAGGAAATATGACCCCCATCCATCGCCCGGCAAACTTGTTCCGTGACGCGCCATTGCTGGCCGTCACCATTGTGATTGTCGCCATCATGGGATTGGCCCTCGCCGGCGGCGGCGCCTGGCTCGCTGTGCTTGGCGGCTCCTTTTACTATCTCGTCGCCGGGGCCATGCTTTTGCTCACCGCGTGGCTGCTTACGCGCCGTCGTGCCGAGGCGCTCTGGGTGTATGCCGCGCTGCTGCTTGGCACGATGGCGTGGGCAATTTGGGAGGCCGGCCTCGATTTCTGGTCCCTGGCGCCGCGCGGCGACGTGCTTGCGCCGCTGGGCGTCTGGCTGCTGTTGCCCTTCATTACGCGTCGTTTGGCACCTCGCTTGCGTGCCGCGCGATGGGCGCTCGGCGTCGTACTGATGGCGGCGGCCGCCGTCCTCGCCCTCTCCCTCACGCGCGATCGCCACGATCTTGCCGGCACGGTGCCGGAGAGCGAAACGACGGGCGCCATTGCCTCCTCCGAAGCAGCCCCGCCCGCCGCCGGCGAAAACTGGACCGCCTATGGCGGCACCGGCTGGGGGACGCGCTATTCCTCGCTCAGCCAGATCACCAAAACCGATGTGAAGGACCTCAAGCTCGCCTGGGAATTCCGCACCGGCGACCACAAGGGACCCGATGATCCCGATGAGATCACCAACCAGGCGACGCCGCTCAAGATTGGCGATCTCCTCTACACCTGCTCGCCACACCAGATCGTGTTCGCGCTCGACGCTGCGACCGGCAAGTTGCGCTGGAAGTTTGACCCTCAGATCCAGCACAACAAGGCCTTCCAGCACATGACCTGCCGCGGCGTGTCGTATCACGCGACAAAGCCTGGCGCGGTCACAACCGACGGCGCGCCGGCCCCAAGCGATTGTCCGCAGCGCATTTTCGTGCCGACGAATGACGGCCGGATGTTTTCGCTGGATGCCCAGAGCGGCACGCCCTGCGCCAGCTTTGGCAACCAAGGTCAGATCGACCTCAAGGAGGGAAGCGAGGTCCAGACGCTCGGCTTCTACGAGGGTACCTCGCCGCCCGTGGTGACCGAGAAGGTTCTGATCGTCGGTGGCGCCGTCATCGACAATTATTCCGACCGCGTGCCTTCAGGCGTGATCCGCGGTTTCGACATCTATTCCGGGCGACTGATATGGGCGTTCGATGCCGGCAATCCCGATCCGAACGAGATGCCCTCCGCCTCGCATCATTTCACGGCCGGTTCACCCAATTCGTGGAGCATCTCGGCGGTCGATGAAAATCTCGGGCTCGTCTACGTCCCGCTGGGCTCAAGCTCTCCGGACATCTGGGGCGGCGGCCGTTCGTCGGACAAGGAGCGTTACGA
Source organism: Bradyrhizobium sp. 160 (assembly GCF_023073735.1). NCBI lineage: Bacteria > Pseudomonadati > Pseudomonadota > Alphaproteobacteria > Hyphomicrobiales > Nitrobacteraceae > Bradyrhizobium > Bradyrhizobium sp. 160. The sequence continues at coordinate 258,058 of NZ_JADPKD010000013.1, forward strand.
TTCAGCGCTGATCGCGCTCGATATCGCCACCGGAAAACTACGCTGGTCGTTCCAGAACGTGCACCATGATCTCTGGGATATGGACATGCCTTCGCAGCCGAGCCTGGTCGATCTGCGTTCGAATGGCGGCACCACGCCGGCGATCTACATTCCGGCAAAGACGGGCGACATTTTCGTGCTCGACCGCCGCGACGGGCATCAGCTGGTGCCCGCGCCGGAGAAGCCCGTGCCGCAGGGCGCCGCACCCGGCGACCGGCTATGGCCCACTCAGCCCTTCTCGGAATTGAGCTTCCGCCCGCCCGGCATGCTGACGGACGCGCAGATGTGGGGCAGCACGATGTTCGACCAGCTCGCCTGCCGTATCAAGTTCAAGCGTCTCCGTTACGAAGGGCCGTTCACGCCGCCTTCGGAGCAAGGTACGCTGGTGTTCCCGGGTGATTTCGGCATGTTCGAGTGGGGCGGAATTGCCGTCGATCCAAAGCGGCAGATCGCGATTGCAAACCCTCAATCGATTCCGTTCATTTCCCGCCTGGTGCCGCGTGGAAAAGACAATCCGGCCGCGCCGAACGCTGCGCATCCACCCGGCACCGAACTCGGCGTTCAACCGATGTACGGCGCTCCCTACGGCGTCGAACTCGGCATCTTCCTGTCGCCGCTCGGCATCCCCTGCCTCGCCCCGCCCTGGGGGAATATCGCGGCCATTGCCCTCAAGACGCACAAGGTGGTGTGGCAACACCGTATCGGCACGATCCGCGATCAGGCCCCTGTCCCGTTTCCGTTCAAGCTGGGCGTTCCCATGCTGGGCGGGCCGATCGTGACCGCGGGAGGCGTCATCTTCATCACGGGGACAATGGATGACTATATCAGGGCATTCGACGTCAGTGATGGCAAGCAGCTCTGGCAGGACCGTCTTCCCGCTGGCGGCCAATCAACGCCAATGACTTATGAGACCGGCGGCAAGCAATACGTGGTGACGGTCGATGGCGGCCACGGCTCGTTCGGCACCAGGCTCGGGGACTACGTGCGGGCCTACGCGTTGCCATGATGTCCGTCGGTCAAGACGGCCTTGCTGCGGTACGTCCCGTCGACGTCCGGCGACGCCTGGTCCTGATCTGCGGCCGACGCGGCCGGACGGCTATCGCGGCCACGAAAGCCACACACGCAGCCATTCCCACAACTGCAAGCCCCTTGCTGATGACCCCAGCCGGTGGAAGCTGCTTCCGCCCCAGCCACCCCCCGTCTACCGACGTGCCGAGCGGCGAGGCTTCGATGATACTTCCCTCGCTGATCGGTGCGCGTCCGGCGCGCGACAGGAGGAATCGGAATGCGCCACCTAACAGATTTTCGGTCAATTTCGGCGCGATGGCGTAGGCGATCTGGCCACCGCGCGCGGGCCAGCCGACGGCCACTTCATCGCGCGGCGCGCGAACGAGGTTCAAAAATGTCTGAGCGACATCTTCTGACTGGTACAGCAGCGGCCCCGGATCGAGCCTCTTCCCAGACATGTTGGCGCCGTGGACGAAGCCCGGCGTATCTACCATCGCCGGGAACACGCCGCAGACATGGATGTTCGGATGCGCGTCGAGCTCCTGGCGCAGGCTCGCCGTGAACCCGCGCAGGCCGAACTTGCTCGCGGTGTAGGCGGCCGCAAACGGCGTCGGCATCCAACCTCCCAGCGAGATGTTGTTGATCAGGATGCCTCGGTTCTGGCGGAGAAAGATCGGGAGCACCGCGAAGGCGCCGTGCATCATTCCCAGGAGATTGACTTCGATGGTTCGGCGGTGAAGCGCGAAGTCGGCGTCCTGATAGGCGCCGAATACACCGGTGCCGGCGTTATTGATCCAGACGTCGATTCCGCCGAATACATCGTCGACCTGCGCTGCCAATCGCTGCACCGCTTCCGCATCGCTGACATCGGTCTGGACCGCCAAGGCACGGCCTCCCAGCGCCTCGCACTCTGCCGCGAGGCTTGCCAGGACCTCACTGCGACGAGCGGCAAGCGCCACGCTCGCCCCTTGCTGCGCAAACGCCAGCGCCGCCGCTCGGCCAATTCCGCTGGATGCTCCCGTAATGACGACCCGTGTGCCCGCCATTGGCCGCCGCGAAGATCCGGAGGCATCCATTGGGACAAGCCAGCGCAACGACCGCCGGAGGCGCACGGCCGCGTCCGCTTTGAACCAGTCACCATGCGCGAAGATGACCCGCTCGGGCGCCAGGCGCACGAGCCGTTCGGCCGCGGCCTGTACCGAATGGCCGCCGAGGCGCAACAAGAGCCGGAGATAAATCGGCGCCTTGCCGTCAGGCTTGGCGATGCCGAGCAGGTTTGCGGCGGCCTGATTTGACGCGGAAAGATCATGGGAATCAAGGTTCTGCACGAGATCCGTCAGGATCAGCGTGCGGCTCCGCTTGTCGAATATCTCCACCTCGGAGAACATCGGGGCATGCACCGAGATGGTCTGAAGCTCGGCGGCCCACTCTCCGGGGGTGGTGTCGCCAAGTTCGCGGTCAACGCGAAGCCCGGCCTCTCGCACCTGCTTCCGCGCAGACAGTCCTCGCGCAGTAAAGGTCAACGTTTGCGACAGATGTCTTTGCCAGGCAGGCAGAAACATCCAGTGCGCCACGTTCGGCGCGACCAGATATTTGATTGATCCCAACCGCTCCAGCTCATTGCGCAGAGCAGGCGAATATCGCACCGGCGAGTGCAGCACGAGGTCACCATTCGACAGCCGAATGACCGTCATGCGAACAGGCAGACGCAGACCGGCCGCGCTGATTGGCACATCGTCCGCGATCCAGATGTCATCTGTCTCCCTCGTGAGGGCGGCGGTCGATGAGGCGGCGTCAAATCTGTGCATGAGCGTCTTCCGGTCGGGACCTTGCTCAAATCCCTGACATGACGCTCGTTCCTCGCCAGGGCGGCCCGGCGCAAAAGCTTCGATGACTCAAAGATGTACAGGAGCGAATCCGTTCAGGCGAGCCGCGCAGGTGCCGGCGTCGCGAGTTCGCCACGACCCCGATTCCCGCCCGTTACCGCCGCATGGCTGAGGCTTCGGACAAGGCCCTGGAACCGGCCTTCCGGAGGACCGCCAAGAGAGGCCTATCTCTTGTCCCCATCGTGTCGGTGTCGAACAGGGGGACCGCCTCCCGCGGAAAAGCCTCACGCTACACGATAGTGCCGGCGAAACGAAGTGCGGACGACTGCCGCTTTCCCTAATTTCATTTCACAGGAACATTGAAGACTGGCGAACGTCGACTCGCACCCGTCGATCATACCCTGATCGAGGGAGCGTATCACAGGTTAATGCCTGCCCTTTGCCATTTGGGTCAGAGTTGCGGTAGGCGGCGGGCGATCGGATGACCGATGCAGACGGGATTTGCCTTTTCCAAGCTTGCCGATCACCTGGCGAGTATTGGCGACGTGACCGCCGACGACCTTGATCTGCTGGCAGAAATGCCGAGCACGATCGCGCACTTCAGTTCACATCAGGCTATCCTGCGCCACGGCGACGACAGCCAACAATGCTGCCTGCTGCTCCAGGGCTACCTGTCCTGGCAGGACGCCCAGGCCGCAGACGGGCAGATCACATCGATCTCGGTTCCCGGCGACATCGCTGACCTCCAGACCCTCTATCAGCCCCGCATCAATGGCAACCTCATTGCGCTCGGACCTGCCGTGGTCGCGCTGGTGCCGCATCGCTTCTTTCGCGAACTATCGGCGCGCTCGCCCGCGATGTCGCGTACCCTACTGCTGATGCTGCTTGGCGACCACGCCAGACAGCGCAACTGGGCCGTAAACCTCGGCAGCCGGGACGCCTTGACGCGTGTAGCGCACCTGCTCTGCGAGATCACGACACGCCTGCAGAATGTCGGGCTCGCAAAGGACTTCAGATTGGCTTCGCCGTTCACCCAATCCGACCTCGCGGCGGCCTGCAGCATCTCCCCAGTCCATGTCAACCGCACCATCCGGGAGTTGCGCCGCTGCAACCTGTTGCACTGGCACGGCAAGACCTTGATGATCTCCGACTGGCCCGGACTGGTCCGGCTGGCAGGCTTCGATCCCACCTATCTAGGCATCCGGCCAACTGATCAAGGCCGACGGCCAGTGCAACTGGAATTGACCAAAGGCGCCGTCGCGTCGGCGAGATGATATTGCGTAACCTTCTGCTCACACCTCACGCGCTCCTGTAAGGCTTCGCGCACTTCCAGAATGACAGCCCCCCAATCGCCGGCCGTCTTTTGACGAAACAGCCGCAGGCTCGGATACCAGAACGTGCGGCATCCGGATGAAGGCCAGCGCCAGTCGCAATCGGCGTGCAGCAGCACCCAGGCTTCGCATCCGAGTGCTCCCGCGAGGTGTGCGACCATGGTGTCGACGCAAATGACGAGATCGAGCTGGCAGAGAAGACGACCGAGAGCCGCGATATCGGGCGTGCTGATGTCGCGAGCGCCGATCTGCGCGAGTTCGTCGGTCCCCGCCTCTCTCTGGAGCGAATGAAGCGCTACGCCAGGAACGGCGAGACGTCGCAACAATGCGGGGAGAATAGCGCGCCGCTTATCCCATTGGCCCACCTCCCAGACCAAGCCGACGGGCAGACCTTCGCAGTCGAGCGACACAGGCATGCTTCTCGGCGGCAGCGTCAAATATGGCGCGCTCATCCCGATCTGCTCTCTCCCGACCTTGAGCGCGTGCGGCACCTCCATGATCTCGATGTCGACCTCAAAGTCAGCTTCAGGCGTGCCCGAATGGAGCGCAAGCGCGCAATCGACGCCTGCCGTGCGCTCGACCAGCGGCAACAGTTCGGGCTGACACCAGACCGTGACACTGCGCGCTACGCCGCGAAGGGGCTGCATGAAACGCAGGAACTGGATCGTGTCGCCGAGCCCGTGATAGCACCGCACGAGCAGGTGCTTGTTCGCAAGCGACTCCCCTCGCCAGATCCGCTGGAGATGACGCGGACCGGTATGCTTGGGCGGGTACCCGGACGTCGCGAGATCGTGGTCATTGATGGCCCAGGCACGCGCAAAGTCGCCTGCTCGCATGGCCTCCACCCAGCCGTTCGTCACGTCCCGAGATCCGGCTAGCGACGGACGAATTTGTGGAAGCGGCTCAGCTCTCCGTCCTTGGTCCGGTCCTGGTGCAGGAAGGCAATGCCGGCCTCGTCGAACTTCTCGAAGAACTCATCCCACCCGATGCGGTCGAGCCCCTCATCCGGCGGATCGAAATCGATGCGCAGGATGCCGGCGTGTCCATCCTCTTCGGTCGCCTTGACGGTCGCCGGCCGCCCACCGCGCTCTTCGATCCATTTGCGGATCGCGGCGTGATCGGTGGTCTGCTGGGCTTCATTGTTCTGCGTCTTGGACGTCATGTGGCACCTCGCTTGTGCAGGCCCGGCAATGACACGGCCATCGCCGAAGCCATTTGCGATGAAACGCGGGCCGGCAGGATTTGTTCTTCACGGCGCGCCGGGGCCGACGCCGGACAACCAGCATCATCTTCTTCATCTTCATCCAGGATGATGTTCGTTCCGTTGATCCGGCTGCGGATCTTATCCCAAGTTAAGCGCGCTGCATTTTTGTTGCCCTGAATCGATGCGCACGCCGGCTCGGCGGCTCCAGCACAGGAACGAACATACCTTCCGACACGTTCGCCGATCTACTTACGCTGATGCCATCGTCTTCCCGGAGGTCTTAGTCCATGCATTCCCGTCTTCAGGACAGGCGCCGCGTGCGCGTCGGCATCGTCGGCGTCGGCAATTGCGCAAGCTCCTTCGTCCAGGGGCTCACCTATTACCGAAACGCCAAATCGAACGAGCCTGTGCCCGGCCTGATGAACGTCGATCTCGGCGGGTATCACATCAGCGACCTCCAGATCGCGTCAGCTTTCGACGTCAACGCCGGCAAGGTCGGACGCGATGTCGCCGACGCCATCTTTGCCAAGCCGAACAACACGCATCGGTTCTCCGATGTCGAACAGACCGGAGTGATCGTTCAGCGCGGCCCGGTCATGGATGGCATCGGGCACTATCTCGAAGATGATGTTCCGGTCGCCGACGTCCCGGAGGCCGATGTTTCGGAGGTCCTGGCAATGTCACGGACCGACGTGCTGGTGTCGTACCTGCCCGTCGGCTCGCAACGCGCAAGTGAATGGTACGCAGCGCGCGCCATCGAAGCCGGCTGCGGCTACGTTAATTGCATCCCCGTTTTCATCGCTTCCAATCCGGACTGGCGGCAGCGGTTCGAGAATGCAGGCCTTCCGATCATCGGCGACGACATCAAGAGCCAGGTCGGCGCAACCATCCTGCACCGCGTGCTCGCCAATTTGTTTCGCGATCGCGGCGTGCGGCTGGACCGCACCTACCAGCTCAACGTCGGCGGCAATACCGACTTCAAGAACATGCTCGAACGAGAGCGGCTGACCTCGAAGAAGATCTCCAAGACTCAGGCGGTCACCAGCCAGTTCGACGTTCCGATCGATCCCGACAACATCCATGTCGGGCCGAGCGATCACGTGCCCTGGCTGACCGATCGCAAGCTCGCTTTCATCCGCCTCGAAGGCACGACATTCGGCGGCGTGCCGCTGAGCGCCGAAGTCAAGCTCGAAGTGTGGGACTCCCCGAACTCCGCGGGCGTCGTGATCGACGCGGTCCGCTGCGCAAAACTTGCCATGGATCGCGGTCAGGGCGGCGCCCTGACCGGTCCCTCCAGCTATTTCATGAAATCGCCGCCGCAGCAGTTCACCGACGAGGAGGCCGGACGGCGAACGCGCGCCTTCATCGAGGACAAGGTGTATACTTGATGGCGAGGATCATTCATCTCGTGCGTCACGGTCACCATGCTTTGCTCGGCCGCACGCTATGCGGCCGGATGAATGGCGTCACGCTCGACGACATCGGCTGCGAGGAAATGGCGCGCTGTGCAATCACGATCAGCCCGTGGCCAGCCTTGATCCAGTCGAGCCCGCAGCGGCGCTGCATGCAATCAGCCTCCATTCTGGCGGCGCACTTCGGACTGCCGATCGAGATCGTTCCCGCTCTCGACGAACTCGACTATGGCGAATGGAGCGGCCGGTCGTTCGAGGAGCTCCGTCAGGACCCGCAATGGTCGCGCTGGAACAGGCGGCGCGGGACTAGCCGCCCACCCGGGGGCGAGAGCATGCGCTCGCTCCAGAATCGCGTCGTTGGCCATCTGGAGCAGTTGCGCAACGATCATTCTGCGGGCACCGTCATTGCTGTCAGTCATGCCGAGCCGATCCGTGCGGCGCTCTTGCATTACGCGCGCATGCGGCTTGACGACTTTCTCTCGATCGAAATCGACCCATCCAGCATCTCCACTCTCAGCGTGGACAGCCGCGGGTTCAGGATTACCGGGATCAATCAGCGGGTGCCGGCGTGAAGATCGTCATTTTCGGGCTGACCATCTCCTCCTCCTGGGGCAACGGCCACGCGACCCTGTGGCGCGGCCTCTGCAAGCATCTGGCACACCTCGGCCACACTGTCGTCTTCTACGAGCGCGATGTGCCCTATTACGCCGGCGCCCGCGACTTCAATGAGTTGCCGGGCGGCCAGCTGCGGTTGTTTTCGGACTGGGACGAGACCCGCTCCTTCGCTCGCCGCGATGTCGGGGATGCCGATGTCGCGATCGTCACGTCTTATTGTCCCGACGCGATCGCGGCGACCGACCTGATCATGTCGGAAAGACGCGCCGTTCCCGTCTTCTATGATCTGGATACCCCGATCACGCTGGCGCGGCTCATGGAGGGTGGATCCGTTCCGTATATCAGCCCGCGGGGCCTACGGGATTTCGCGCTCGTCCTCAGCTTCACCGGCGGGCCCCGCGTTGCCCACGAATTCCGCGACCGGCTCGGCGCCCGCGACATTCGCCCCCTATACGGCCACGTCGATGTCGATATTCATCGCCCGGTGCCGCCCCGACCGCACTACCGCGCAGATCTCTCTTATCTCGGCACCTATTCCGAAGACCGCCAGCGCGGACTTGAGGCGCTTTTCGTCGAACCGGCACGCGCGCGGCAGGACCTGCGCTTCCTGATCGGCGGGGCGCAGTATCCTGACGACTTCCCATGGTCGCCCAACATCTACTTCGTGCGGCATCTGCCGCCATCGGAGCATGCGCCTTTCTTTGCATCCTCCCGCTTGACCCTCAACGTCACACGCAAAGCCATGGCGGAGATGGGCTGGTGCCCCTCCGGCCGTCTGTTCGAGGCGGCTGCCTGTGGCGTCCCGCTCCTGAGCGACGACTGGCCGGGTATCGAAGAGTTCTTCGCGCCTGGCAGGGAGATCCTGATCGCCCGCGACGCGCAGGACACATTGACGGCATTGGCGATGCCGAGCGCCGAGCTCCAATCTATCGCTAGATGCGCCTATGAACGGACAATGGATCAGCACACATCCGACAAACGCGCACGCGAGCTGGTGTCGCTGCTCGAGCAGGCGGCGTCCAGCGGCACGCATCGCCAGCAATCCGAGGAGGCCTGACCATGTGGGGCATCGTTCCGGCCGCGGGCCGCGGCAGCCGCATCCAACCGCTGGCGTTCTCCAAGGAGCTGCTGCCCGTCGGCAGCCGGCGCGACGACGGCACGGAGCGCCCCTGCGCGGTCTCCGAATATCTCCTGGAGCGCCTCATCCTTGGCGGCGCGGACAAGATCTGCTTCGTCATTTCGCCGGGCAAATCCGACATTCTGGAATATTTCGGCGATCACTACGGCAGCGCTCAGCTCGCCTATGTGGTCCAGCCCGACGCATCCGGCCTGTGCGACGCCGTCTTCCGGGCCGGCACCGTGGTCGGCCATGACGAGCACGTCGTCGTCGGCCTGCCCGATACCGTGTGGTTTCCAAAGGCCGCCTTGCAGGCTCTGCCCGATGCCGACCTCTCCTTCCTGCTCTTCCCGGTCGAGCGCCCGGAATTCTTCGACGCCGTTGTGGTCGAGGGAGACAACGTGCGGGAGATCCAGGTCAAGCAGCCGACCCCAACCTCGCGGTGGATCTGGGGCGCTTTCAGGATGTCGGCCACCGGCTTCCGCGAATTGCATGCGCTCTGGAACGCGCGAGATCGGCGAGACGAATATTTTGGGACTTTGGTCAATGCGTACCTCCAGGCAGGTGGCGTCGGCATCGGGGTCAAGGCCGGGGAGTCCTATGTCGATGTCGGAACCGTCGACGGCTATCGCAAGGCTATGGCTCTTCTCGCGGACAGCGCCGGCGCTGACGGCCGGTCGAGGTCGCGGGTCGGCACCTCGTCGGATGGAGCTCGACCGATCCCCGCGATGGACAACGGAGCGACTGCATGACGAGAGCGCTACTTACGCGCGAGGAAATTCGCAGGCGCGTCGATGCGCTCGGGCCGTGGTTTCACAATCTCGACCTGAATGGCGTGCCGACCGCCCCCGCCCACTTCCTCGGCGACTATCCCAACGTGAAATGGCGGCGCTTTTCCGGAATCATTCCGGACCGCCTCGAAGGCAAGACCGTGCTCGATATCGGCTGCAACGCCGGCTTTTACGCCATGGAGATGAAGCAGCGGGGTGCCGAGCGCGTGCTTGGACTAGATACCGACGAGGAGTATCTGGCGCAGGCGCGCTTCGCCGCCGAAGTGAAAGGCCTCAGGATCGAATTCCGCAAGATGTCGGCCTATGATGTCGGGCACCTCCGCGAGAAGTTCGATCTGGTGATCTTCATGGGCGTGCTCTACCACCTGCGCCATCCGCTTCTGGCGCTGGATCTCATCCACGAGCACGTCGCCAAGGACCTCCTCCTGTTCCAATCGATGCAGCGCGGCGACAGTCACGTCGACGCGATCGAGAAGAACTACGATTTCTGGACCACCGATCAGTTCGATTCCGCCGGCTATCCCAAACTGCACTTCATCGAGCACAAATACGCCGACGACCCCACCAATTGGTGGGTCCCGAACCGGGCCTGCGTCGAGGCCATGCTGCGCAGCGCGGGCTTTGCCATCACTGCGCATCCCGAAGAGGAGGTCTATCTCTGCGAGCGAACGGAGCGCCCCCAGTCCGATGGACCCGTTTATCCTTGCCGGAGCACAAGCCCATGATCGAGGCTGCCAAGATCTGGAACGAGCCGAACAACAAGTCGCATTGGAATCTCCTGATCGATCCGGATTGGGCGATGTTCGCGAACTTGGCCATTGCTGCCGGCAAATCGATCCGCAGTGCGCGGCCCGCATTGCCAATCGTGCTCGGCGGCATCTCGCCGATTGATCCGTCCTTCATGCGCAACATGCAGAGCCGCAGCGTGCTCGACAATTTCGATGCAGTCGCCGTGCATGGCTTTCCGCTCGACTGGAACCTGTGGCAGATCGGCGAGTGGCCGGCCAAGATCGAGGAGATCAAGTCGGTCACCGCCCTGCCCGTCTGGGTGACGGAGGTCGGCGTCTCCTCGTTCGGCGCCGAAGAGGTGCAAGCCTGGGGCCTGTCGCGCACAGCCGAACTCCTGATCGGCCGTGCCCCGCGCATCCATTGGTACAGCCTCTACGACCTTCCCTCCGCCTGGGAAGCAACGACACGGCACAAGGAAGCCGAAGGCTCCTCCTATTACAGGCATTTCCACATGGGCCTGCTGCGCGAGGACGGCACGCCAAAGGCGGCGGCCGATCAGTTTGGCATGTATGCGCCTGCAATGGGTCTGTGCCAGTGGTTCCACTTCGAGGATCATCGCCTCAACGACGCCGTGCACTGGATGCGCCGTCTCGGCGTGACCCATCTCAGGACAGGTCTTTCGTGGGCCGACAGCTTCCGGCCTAATGCGCTCGCATGGTTCGACCGCCAGATGGAGGCGCTGGCGGAATTTCAGGTCACGGTGACGTTCTGCTTCACGCCCGAGCATCGGGGCATCGAGCCGCATCACACCAGCCCGCCACTCGACGTCAATGAGTTTGCGGATTTCTGCGCATTGATGGTCGATCGCTACTGCACGAAGACCGGTGCTGCATCCTCCGCAACGTCCGCCGATCCCCCTATCAGAGAACCGACATGCGTGCCCTGATCCTGGTGATGGACTCCGTCGGCATCGGCGGCGCGCCGGATGCCGCTCGCTATGGCGACGATGGCGCCGACACTGTCGGCCACATCGCCGAAGCCTGCATGGCCGGTCGCGCCGACAGCGCCGCCCGCGAGGGTCCGCTCCGGCTTCCCAATCTCGTCGCGCTCGGCCTCGGCCAGGCCTGCCGCCTCGCCGCGGGGCGCGTGCCGCCGGGGCTGGACGGTCGGGTCGAGCACCGGAAATTTGGGTGCGCAAGCGAGATCTCGAAAGGCAAGGACACCCCGTCAGGCCATTGGGAGATCTCCGGAGTGCCCGTACCGTTCGAATGGGGCTATTTCCCCCGAACGGTGCCCTGCTTCCCCGCGGATCTGACTAAGGCCTTCTGCGAGCAAGCCGGATTGCCCGGCATTCTCGGGGATTGTCACGCCTCCGGCACGGAGATCATCGCCGAGTTCGGCGAGCGCCACATGCGAACGGGAATGCCGATCTGCTACACCTCAGCCGACAGCGTGTTCCAGATCGCAGCGCATGAGGAGACCTTCGGGCTCGAACGTCTGTATGAGATTTGCGCGATCGCAAGGCGGCTGATCGATCCCCTCAACATCGGCCGCGTCATTGCCCGGCCATTCGTCGGCACAAGTGCGAGCGACTTCAAGCGCACCGTACACCGGCGCGACTATTCGGTGCCGCCGCCCGGGCGAACCATCTTAGATCTCGCTGAAAGCGCCGGCCGTGACATCGTGACGATCGGCAAGATCGACGACATCTTCGCTCATCGAGCAACGGGGCGAAACATGCGCGGCGACGGCAATGACGGGTTGTTCGACGCCTCGCTCAAGGGGCTGGCCGGCCTTGCGGATGGAGGAATGCTGTTCGCCAACTTCATCGATTTCGACACCCTCTACGGCCATCGCCGCGACGTCGCGGGCTATGCCGCGGCACTCGAATTCTTCGATGACCGTCTTCCCGAGCTACTGTCGCGTCTGCGGAGCGACGATCTTCTGATCATCACCGCCGACCATGGCTGCGATCCGACCTGGAGCGGCACCGACCACACCCGCGAACAGGTGCCTATCCTGGCCTGGACGACGCAATCATCTGCTCCGATCGGCCGGCGTGCCGGCTTTTCCGATATCGGCGCGACCGCGGCAAGGCACCTGGACCTGCCGGAACCGCTGCACGGCGTGCACTTCTAGCCGCCGGCAGAGCTGCGGATTCACCTAGGTTATTGATCCAGGTTAGAGAAATATTCGTTTGTACAATTTCGAGGAACGAACATTCCTTGCATCGCTTCTGACTCCAAACGTGACTGGCGTGCAGGTCGTCCGACCAGACAGTAAGGCGCGCTTCAGCTCCCATCATCGGTCGATTTCCCAGAGGGATCGATCTTACGGCGGCACGGAGTGGTGCATGACGCGGGTATTAATCACTGGAGGCGCGGGATTCATCGGCTCGCATGCAACCGACATGCTGCTCGCTGCCGGTTATGAGGTCCGGCTGCTCGACAATCTTTCGCCGCAGGTCCACGGCGGCAATCGCCAGCGCCCGTCCTATCTCGCCGATGAGGCCGAGCTCGTCGTTGGCGACGTCACCGACAGCGTTGCGGTCGAACATGCCTTGCGCGGGGCCGACATGGTCCTGCATCTCGCTTCCGCCGTCGGCGTCGGCCAGAGCATGTACGACATCGAGCCTTTTGTGCGGACCAACGAGCTCGGCACAGCGGTGCTGCTCCAGGCGGTGTCGAGGCGCCCGGTCGAACGGCTGGTGGTCGCCTCCTCCATGAGCATCTACGGCGAAGGCCTCTATCGCAGGCCCGATCAAAGCGTCGTCGCCTGCGACGAACGGCCGATCGAGCAGCTGCGCAGAGGGGAATGGGAGTTGCGCGACAGCGCGGGTCACCCACTCGTCCCCGTGGCGACGCCGGAGAACAAGCTGCCGTCACTGAGCTCGGTCTACGCATTGAACAAGTTTGCGCAGGAGCGCATGTGCCTGATTACAGGCAAGGCTTACGGCATCCCGACCCTGGCGCTGCGCTTCTTCAACGTGTTCGGTCCCCGCCAGGCTCTGTCAAATCCCTATACCGGCGTACTCGCGATTTTCGCCGCGCGGCTCCTCAACGGTCGGCCGCCGCTTGTTTTCGAGGACGGCGAGCAACGACGCGACTTTGTTCACGTGCACGACGTCGCCCGCGCCTGTCGCATCGCCCTGGAAGTGGAGCAGACGCAGGACGTCTTCAACGTGGGCTCGGGCCAAAGCCGGACCATTCTGTCCGTCGCCGAGGACCTCGCCGAGGTCATGGGCCGGAGCGACATCGCGCCCGAGATCACGCGGAAATACCGCGCCGGCGACATCAGGCACTGCTTCGCAGATATCGGCAAATCGCGCGACCTTCTCGGCTTCGAGCCGCATGTGGCTTTCAGGGACGGCCTGGAGGAGCTCGCGGAATATCTCGCAGACCAGATCGCCGACGACCAGGCCGAGCGGGCGACCCAGGAGCTGCTGCAACGAGGATTGGTTGCGTGATGAATGAGCGAGACAACAGGCCGGTTCTGATCACAGGCGGCTGCGGCTTCATCGGTTGCAATCTTGCCGACCGGCTGGCGGAGCGCGGCGAGCGCGTACTGGTGCTGGACAATCTGGCCCGCGCCGGCGTGCGCGAGAACGCGCAATGGCTGAAATCCAGGCATCGCGACCTCATCACCATCGCGGTGGCCGACATTCGTGAGCCGATCCCGGTGATCGATGCCGTACGTGAGGCCCGCGCGGTGCTGCATTTGGCGGCTCAGGTCGCCGTCACGGGCAGCGTGAGCGATCCCGCCGCCGATTTCGAGATCAACGCGCGCGGGACCCTGAACGTGCTTGAAGCGGTTCGGCTGCACAACAGCACCGCTCCGGTCGTGTTCGCCTCCACCAACAAGGTCTATGGCCGCCTGATCGAGGACAGCGAGATCGCACTCACCGGCCGCCGTTATACGCCCACCAGCGACTTGCTGGCCGAAGGCATCTCCGAGAACGCTGCGCTCGATTTCTACAGCCCCTATGGCTGTTCCAAAGGGACGGCGGATCAGTACGTCCACGATTATGCGCGGGTTTACGGGCTACAGACCGTGGTGCTGCGCATGAGCTGCATCTATGGGCCGCGCCAGTTCGGCACCGAGGACCAGGGCTGGATCGCACATTTCCTGCTGAGCGCGATCCGCGGCAAACCACTGACGATCTACGGCGACGGTTATCAGGTCCGCGACGCGCTGCATGTGTCGGATGCAGCTTCTGCCTGGCTCGCGGTACTCGACCGGATCTCGCTGGCGCGTGGACGCGTGTTCAATCTCGGCGGCGGACCAGCCAATGCGATCAGCCTCCGGGAATTGATCGACCACATTGCCGAACTGACGGGCCATCAGGTCACATACCGCTTTGCCGATTGGCGTCCGGGCGATCAGCCTTGGTACGTCACCGACACCCGGGCGCTGTCTACCGCCCTCGGATGGGCACCGCAGGTCTCGGTCGCCGACGGCCTTCGCTCGCTTCACGCCTGGCTGGACAGCCGCTTCGGAACAACTCGGGGCAACCGCGAGGCTCTCGCATGACACGCGTCGCCCTGATCAATCCGAAATGGGATTTTGGCGGCAGCATCTATTTCGGCTGCCGGTCCCCCCACCTTCCGCTCGAGCTCGGCATCGCCGAGCATTATTTGAAAGCGGCCGGGCACCGGACGCTGCTGCTCGATGCGCACATGTTCGATCTGACATTGCGGGACGTCGAGGCTGAGCTGCGCGCCTTCAAGCCTGACCTGATTGTCATCACGACGGCACCGACCTACCTGTTCTGGCGCTGCGCACCGCCGGAGCTGCGGGTTCCGCAGGAGCTTGCACTGGCGGTACGGGATCTTGCACCGGTCTTGGTCGCCGTCGGCCCGCACGGCTCGACCACGCCGCGAGCGGCCCTGAGGAAGCTCGCGGTCGATATCATCGTCATGGGTGAATGCGAAGCATCTTTGCTGCGGCTGGCCAACGGGGAGCGGGACTTCCCCGGCCTGTGCTTGGCGGACGGCGCCTCGGTCCGGGTCAATGGCGGCCCGCAGGCGGTCGACTTCAAGGATCAGCCAGCGCTCGACTGGCCGGACGAGATGATCCGGCGGCATCGTCACCACCATCATCGCTTCGAGGCCGAACCGATGGGCCCCGGCGCGGAGGTCGAGGCGTCGCGCGGATGCCCCTATAATTGCACGTTCTGCGCCAAGGAGAATTTCCGCAACGCCTACCGCAAACGGCCGCCCTCGATCATTCTCGACGAAATTGATCGACTGCGCGGCCAAGGCGTCGAATATGTCTACTTCATCGACGAAATCTTCCTTCCGAATCCAGAACTTCTGGAAGGGCTGAGTACGCGCGGCCTCAAATTCGGTGTCCAGACCCGCATTGATCTCTGGAAGCCGGACATGCTCGCTTTGCTGGGTCGCGCTGGCTGCGTCTCGATCGAGGCTGGCATCGAAAGTCTCACCGTCGAGGGCCGCGCGGCACTCGCCAAGAACTGCAAGATGACCACCGACCAGCTCGCTGACCGCCTGGTCGAAGCCCGACGCTACGTCCCCTTCGTGCAGGCCAATCTGATCGAGGTCCCCGAGGACGACGATCCCGTAGTGCAGCGCTGGCGCCGCAAGATGCAGGATGCCGGCATCTGGGCGAACGACCCGGTCCCGCTCTATCCCTACCCCGGCTCGCCGGACTACCGAAAGCTGTGGGGCGAGGCTGACGATTTCGCCTGGGAGCGCGCGCATCGGCACTATCTCGGGATGTTCGACCAGTTCAGTGACGTGCAGAACGATCGGCCGGTCCCGCTCGACGCCCTCGAACATCCGGTTGCGCCATGAGCCGCGGTTCGGACATCGGAATCCTGATGACGACCGACACTGTCGGTGGCGTGTGGACCTATTCCTGCGCTCTCGCCTCGAGCCTTGCCGCCGCGGGCGCCCACGTGACGCTGGCGACGATGGGTCCATCCGCGCGCGCCGACCAGCGCGAGATGCTGCACGGCTCGGAGGTCCGCCTCATCGAAACCGACCTCGCTTTGGAATGGCAGGACCCGGAAGGGCGTGACCTCCTCAATGCCAGGCGTGTCCTTCTAGGGCTCGAAGCACGGTTCAGGCCGGACATCGTCCACCTCAACAGTTTCCGCGAGGCAACCCTGTCGTGGCGTGCGCCAACCGTTCTCGTGGCGCACTCCTGCGTCAACTCATGGGCGCTGGCCTGTCGGGATACGGCCTGGCTCGGCGAGCCCCGTTGGGCGCGTTATACGGAACGGGTGGCGGCGGCGCTCAACAGCACGCAGGCTTGGGTCTGCCCGAGCCGGTCGTTCCACGATGAGATCGTGGAGATCTATCGGCCACGGTCTCCCGGCACCGTGATCTGGAACGGGATTGTTGCTGGAGACCTCTCAACTCGAAAGCAGGAGCTGATCTTCGGGGCCGGCCGGCTGTGGGATCACGCCAAGAACATCGGAGTGTTGGCTGCGGCTGCACCGGATCTGGATTGGCCGGTTCAGGTCGCAGGACCCGCTGAAGCAGATCCGTCCGTGGGCGTCACTTGGCTTGGGCAATTGCCGCACAGCGCCTTGCGCGGACATCTCCAGTGCGCGGCGATCTTTGCAAGCCCAGCACTTTATGAGCCGTTCGGCCTCTCCGTTTTGGAGGCAGCCGCCGCCGGCTGCGCCCTCGTGCTGTCGGACATCCCGACGTTCCGGGAATTGTGGGGCGGAGCCGCGCTGTTTTTCGATCCCTGCGATAGTCAGGCGTTGCACCGAGCTCTCGCAGAACTTTGTGCGGACGATCTCGGAAGAGAACGGCTGCAACGCGCCGCCTACGAGCGTTCCCTGACCTATTCGCTGTCGCGCACGACCGGCGCTTATCTGAAGCTCTACAAAGGGCTGCTCGCTGCCAACCGCACGACACCTCAAGCCGGCCAGATCGAGGTGCGGGCATGAAATGCGTCCTGTTCTACCACGCATTCACCTCCTGCTGGAACAATGGCAACGCTCATTTCCTGCGCGGCTACGCCCGCGAGCTGCATGCGCTTGGTCACGAGGTCGTCGTTTTCGAGCCGATCGACGGCTGGAGTCGGTTGAATGCCATCCGCGAGAGCGGCAGCGAGGTCCTGCAAGACATCGGACAGCTCTTCCCAGGTATTTCCATTCGTCGCTATGATGCCTCGCTCGATTTCGACGAAGCGCTCGATGGCGCCGATCTCGTCGTCGTGCATGAATGGAACTCGCCCGATGTGATCGAGCAGATCGGGCACAGGCGCGCGCACGGCGCTCCCTTCACATTGTTGTTCCACGATACCCATCATCGTGCGATTACGGCGCCGGACGAACTTGCACAGTTTGACCTCGACGCATTCGACGGCGTGCTCGCCTTCGGCGAGGTGCTTCGCCAGATCTACGTGAAGCTCGGCTGGGCCGACCGGGCCTATACCTGGCACGAAGCCGCCGACGTCGCCTTGTACCACCCGCTGCCGAATGTCGAACCTACCGACGATCTGGTCTGGATCGGCAATTGGGGCGACGGCGAACGCAGCACTGAGCTCAACGAATTCCTGGTCGAGCCTGTTGCCGAACTGAATTTGCGCGCGAGCGTCTATGGCGTGCGTTACTCGGATGCCGCCCTCCAGACCATCCGGGCCACAGGTATCCGCCACGGCGGCTGGCTGCCTGCGCATTGGGCTCCGGTGGCATTCGCCGGCGCGCGCGCGACCATTCACGTCCCGCGCGGGCCCTATGTACGGTCGCTTCCGGGCATCCCTACCATCCGTGTGTTCGAGGCCCTCGCCTGCGGCATTCCTCTGCTCTCGGCGCCCTGGTCCGATGCGGAAAGCCTGTTTCCGGACGGCGCTTATCTCCAGGTGGCCAACGGCGCGGAGATGAAGCGCGCGCTCCGCGCCGTTCTCGACGATCGGGAGCTGTCTTCGGCGATGGTGGAGACCGGCCTTCGGACAATTCAGGAGCGCCATACCTGCTGTCATCGCGCACAACAGCTTGTGGGCATCGTGGAGGCCGTTCGTGCCTCCGATAGCTCGTCACAGCCGCTGCATTACATCGGAGCCTCCGCATGAAGATCTGCTTCTTCGGATCCAGCCTTGTCTCGTCCTACTGGAACGGCGCCGCCACCTATTATCGCGGCATGCTCAAGCAGATTGCGGCGCTCGGACACGACGTCACCTTCTTCGAGCCTGACGCCTTCGAGCGGCAGGCCCACCGCGACATCGACGACCCCGACTGGGCCAGGGTCGTCGTCTACCCCGCGACCGCCGACGGCTGGCGCGGCTCGCTCGATGCGGCCGCGCGATCGGCCGACATGCTGATCAAGGCCAGTGGCGTCGGCGTCTTCGATCAGGAGCTGGAGACCGCCGTTGCTGCCTTACCCTCCCGAACCATGCGCATTTACTGGGATGTCGATGCTCCCGCCACGCTCGAAGCGATGACAAACGATCCGGAGCATCATCTGCGCCGTGCAATTCCATCCTACGATATGGTCTTGACCTACGGGGGCGGCGATGGCGTCGTATCGGCCTACCGCGCTATTGGTGCGCGAGACTGCGTTCCGATCTACAACGCCCTCGACCCCGAAACGCATTTTCCATCGCCGCCCAAGCCGGACTTCACCTGCGATCTCAGCCTGCTGGCAAATCGCCTGCCTGATCGCGAGCAGCGCGTCGAGCACTTCTTCCTCGACATCGCGCGCCAGTTGCCGGACAAGACGTTCGTTCTCGGCGGCTCCGGCTGGGAGACCAAGGATACGTCCCGCAACCTCCGAAAGGTCGGGCATGTCGGCACCGGCGAGCACAACGCATTCTTCGGCTCCGGTCTTGCCACGCTCAATGTCAATCGCGACAGCATGGCGCGCTACGGATTCTCGCCGCCGACGCGGATATTCGAGGCGATCGGCGCAGGCGCCTGCTTGATCACCGATCAATGGGTCGGCATCGACCATTTCCTCGAGCCGGATCGCGAAGTGCTGGTAGCCGCGAATGGAGCCGAGATTGCCGGCCATCTCGGCGCCCTCAGCCCTGATCGGGCCGCCGCGATCGCCAGCCGTGCCCGCGCGCACATTCTCAGCCAACACACCTACCGGCACCGCGCCCGCCAATTCAACGATCTCTTCGTCGGAAGCAGCTCGCACATCGAGGCAGCAGAATGAACCTTAGCATCGTCGTCGTCGGTCTTTCGGTCACGTCATCATGGGGCAATGGTCACGCCACGACCTATCGCGCCCTGATCGAGGCCCTCGCGCGACGAGGCCACCATGTCACCTTCCTGGAGCGCGACGTCGCCTGGTATCGCGAGCATCGCGACCTCACCAAGCCGTCGTCGTGGACTGTCGAGCTCTATCAGTCGCTGAAGGATATCCCTCGCCGCTTCGGAAAGCTGATCCGGGACGCCGACCTCGTCATCATCGGCTCCTATGTGCCCGACGGTATCGCCATCTCCGAATGGATCATGAGCCAGGCGCGAGGGATCACCGCCTTCTATGACATCGACACGCCGGTGACGCTGGCGAGACTCGACAGGGGCCTCGACTATCTCTCCGCTGCGATGATCCCGCGTTTTGACCTCTATCTATCATTCGCCGGTGGCCCGGTGCCCGACATGATCGAGGCGCGTTACGGCAGCCCGATGGCACGGGTTCTCTATTGCAGCGCCGACGCGGACGCCTACGTGCCGCAACAGGCCCAGACGAAATGGGCGCTTGGCTATCTCGGGACTTATAGCGAGGACCGGCAGCCCGTCCTTGAACAATTGCTGTTGTCCCCGGCGCGGATGCTGCCGTCCGAACAATTCGCCGTCGCGGGCGCGCAATATCCTGAACATATCGCCTGGCCCGACAATGTCATGCGGATCGAGCACCTCGCGCCAAAGCAGCACCCGATGTTTTACGCGGAGCAGCGGTTCGCCCTGAATGCGACCCGCGCCGACATGCGCGCGTTGGGCTTCTCGCCGAGCGTTCGGCTGTTCGAAGCTGCCGCCTGCGGCACGCCCGTGATTTCCGACCGATGGCCGGGGATCGAGACCATCTTCGAGCCGTCGCGGGAAATCTTGCTGGCCTCAACGGCGCGCGACGTCATCGAGATCCTGCGCGACATGCCCGAGGAACGTCGACGCACCATCGCCGAGAGCGCGCGCCGCCGCGTTCTGACCGATCACACCTCCGACCATCGGGCCCGCCAGTTGGAGCTCTACTGCGCCGAAGCAACCGCGCGCCGCCGCCGCAAATCGGCGCGGCTACCGGCTGGCCGACCGGTTCAAGTCGCCGAACTCTGAGGGAGCTTGCCATGACACTCCAGACCCGCATTCCCACGCTCCGTCGCTCGCCGACAGTGCTCATCGCCGGCGGCGCCGGCTTCATCGGCTCTCATCTCTGCGATTCGCTTCTGCAACGCGGCAACAGGGTGATCTGCCTCGACAACCTGTTCACGGGCACAATCGACAATATCAGGCCGCTGCTGAACCATCCGAACTTTCGCTTCATCGAGCATGATGTGCGCGAGGAGATCGAGATCGACGACGAGATCGACCGGATCTACAGTCTCGCCTGCCCCGCCTCACCCCGGCATTACCAGAAGGATCCGGTCGGCACGATGAAGACATGCGTGCTCGGCACCATCAATTTGCTCGAGCTCGCCCGCCGCAAGGGCGCCCGGGTCCTGCAGGCCTCGACGAGCGAAGTCTACGGCGATCCGGAGGTGCATCCACAGCCGGAATCCTATCTCGGCAACGTCAACCCGATCGGGCCGCGGGCCTGCTACGACGAGGGCAAACGCGCCGCCGAGACGCTGATGTTCGACTACCACCGCACGCACGGAACCGAGATCAAGGTCGCGCGCATCTTCAACACCTATGGCCCGCGCATGCTGGAGAACGATGGCCGTGTCGTCTCCAATTTCATCGTGCAGGCGCTGCGCGGCGAGCCGATCACGATCTATGGCGGCGGCACGCAGACAAGGAGCTTCTGCTTCGTCGACGATCTGGTGCGGGGCCTTCAGCTGCTGATGGAAAGCCCGGCCTCGGTGACCGGCCCCTGCAACCTCGGCAATCCGCACGAGGTCACGATCGAGGCCATAGCCCGGGAGGTCCTGACGTACACAGAATCGGCCTCCCCACTCCGCTTCGTGGCACTGCCGAAGGACGATCCGAAGCGTCGCAAGCCGGTCATCGACACCGCCGCGCGACTTCTGGGATGGCGTCCGCGCGTCGCGCTGAAGGACGGTCTTCAGGCGACGATCGCCTATTTCGCGTTGCGCATCGCGGATGAGTCACCGACGCTGGTGCCGGCTCTTGCACGGCGAAGGAGAGGTCCGACGCGCGACCTCCTTAAGATCGCGGATTAAGATCAACGCGCTTCTCGTTGGATCGGATCGCGTTGATAAGCGACATCCGCTCAGCCCATCAAAGTCTAGTATCCACGCGAAACAGCCGAGCTGGGGGCGAAGCCATGGAATCGTGGGCGCATCAGGCCTCGAATCTGGGACGCGCTGATTAAGAGATAGCAACGGGTTGAAGACCATCAATGACTTGCCGATCGCGTCCCAGGGATTGTCTGGCAGAAGATGGGCATAGCCGCACATTCATACCAGTGTTAGTCCGATCGGCCAGAAACTATTCTGGAGGTTGTTCGATACGGACACTGGGTGATTCAGAGCGCGTTTGCAGGCGTCTTGCGCTTCTCTAATCGTGGTCGAAGAGCTGGTTCGGAGAGCGTTCCCTGGCGAGGACACTCTTCTGCCCTCGCGCAGCCTGCTCGCGACAAGGTTGATGCGATCGGTGTGATGTCCGCGGCGGCCTTGCCTAGCGCCAGCTGAAGCCAGAGGCATAGGATCTCCGCTACAGCGTGCGGCTGTGGGTCCTGCGCATGCTCACCATCCATCATAGGAACCATATCTGTGGCGGCCAGTTGGCTTGCCGTTGAGCTGTCATTCTGCAGAGCAGCTCGACAAACCGGCATGAGTCCTAGGCCGAGCATCCGTCGGGGACCAATCCCATGATGGACCACGCGACCAGAGTTGGTAATCGGTTGTTAGCAGCGTTGCCGCCAGCAGATTTTGCTTTGCTTGCGCCTCATTTGCGGAAAGTCGAGATCGAGCGCGATTCCGTGCTGGCCCGATCGGGCGACCGGGTCGAACATCTTCTCTTCCCCCTGAGCGGCGCGATCGCCGCTATCATGGCGCTGCCGAACGGCCAGACAGTTGCCACAGCGATCATCGGCCACGAGGGGGCTGTGGGCCTGACGTCAGCGCTTGGCGCATCCAATTCGCCCGCGACGGCAGTCGTTCGCATACCTGGGTTCGCGCTGCAGATCTCGCCGGTGCAATTTCTGGCAGCGCAACATCGCAGCCCTCCAATCACATCCATGGTGCAGGTCTTCACGAGATCGTTGTTGACGCAGCTTCAGCACGTAGCCGCCTGCAATGCACTGCATTCCGTCGAAGCCCGCCTGGCGCGCTGGCTGCTTCACATTCACGACCGGTCGAATGGAGGCGATCTCCTCCCGTTGACCCAGGAAACATTGTCGGAATTGCTGGGCGTCCGCCGCACCACCGTCACACATGTCGTAAGCACAATGCGCGCGTCAAGAGCGCTGAAATCCAATCGGCGCGGCCAGCTCGAGATTGATCGGCCGCGGCTCGAAGCCGTGGCATGCGAGTGCTACAAGGTCATGAGCCGCAAAATCGATCGGATAGTTTCGCAGGGCGCGGTCGGACTCGTTCATGGGGGGCCAGCGCGACGGGCCTCCCACTTGCCCGGTAGCCGAATAGCCGGGACAAGCTCGTAGAGCCGGTTCGCTTTCGCGAACCGGTCCCGTGTACCTTCGCAATTTTGGCAAAAGTGCGCGGGACTCTGTCGTTGCAAACGCCCAATCCTGCGCGCAAGCGAGCTCAGAACCTTGGCGGCTTAGGGTCCGAGCCCTCGGCCGAAGCCAACCATAGCTTGCTCAACGCGCTTTCGGCCACACTTTCAGCATGCTGGAGCAAAGGCCCAGTGTTGCTGGCCGCACGGCGGCCCATCGCGCTCATGCATGGGCTGAGAAGACTCCTACCGGCTGGATTCGATTGCGCTCGAAATCCGAGTATCAGCTCTGGGGCAATCGGCCTTGCGCTTTTCCTCCTTCTCTTCGTCTGCGCAATCGACCCCACCATCCGCGCTTCGAATTCCAGAGCTCCCGCCGGTCGCGAACGGCCCTTTGCCACCGCCTCCGCCAGCACCGGACCCGCCGCTACCGCCGCCACCGCCGGATGTCCGTCCGGCACGAGATGATCCAGCAGGGCCACCACCAGCTGCTCCACCACCGCCAGCTGCTCCGCCGCCCCCAGATGACCCTCCGCTCGAGTTCCCCGGCCCCGCCGCGGACGACCGGTCGTTGTCGAAGAACGACTGGCCCCTGTCGTTCTGCCTCCCCCGTGCAGGCCGCCTGAACTTGCAATGGCTTTTGAGGTCAGGGAAGTGGACAGAAGCAGGGTCATGACAGGGGGCGTCACGGCTGCAAATCTTCCGCAGGTTTTCAAAAACGCCCGCCGGTCGTCATCTTCATTACCATCCCGGGTCACGACACGCTCTCCTCGAATTAAAACTTTAAATACCCTATTATATATTAAATACGTTTTCAACCAGGAATGTTCCTTGGCCCGGCGGGAGTTACTGAACGTGCGCCGCGCCGACAGAACGCTGAAATTCCGTGTTTTCCTCTCGGCGCGCCCGACGCATTGCAGCTTGCTGCGCGAATTTTGAGTTGCGCCTCGGCATTTAATATAGTTAATTTGCGTTTAACTGGCCGAGCGCGAGTTCGGCTGCAAAGGATCTTTGTGATGCCACTGCAATTCCACCGGTCCGTCCGGGACATGGAGATCTGGAGCGCGAGCAGCCACGGCTTCTCGTTCGTGATCAGTTTTGAAAGCCCCGGAGGTTCGGGCTTTCACGGACGCAACGGCTACTTGGCGAGTTGGCGTCCGCTCCACAAGAACCAAGCTGCAATCAAGATTGGCGGCTCGCCGTTTGGAACGTTGGCCGAGGCTGAAGGGGCTTGCCGCAATATGATTGAGCATCTGGCGCCACCATAGCGCGCCCCCGCGCACCCTCCAGGCGTCCTCGTCATTTCACGCTGGGCGGATCCTGACGCAACAGATCCGGGGGATCCGGCTCACGTGGCGCTGTATGCAGCTCGTTTCGCGAAATCGCCAATGCCGCGAGAACTGTACGATTGCTGATATCCAGCTTCTGGAAGATGTGATGAAGGTGGACTTTGATCGTACCGTCGGCAATATTCAAGCGACGCCCAATTTCCTTATTCGATAGCCCCTCCGACACGAGCCGCATGATCTGGCGCTCCCGGTCCGTCAGTTGTGTCAGCGGCTTCTTCTCGCCGGCACGGGGCTCCTGGTTGCCGTTCCCGGTGCTCGGCAAGCCTGCTGCTACGGCTTGAGCAGCCTTCCGCAGGGTTGCGACCAGCATCTCCGGACTCGCGTCCTTCGGGAGGATGATGCAGGCGCCATCCAAGGCCAGCCTCTGTAGCTCAATGTCGCCCGCGATACCCGCGAAGAAGATTATCGGGACAGCTGGGCCTACAGTGTTTGCAAGAGCGAGGATCTGCTGTCGGCTCACATCGGGCAGTCCAGCATCGACAAGCGTGATGTCCGGCACAAGAAATCGGATTGCCTCAAGACAGCTTGCACCATCGCTGCACGACGCAACGATCGTAAAATCACGCTGCGTCGCAAGAACGCTCCGGATTCCCTGTAAGACGATCGGGTGTCGATCCGCGATGACAACTCTGATGCGGCGCATGCTTCCCTTGCCTGTAGCTAACACCCCCCGTGCAGCCGTTTAATCCGGCATCTCCTTTGAGACGCGCGAGGCATGACCAATCAGCTCGGC
Organism: Bradyrhizobium sp. 160; assembly: GCF_023073735.1. NCBI lineage: Bacteria > Pseudomonadati > Pseudomonadota > Alphaproteobacteria > Hyphomicrobiales > Nitrobacteraceae > Bradyrhizobium > Bradyrhizobium sp. 160. The sequence continues at coordinate 282,990 of NZ_JADPKD010000013.1, forward strand.
CATAACGTCGCAAGGCTTAGGTTTGAGACAGCACGAAGCAGCAACGCTCGATGGCCGCGCTAGCGTAACTCGCTCAGAGAATGCGTGCAGCACCGTAAGAATGCGGTGCTCCACGCAAGGTTAAAACCGCGAATTCCTCGACGAAAGCGCCATTCTTTTCACAACGATTGGTAGATTCGATCTACAAGTTCTCTCGGAGAATGTCATCGGCACCCGATCGGCTGCGTTGTCATTATGGTCAACATCCATCTAACTTCGCCAAGGCCGGTTATTACGAACGATATATAGGGTCATTCACGATTCGAATCTAACATTCGACGAAGTTTCACTGAAGCGAGGCCATTCGAAAAGCCTCGCTTTCCGGAGGGAGGGCAAGAAAAGTATTACTATTCACCAAAGCGAGGATGGCAATCAAACACAGAATTTGGCTGCGTTTGATCGCAGCCCGTGTAGCACCGATGAAAACCCGGTCCCCAGTTGGAGCTGATTCCGTCAATTCAGCAACTTCAATGAGCGGCCGCGGGGTCATCGTTGGCATGAGTAGGTGGTCACATGTATTCTTCCGCTATTTTGCGTCAAACACATCAGGCCCTAATCGTTCAATTTACCGAATTGCAGAACCTACGTAGTCGCGTGTTGAAGGCCGAGCAGCGATTGCTTGCGCCCAGGCGACGAGCCCACGGGCGGAGGGCGCCAGGGAAGCGACCGCTCGGTCGGAGGCACGGGCCCAATCGGTAGCACCAGGTACCGCGTTGCACACAGGCGCCGCGCGCGCCCGCATCGCGCTTGCCCGACCCCGGCTTGACCTGATAATCCCCCTCCTGTGTAGGTTCGGAAGTAGTTGGGGACGGCTTCCATGGAGAAGGACGACTGGGCAAACATGACCACAGCCGAGCTGTGGCGGCTTTACGATGAGGTCACGACCGTCCTCAGTCGCAGGATGACTGCTGAAAAAGCCAAGCTCGAACAGCGGCTTCGTAAGATTGAGGGGACCGCCGGTCCGACTCAGACCCAGGAACGTCCGCGCCGCCCCTACCCGCCGGTGCTGCCGAAATACCGGAACCCGAAGAATCCGTCCGAAACTTGGTCTGGTCGCGGTAAGCAGCCCCGATGGCTGAAAGCGCAGCTTCGAGCCGGCAAGAAGCTAAACGATCTCCTGATCGATCGCTCGTCCGCGCAAAGGCGCCGCCGGGCCGGCTGAGGTGCGCCGCCGCGCTATCGTCGCGCGCCGACGACCCCGCGCGGTCTCTCGGCGGCTTGTGTGGCGACGCTCGCGTTGAAGCCGATCTAGCCCGCGCTGAGGGTCGGAGAACAAGCAGCGATGATGTTTTGCGGATCCTCCGTACAACGTCTCGATCAAATAGACAGTCGATCGCAGCAACATCAAACACCGCGAATCCTTCAAGCGTCCGGCGAGATAACAATCGCCGAATTGCATCCTCCTGAACTAAACGATGCGACCAGCGCCCAGGCGGCGGTATTTTCATTATCGATGATCCGCAGAAGCCGGACGCCATCAACCTGTGGTTCTCCAACACGCTCAGGTCGCGGTTAGACGACAAAAGGCGTCATCACCGTCGTCATGCAACGCGTTCACCTCAACGATGTCAGCGGCTACCTGCTCGAGATTGTTGGATCTGGCGGCGATCGCCGAGGAAGATGGGGAAATTGAGATCGGCCGCGGTAAGGTTCACCGTCGGCGGGCCGGCGAGACCCTTCATCCCACCACCTTAAACTAAACTTCTCGGCCATGCGCGGCGGTTTGAAGAAGCCGGAACGTAGGGCCCCTACGCAGCTTAGGACGCGCAGCTCGGCGGTACCGGCGCGGGTCTCCTACTAGTTTCGGCCGCCTGCGACTGAAGAACTCGCTTCAGGAGGCGGCGCCCCGCAGCCGCCAACCAGATCAAAGTCAAAAAAGCTGCCGCTCAGACTCATGGCCAACCGAGAATAGTCCTCCTCTTGAACCTTGGCAGGCCGGTGCGAAAAGCGTCCACCCAGTTTGAGCGCTGAGGCTGGACTCCCCTTCGCCCAGATCGCGCAAGCACAGCAAGGCGGATCGCTCTTCCTTCGCGCTCAGGCCTTTCTGGTCTGCAAACAGCTTCCGTCCCACGCTAGCCGCGTCAAGTTCGCCTGCAAGGTCAGCGACGAATTCACCGTACGCATCGTCAAGATGAAGAGCTACACCGCAATGGTAACAAGACGCCTTGGTGGGCGGACCTCCAGATCTCACCGCGACCGGTCGCGAACGAGCTATGGGCTGGAAGCCGGATCGACGCCAGCGGGCAGGTCGACAGACGCGATCAAGCTCGCTGTTCGGAGCTTGGAACAAGAGCAACGTTGAAATGAATTTCCCCTTCAATATGACCTAAGTCCTCCCGGCAAACGCCATACCGGGAGACTTCGAGGTGCTTGCCCCCCCCTCCTGCCCGAAGGCCTCGACCGAGCTCACACTCAACCCGGCGCTCGATGGGACTGGCCGATCGAACGGTCGGTTCGTAGTGGTCACTCGGCCGTGTGCCTGATCGGGCTCCTGGTCGGTCCCGACGAAAGGCTCCGCGCCTTTCGCGACAGGTTACTAATTTAGTCGTGGAAAGGAAATGGTGATTGCCTTGTGCTGGCTCGGCCAAATTTATACCTTTCCGCGGTCGATCGTCGACCACAGCTGATTGCTGCTCGGCATTTGTACGCGAACCCAACGATAGGGGACCCGCGACCACAGCTTGATCTCTGAAGCAAGATTGTCGAGCACGAGATCGCCGCTCCGGGTGCGCACGAGCAGCACCAAATGATGCTCTCCAGAACTGACGATGACCTCGCTCAGGAGCAAGGCCCGCGCCGGCCAGCCACGCTGAAGGAGTTCGTGACGTTTGCTTACGGCGTAATCATTGCAGTCCCCGCGATCGGGATTGATGCTCCACGCCTCGCCGTCTAAGCCGAGATGGTTGGGCGCAGGCACAATGGACAAGTTGACCAGACCATTGACCTCTAAGAGATCCGCCCACCGTTCCTCCGTCAGCCGGACTGGACCGCCGCGGAAGCCCCGCCGCGAGCGGCACTCGGCCTCGTAGCGCAGGCAGAACATCGTGTACGTCAGAGGCGGAAGTGTGGGCCGTCCAAGTTCGATGCGCCCTAGTGCCGCTTGAGGAGGCGTAGGCGTCGCCAGGCGTCCTGCCCCCGCCCATGGAGTACCTCCGGCCATCATGGCGATCGCTATAACCAAGACGGAGCCGGAGACTCGATACATCTGCCGATCCCTACTGAGGTTCGGATCCAGTCGCAGCCAGGCTATGGGCAGAACTGCGCGATTAATTCGCCCATTTAAATATATTTAATATATATAATTAGCAACGAAAATAACAATCCGATTATTGCGCCTCGGACTAAAACGCTCGGCCTGCCAGTGGACAAGCAGGTTCAAATGCGCCTCGGTTGCTTCTCTCCGGGAGCGCTGCTGCCCTTACGCGGTTATGCCATCTGTCACCGACGGTTGTGTTCGCGTCGCGAGCGTCGCGCTGTTATCGGGCGGACGGCGCCGAAGGAGCGCTGGCCCGAACTTCGTCCCCCTCATAGGTCAGACGACAATCGTAGCGGTGACTTCGCCCGCCAAGCGAATGGCTGCAATCAGCAGCATATTTTTTACAACAGGGAAGCGCCGCGCACTCGGTCCGCGGTTGTGCGCCGAATTTTGTGCGCAAGGCGGGGACGCGAGTCGAAATCGCCAGCACCATCGCTTCTCGCAGGCCACCGCCTGACAGAAGCCTGCGGAGCTTTGGAATCCGGGTTCGATCCGGACGCTCGGGTTGGACGATCAGGACCGGCGATGTCGAGTGTTGGTCGCGTTGTTTGTCAAGGCAGCCGATTTGACCCCACTAACCGATCCTGACGGCTGCGCCTTTTCGATCGCCTCCGGCAATCTACCGGCGGTCCCTTGATCAGTGGGTAATGCGCTCGCGGCGGGAAATCTGTGCGCGTAGGGCGGGGGCGAGCCGTTCCAGAATGAGGTGCCGCTCCAATCGGATCTCGCGTTCGAGGGCGTCCGAGTAGATCGGGAGCGCGCGGATTGTCTCACGAGGGATTCTACAGGACGCGTGCCCAAATGGGGCCCCTGCCCCGACCACGATGGCTTGCCATCGCGTTCGATCTCGCCGACGAACTCGACGTCTCCGACAGAACTCAGCGTCATATTAAATTTCCAATTCAATAATGGCGCCATTAAATTAATACAAGCGAAACTTTTCCTGCAGAGACTTAGTAAACCGCACTTCGGCCTCACCAGAATCAACCGCTCAGGCTCTCGCGATGATCGACGCACTCTATTTTTGAAAGGATGATGGCGCGTCACCAGCCATCAGAGCCGGATTGCCGCCCTCCAGCACGAATGCGACTTTGCAGCGAATTCCCCCAGGCAGCGCCAAACGCGGGTTTGGCAAGGCCAGACGCACCCCGAACGTTCCGCTGGCGGCGTCGAGGACGCGGTCGACAACGGTGACAGAGGCAATATGGACGCCCCCGATGGGCAGCTCCGGTCGCACCTTGGCTCTGCTGCCGGCACGGATCTGACCAAAATATGCGGTGGGCACGAACACTTCGACCCTCAGCGGATCAATCTGTGCGAGGGTGAGGACTGGGCTCTGGTCATTTCGATATTCACCCGGAACGAGAAGCCGCTCGACCACCACGCCGTCGATCGGACTACGCAGCGCGCGTTGATTCACAACCTCTTCGGCGTGCGCGACTTCCAAACGAGCAAGCTCGTTGTTGAGTTGCGCCTCCTTGAGTTGCTGCTCGGCAACCTGCACCTCCGCTTCGGCTTCCTGGAGTGAAGCGAGTGGACTGACGGACCTTGTATGAAGCTCCTTTAAACGCTCATGTTTTTGACGCAGGAACTGCGCGCGGGCTTCGGCCGACTTCACGGGAGCACCATTGGTTGCACGGGCCCGCGCGAGCGCCAGCGTTGCGGCCTCGACTCCATCTTCGATCTTGCCAATGATCTGGCCCTCCCGAACGATATCGCCGCGATCAACATCGAGGCGCGCGATCATGCCGACTGTGGGGCTCGCCAGCTTGACGGTTTGTTGCGGCTCGATCACGCAATTGAATTCTCGCTCCCCCGTCGAGATTTCTGGGGTCTCTGCCCTTGCACCGGAACCGGCAAGCAAGATCCCCACCGGTAGGTACAAGCACAAAACGACGTAGTTCATCCGCTGAGCTCTGCGGGCAATTCCCTCAATCGGACGCATTATGCGAGTTCCCATCGAATTCCGCTTCCGCGCTATTCGTATATAATATTAATTGGATTTAATTAACTTAAAATGGCATAATTCGAAAAATAATATAGCCGATGGATTGGCGGAAGATGACTGCCACCCTCCGACAACACTACCAAAGTCATTGGTCGGCGCTCTTGTGGACAACACATGTCTGAACCCGACTTGACAGCAAGCGGGGGTCCCGCCCCGCAATTGCGGCAGGTGCCCGCAGATGCGACGACATCGCCGCACTGGCAAGGATTGCTGAACGCGGGAAACGAAGCGACATTTGTTTCGGCCTGGTTGGCGCTGCAATGCAGCCGGATTGCCGGCGTGTCAGCGGGTCTGTTGCTCCTGCGGCGGGTTGATTCAACTGCTCCGTTACTATCGGTAACGTGGCCGCCTCGGGATGTGGATGCCCGCGATCTCATGCGCCTGGCCGAAACCGCCTACGCGGAACGCCGCTTGGTCATTGCTCCGGGTCGCGTCGGTCCTGATTCCAGGCCCGCGCAACCTGTGGCCTTGATAGTCGCCCTGCCGCTCGGCACTACGAACGAGCCGATTGCGGCTGTAGCCATCGCATTGACGACGACGGCCGCCAAGCCCCTGGTCACCCCGGCGATCGTCGCGGAGCAATTGCGCTGGGGTGCGGGCTGGCTCGAGGCATTGCCTTGGGCCAGGCACACTAAGGATCTCTCGTCTGACGTAACGCGAGCGGCATCGTGCCTCGACCTCCTGGTCACAGTGAACGCGCAGCCGCGGCTGAGCGGTATGGGAATCGCGGTGGTCAATGAGCTGACAACCCGCCTGCGGTGCGAGCGCGTATCGCTAGGGATTATCCGTCGTAATGGTACAATCTGCCTGCGCGCGGTTTCGTTCTCGGCTAGCTTCAAACGCGAGAGCCGCCTCGCCAATGCGATCGAGAGCGCAATGGAAGAGGCGATCGAGCAGCGTGGATGCGTCGTTTATCCGCCATTGCCGACGATGGGACGCGTCGTGGCCATCGCCCATCGGGCACTGGCGGAGGAAGCAAAGGCGTCCGGCTCGTCGACGATGTCAGCTATACTGGCCGGCCCTTATGGAGAACCGGCCGGCGCTCTCACTTTCGAACGTCACCGCGCCGACCCCTTTACGGACGACACGCTGAAGTTGGTAGAGGGGATCGCGGCGCTGCTGGGACCTCAGATCGCTTTGCAACTGCGGGCGAACCGGCTCTTGGGCGGACGTGTGATTGACGGTATCGGCGACGGATGCGCGGCACTGTTCGGCGCACGGCGGCCGACCCTCAAGCTCTGCGTCGGCAGTGTCATGGTGCTTGCGCTAACGTTGGTCTTTGCGAAAGGCGAGCACCGCGTCACCGCGAAATCGGTGCTTGAGGGCGAAGTACAGCGCGCAGCTGTGGCTCCGTTCGACGGATTTGTTCGAGCGGCCCCGGCACGAGCTGGCGACACGGTGCGGCAGGGCGACCTTCTCGCCCAGCTTGACGATCGGGATCTCGTTCTCGATCGGTTGAAGTGGCGCGCCGAACTCGACAAGCTGCTTCAACGCGATCGCGAGGCGCTCGCCAAGCACAATCGCAACGGCCTCGTGGTACTGGAACCGCAGATCCGGCAGGCGGAGGCGCAGTTGGCACTCGCGGAAGAGAAGCTCGCGCGCACCCGGATCCTCGCTCCATTCGACGGTGTCGTCGTCTCGGGCGACCTGAGCCAGATGCTCGGTTCTCCCGTCGAGAAGGGAAAGACGCTGTTCGAGGTGGCGCCACTCAATTCCTATCGTTTGATCGTTCAGGTCGACGAACGTGACGTTCGCTTCGTGGCGGTCGGGCAGAGCGGCACCGTTGCACTCGCAGGCAGGCCCGGCGAACCGGTGCCGATGACCCTGAACAAGATCACGCCGGTTACGCTCGCCGACGAGGGACGCAACGCTTTTCGGATTGAGGCTCGCCTCTCGGAAGCGGGCCTTGCATTGCGCCCCGGGATGGAAGGCGTTGCAAAGATCAATTCCGGACGACGCCCGATTGCGTGGATCTGGCTGCATCCTATCATCGATTGGCTGCGACTTGCCGCGTGGAAGTACCTGCCGTGAGAGGGGCAATATGACCGCAGCCCCGTTTCTAAGCTCGTCCTGGTATCGCGTCGCGCAACGCAGGCCGAAGCTTCGCGACCACACCTCGGTGCACCGACATCGGTATCGGGGCTGCATTTGGTACGTCGTGCAGGATCACGCGACCGGCCGCATGCACCGCTTGTCGCCCGCCGGCTACATGATCGTGGCTGCGATGGACGGCGTGCGAACGGTTGACCAAATCTGGCACGAGGTCGGATCCGCTCTTGCAGAGGAGGCGCCGAGCCAGAGCGAGGCCATCCAATTGTTGGCCGAACTCAGCGCTTTTGACCTGTTACAAACGGAAGTGACTCCGGATGCAAGTGCGCTGGTCGCACGTGCCGCGAAAGCTAGACGCTCCAGGTGGCTCGGCAACGTGATCTACCCGCTGGCCCTGCGGATGCCGCTCTGGCATCCAGTCAGGTTTTTCGAGCATACCCGGCCGCTTGCAGAATGGTTATTCGGGTTGCCGGGTGCCTTGCTGTGGCTACTGGTGGTGTTGCCGGCGCCTCTGTTCGCGGCACAACACTGGCAGGAATTAACAGCCGACGCCTCCGACCGAATCCTAGCCACCGACAACCTTCTGTCGCTCGCGCTGGTTTATCTCCTGCTCAAGACCTTGCATGAATTTGGGCACGGATTTGCGGTCACGGCGTTCGGAGGAACAGTACCCGAATTCGGAGTCATGATCCTGGTGTTCGCCCCGTTGCCCTATGTCGACGCCTCTGCCGCATCGGCATTCCGCAGCAAGTGGAGGCGCGCTCTTGTCGGCACGGCCGGAATGATTGTCGAAGTGTTCTTCGCTGCGCTCGCGCTTTACGTATGGCTTACCGTTGAGGCTGGACTTGTTCGCGCGCTCGCATTCGACGCACTGGCCGTGGCTGGTGTCTCGACCGTGGTATACAACGGCAATCCACTCCTGCGATATGACGGCTACTACATTCTCGCGGATCTGCTGGAAATTCCGAACCTGGCGCAGCGTGCTACCAGGTACTGGAGCTACATTATTAATCGCTACGCGTTTCGAGCGGATGGATCTAAGGATTTCGTAGCCACGACTGGCGAACGAGTCTGGCTCCTTTTGTACGCACCGACTGCTTTCCTTTACCGGCAGGTCGTGATGCTCGCGATCGCTATGTTCCTCGCCTCGCAGTATCTCGCCCTCGGCGTCTCGATCGCCGTCTGGAGCCTGCTAACAGGGGTTGCGCTGCCGATCGGCAAGGCCCTGTGGTTCGTGCTCGCGAGCCCGAGCCTTCATCGCAATCGCGGCCGCGCCGTGGCGGCGACCTTCGGCATGATTCTGGCCACCGGGTTGATGCTTTTCCTAATTCCGGTCCCTTCTTACACCACGACGGAAGGCGTCGTCTGGTTGCCGGAGAATGCAATCGTGCGCGCGCGAACCGACGGCTTCGCGCGCGCGCTTCTGGTCCATCCGGGCATGAGCGTCACAGCCGGAGAAGCGCTGGTCGAAAGCGAAGAATCAACACTCAAGAGCGAACTCGCAATTCTCCGCGCACGCGTCGCCGAACTCGAGGCGAGGCTTGCGATCGAGCGCTTTACTGACCGCGCGAGCGCGGAGATCACTACGACGGAACTGGGGCAGGTACGCGCCGAGCTCGCGAGCGTGACCGATCGCGCCGCGCGCCTCATCGTGCGCAGCCGCAGCGAGGGCACCTTTGCTGTTATGAAACCACAGGATCTGCCGGGACGCTTCCTGCGGGAAGGGCAACAGATCGGCTACGTACTTACTCCCGGTTCACGCATCGTGCGTGCAACAATCCGTCAGGACGACATCGACCTCGTTCGCCATCGGCTGCAGAGCGCCGAAGTTAAACTCGCAGAACGCCCTGATGAGACGTTGCCCGTTGAATCCATTCGCGAAATACCGGCAGGCCGTGACGTCCTTCCCAGCAGGGCTTTGGGGGGCGCCGGCGGCGGCGCTTTCACCGTCGATCCAGGCGATCCCGAAGGCGTAAAGACGCTGCAACGCGTCTTCCAAATTGATCTTGTACTGCCCGAAAATGCACCGGCGGCCACCGCATTCGGCGGTCGCGCCTATGTCCGCTTCAACTTCAACTGGGAGCCGCCGGGCCAACAGATCTGGCGCCGTCTACGACAATTACTGCTGTCCCAGCTGCAGGTCTAAGGGCATCCGTATGCTCAAGCGCAACCGAAACTTCGTCGGCCTTGCCTCGGTGGCGGTGGACGCACCCTATGCAGAGCAAGCCGCTCGCCGAGAGATTGGACTCGATGCTGCCCTGCTCGACGCTTGGGGCCGGCTCTTGCCCTTCCTGCAGCCGGCCATCGCGCGAGACCGCCTCGTGCGCTTTGTCCGGTTGGTCGGCGATCTGGAACCGCAGTTCGCTGTTCTGACGAACCAGCGTTTGCGCAAAACTGCGGAGGAGCTGCGCGCATCATTGCTGTCAACTCCCCTCTACTCGCATCAAATGGCGCGTTCGTTTGCGCTTGCGCGCGAGGCGGCGCGTCGTCACGTCGGGATGCGTCTCTTTCCGGTTCAATTGCTCGGCGGCGCTGCCATGATGGGAGGCGCGGTCGCCGAAATGGAAACCGGTGAAGGCAAGACTTTGACGGCGCTGCTGCCGGCGATCACCGCCGCACTCATGGGGCGTCCGGTTCATATCATCACGGTCAACGACTATCTCGCGCGCCGCGACGCCGAACAGCTCGCACCCATCTACAATGCGCTCGATCTCACGGTCGGGCTCGTCGAGCACGGGCAGTCGCAGCGGGAGCGGCAAAGAGCCTACGCAAGTGACGTCACCTATTGTACCAACAAGGAGCTTGTGTTCGACTATCTCCGCGATCGGCTCGCGCTCGGCCCCCGCCGTGCCCGTTCTCGGCTTTCTCTCGACACAATATTCAACAGCAGACTTGCTAGCCACCATCAATCACCACTTTTGCGTGGTCTGCATTTCGCGATCGTAGACGAGGCTGACAGCGTCCTGATCGATGAGGCCCGGGTGCCATTGATCCTCTCCGGAACGCAAGAAGGGCCCGAGAACGCCGGAGGCCTGCACGAGACCGCACTAGATCTCGCTCGACGCCTGGTGTCCGGCGACGACTTTCATGTGCGCGCAAACGAAAAGTCGGTGCGGCTGACCACCCGCGGCGAAAGCCGGATCGCTCAGCTCGCTGCAGGACTGCCAGGACTATGGGCAATCCGGCGCGCGCGCGAAGAACTCGCGCAGCATGCGCTTGCCGCACTTCATCTCTACCGACGCGACGTCCAGTATATCGTCGCTGATGGCAAGGTGCAGATCGTCGACGAGTATACCGGGCGCATCATGCCGGACCGGTCGTGGGAAGGCGGCATCCACCAGCTCATCGAAGCCAAGGAACATTGCACCATCACGGAGCGGCGCACCACCCTTGCGCAAATCACCTATCAACGCTTCTTTCGGCGCTACATGCATCTTTGCGGCATGTCCGGGACGGCGACCGAGCCGGCAGGGGAACTATACGGCGTCTATGGCCTCCGCGTTGCAAGGATCCCAACAAACCGGCCATTGCGACGAGCGAACGCCGGCACACGCTTGTTTCGGACGGCCAACCTCAAATGGGAGGCCGTGGTCGATTCAGTTCACGATATCGTTCGCAAAGGTCGCGCCGTGCTCGTCGGGACCCGCTCGGTTGAAGCCTCTGAGCAAATTTCGCAGTTGCTTAGCAGATCGGGACTCGAACCCGTGGTTCTTAACGCGCGACAGGACCACGCAGAGGCCGAGATCATTGCGAGCGCGGGTCAACCGGGCCGCATTACCGTCGCTACCAACATGGCGGGCCGCGGCACTGACATACAACTACATCCTGCGGTCCGGAGCCGAGGCGGCTTGCATGTCATCCTAACCGAATATCACGAGTCCCGCCGCATCGACCGCCAACTCTTTGGGCGCGCCGGCCGCCAGGGTGACCCCGGTAGCTACGAAACGATCGTCGCGCTCGATGATGAGCTTTTCAGACGCTTTATGAATCCAAAGCTTCTTCGGTTATTGGGCAAACGATCGAAACGAACGCAGCCAATTCAAGGAGCATTAGGACGCGCATTACGCAGCTATGGCCAACACGCGGCCGAGCGTCTTCACGGGCGAGCCAGACGGACCGCCCTTGCCGAAGATCTTCGTTTCAACAGAATTCTCAGCTTCGCCGGGACCGAATGATGGTTCGCTTTACGCGAACTACTTCCCCAGGAAACTCCCGCAATCTCGCTCATCCGACACGTACACAAATATTATTATTTATATTTTGATTAATAAATCCGTAGCCAAGCCGTCGCGTTGTGCTATTAATTGGCGCATTAATTTATCCATTATCGAACACCATTATCCAGCAGCGATTTCGGTTCTGGCATTCGGAGACAACGATGTCGGGTTCCCGGGGCCTTTTCAGCCATCTGGCACGACGGATCGTTCACAGCAACGCGAGGAGCGATCGCAAGCCGATCGTCGATGGCAACCGCGATGCTAGCCATTCGCCACTGATCTTCGAGACCCTCGAATCGCGCCTGCTGCTTGCCGCAGACCCGCTCGGCATCACGGCCGGCTACGCCTTCAGCGAGGTCTCGGGCACCACAACGGCAGATGCATCCGGCCACGGCATCGTCGGCACGCTCACGAACGGTCCGACCTTCACAACCGGACGATATGGCAATGCGGTCGCACTCGATGGCATCAATGACTTCGTCAATCTCGGCAATCCGACTGCGCTGCAATTCACGGGCAGCATGACGGTCGGTGCGTGGGTTTACGTCAGTGCGTTCCCCTCCGATGATGCCGCGGTCGTGTCTAAGCGAACATCGAGCGAGTCCGGATATCAGCTCGATATCACCGCCGATACCGGTCCCCGCACCATCGGGTTCAAGCTCACCAACAGTGCCGGCCAGCCGATGTTCCGCTATGGCGCGACGCCGCTGCAACTCAACACCTGGTACCACATCGCGGGCGTCTATAACGCTGCGAACCAGACCATAGACGTTTATCTTAACGGCGTCCTTGACAATGGTCAGCTGCTGGGCACGGTCACCAATTCCCAGCAAAATTCCACCGCCAATGTAAACATTGGCCGCCGGGCCGGCAGTACCGGCTTCGAATTTCCAGGCCGCATCGATGACGTGCGCATCGCCGACCATGCGCTCACTCAGGCGCAGATCCAGACCGACATGGCAACGCCTCTCGCCGGAACGGCGGACACGACGCCTCCGACCGTGTCACTCACGCCTCCGGCCCCGATCGTATCCGGAACAGTGAGCCTTGCAGCGAGCGCGTCGGACAATGTTGGCGTTATCGGCGTCAAGTTTTTACTCGATGGCAATACCCTGATCGGCACGGAAGATACCACCTCGCCGTACGGTGTCTCGTGGACCACGACCACGGCATCGAACGGCTCTCATGCGCTGACCGCGCAGGCACGCGATGCCGCCAACAACGCAACCACCTCGACGCTGGTCAACGTTACGGTCGACAATCAAGCACCAACGGGCACGGTGGCGATCAACGGCGGCGCCGCGGCGACCAATAGCACTTCGGTCACGCTTACGCTCACTGCGGCCGATGCAGTGACTTCCGTCAAGCAGATGCGCTTCTCCAACAACGGCAGTTCGTACTCGACGGCGGAAGCCTTCGCCCCGACCAAGGCCTGGACGTTGTCGAACACAACAGGCACCAAGACGGTCTATGTCCAGTTCAAGGACGCCGCGGGCAACTGGTCCGCGGCGGCGACCGATACCATCGTGCTTGACGCGACCGCGCCAACGATCTCCGGGCAGACAGCAACGAACATTACCAGCAGCACCGCACGAGTCACCTGGACAACCAATGAGGCCGCGACTTCGCGGGTCGAGTATGGGCTGACGACCAGTTACGGATCCTCGACGGCGCTTGATGCGACCCTGGTGACGGCACACAGCGTTGGGCTAACCGGCCTTGCTCCCAACACCACTTACAATTACCGCGTCCGTTCGATTGACGCAGCCGGGAACGAAAGGATCGGCTCAAACGCTACGTTCACGACGGCTGCCACCCAGGACACCACGCCGCCATCGACTCCTACGGGCCTCACGGCGACCGCCGTTTCGACAACGCAGATCAATCTTTCATGGAATGCGTCGACCGACAACGTCGCCGTCACCGGCTATCAGGTCTTCCGCAATGGTGCGCAAGTCGGCACTCCGACGACGACCACGTTTAGCGATACCGGCCTGTCGCCGGGCACGTCCTACACTTACACCGTGCAGGCGAGAGACGCTGTGGCGAACCTCTCCGGACAATCCGCGTCGGCCAGCGCCACGACGCTGACGTCCGATACGACGCTGCCCACGGCGACGATCACGGCGCCGACGGGTTCAGCCACCGTCTCAGGTACGATCACCATTAGCGCCGATGCGTCCGACAATGCCGGGGTGGCGGGCGTGACCTTCCTGGTGGACAATGTCGCGGTCGGTGGAGGAGAAGACACGACCTCTCCCTACAGCGTCAGCTGGGACACGACCACGGTCACGAATGGCGTCCACACGATCACAGCGCGCGCACGGGATACCTCCGGAAATGCCGGCGACTCGCTGCCCGTCAGCATCACGGTGTCAAACACTCAAACGCCGGGTCTGGTTGCTGCCTATTCCTTCGATGAAGGATCCGGAACGACTGCGGCCGATTCCTCAGGGCAGGTAAACCTAGCGACACTCAACAACGGCGTTGCCTGGGTGGCCGGCAAGCATGGCCAGGCCGCGAGCTTTGACGGAGTGAATGACTACATCTCTATTCCAAATTCTGCCTCGACCAACATCTCCGGTAGTGCCCTTACACTGTCAATGTGGATCAATCCCCAGCCGCTCGCGAGCGGCGATTGCGTCGTTATCGGCAAGTTCTGGAATACCACTATGTCGTCGCCCTACTACCAATATGGACTCGAACTGCGCGGCGGCAATCAGACCGATTTCTATATCGGGACGTCCAGCGGCGCGCGCGTCGCCGCCGGAGGAACCACTTTGCCATTCAGCCAGTGGTCCCACCTTGCCATCACCTTCGATGGTGCGCAGGTCAAGACCTACGTGAACGGAACCCTCGTCAACACGCAGGCGCTGTCGGCAACGATCACGGCGCGCGGAAATCCTATGCGCATCGGAGCGGATGCCTCGACGGCGCAATTCTACAAGGGATCGCTCGACGATCTGCGGATATACAACCGCGCGCTGACTTCTGCCCAAGTGCAATCGGACATGACGACGCCTGTCGGCAACCCGACCGCTGGATCACCGCAGGTCTTGATAAATTCCCCAATCAATGGAGCGCAAGTTAGCGGCATCGTGAACGTGACTGCAGATGCAACCGACGACACCGGCATCGCCAATGTGCAGTTCTATATCGACAATGTGGCAACCGGCTCTCCCGATACGACCAATCCTTACGCTCTTTCGTGGGACACGCGCACGGCAAGCAATGGCGCGCACACTGTCACAGCGATGGCGACCGACATAGACGGCCATGCGACGTTGTCTGCACCGATAACCGTCAACGTGGCGAACAGCAGCTTTTTCCAGAACGACGTCTTGGCGACGGGATTCAATCTGCCGACCGCGATCAAATTCCTGCCCGACGGCCGCATGCTGGTGGTGGAACTTGCGGGCACGATCAAGATATTGCCGCCGCCCTATACCACGCCCGATCCAACGCCTTTCCTGCAACTCACCAACATCGGCTCGGCCGGCGTACAGCAAGGCATCTATGACATTGCACTCGACCCCAACTTCAACACCAATCATTACTACTACATCTTCTATACGCTGGGCACACCGAACGTGGATCGCTTCTCGCGCTTTACGGCGAACGCAGCGCTAACGGGCACCGTCGCCGGCAGCGAGTTCGTCATCTATCAGGATACCGAAATTGCCAATGCCGAGCACCACGGCGGTGCGATCAACTTCAGCAACGACGGCAAGATTCTGCTCACGACCGGGGAGCATTTCCAGGCCGGCGAAGCGCAAGACCTCACGAAGCCGCGCGGCAAGATCCTTCGGTACAATATGGACGGCACCGTTCCCACGGACAATCCATTCTATGATGGCAACGGACCGAACTACGATGCGGTATGGGCGCTTGGTCTGCGCAACCCCTTCCGCGCCTACTACGACGCGCCCACAGGAAGGTTGATCATTGGCGATGTTGGCGGGAACGTCTACTCAACTGCGATCGAAGAAATCAACATCGGAGCGAAAGGCGCCAATTACGGCTGGCCGAATGTAGAAACTCCGAACGGCGATCCCGCCTACACTGCACCGGCTTACTACTATCCGCACAATGGCCGCGACGCGGCAGTCGTAGCCGGGTTTGTTTATCACGGCACACAATTCCCAAGCAGCTATCAGGGCAGCTTCTTTTTCGCGGATTACACTCAGAACTGGATCAAGCGCCTGACCTTCGACGCCAACGGAAACGTCACCGGCGTCTTCAACTTCGAGCCAGCCGACGGCTCGGTAGATGGCCCCTACGGCGACATTGTCTATTTGACCGAAGGCCCCGATGGCGCGCTCTACTATGTCGATCTCGGCTATTCCGATATCAGTGCTACATTCGGCGTAAGCAAAATCCGCCGCATCGACTTCATTCAATCGGATCTGCCCCCGGTAGCGACGGCTTCGGCATCACCAACGAAAGGGCCCAGCCCGCTCACCGTCAATTTCTCCAGCAACGGTTCATCTGATCCGGAAGGAAAGCCTCTCAGCTATTCGTGGAACTTCGGTGACGGCGCGACTTCCACCGCGGCCGACCCGTCACACACATATACGGTCGCGGGCCCGTATCAGGCCCGGCTGACGGTCTCCGACGGGGTCAATTCCACGCTGTCGACTCCGATCGCAATCAGCGTCGGCAATAGTCCCGTTGTCAGCCTCCTTGCGCCAACCGATGGCGCGACCTTCAGGGCCGGCAACGTGATCACATTCAGCGGCACCGCGACGGATGCCGAAGATGGTACACTCCCCGCAAGTGCCTATACCTGGAATATCGATTTCCTCCACGAAGGTCATGTTCATCCGGGTATTCCTATCACCGGCGTGACCAGCGGCACGTTCACGATCCCGACCTCCGGGCACGATTTCAGCGGATTCACGCGGTATCGAATAACGCTGACCGTGACCGATTCCAGCGGGCTGCAGTCGAGCCAATCCGTCACGATCTTCCCCGATAAGGTCAATCTCAATTTCAACACGTCGCCTGCCGGATTAACACTGTATCTGGACGGCATCGCGCGCACGACGCCGTTCACCTATGACACGTTGATCGGCTTCAATCATGAGATCGAAGCGCGCAACGCGACCGTCGGAAGCACGACCTACAACTTCGCATCGTGGTCGGATAGCGGCACTCAAGATCACATCATCACAGCCCCCGTCGGCGGTGCGACCTATACTGCGACTTATAATGCCGTTACGACCGCCGCACCGTTAGCATTCGTCCAGATGACTTCCGCCACCCCGCAAACCAACCAGACCCAGGTATCGGTCGCCTACACGAACGCGCAGACGACAGGGAATACGAACATCCTCGTGATCGGATGGAATAACACGACATCGAATATCACGTCCGTCACGGACTCGGCCGGCAATGCCTATCAGCTCGCCGTCTCGACAGCGCGAGGCAGCGGTATCAGCCAGGCCATCTACTACGCCCCGAATATCAAGCAAGCCGCCGCCGGCGCCAACACCGTGACAGTGACCTTCAACACTGCGACTCAATACGTGGACATTCGCGCTCTGGAGTACAGCGGTCTCGCTCTCAGCAATCCCTTCGATGTCGGGGCCTCGGCGGCAGACACCAGCAGTTCAGCCAGTACCGGGGCGGTAACGACCTCCACCGCGCATGAGCTCATTTTTGGTGCCGGAACGACGACGGGTGGGTTCACTGCGGCAGGCAGCGGCTTTACCACGCGTGTCATTACAACGCCTGACCTTGATATTGCCCAGGACCGGTTCGTAACCGCAACGGGTAGCTACAGTGCGACAGCATCTCTCCAGGGCTCTGCGGCATGGGTGATGCAGGTCGCGACCTTCAAGGCCGTGGGTTAGTCTAGATGCCACAGCCTCAAGACGTCATGTGCAGCAACGCCCTGAGCTGACGCGCCCAGCTATGCCTCAGTCGGCAGCTCAGGCGGACCTGCATTCCTCATTCCTTAAGCGTCGGATAATCGACGAACAGCTCAAACAGGTTCGTTGTGAATGTCAGTTTCGTCTTACGGCGGCGCCTGATCACCCAAAACACGCCATAGCCAATGGCGAGGATCGGAAGCCCCGCGCCGGCAATCGCGCCGGGAGCTCCCCTGACCCGGCCGGGGGCGCCGTCGCAATTCCCGTTGCCATTGCAGGCTTGCGCAGGCGCGTCAATGAACGGCAGGGCGAAGACCAACCTTACCGAAAAATAATCGGCGACCCGCGCGCTAGCTACGGCGCTACGTGGAGCGCGCGTCGCAAACGGCTTTGCTAATCAGCTACGCGAGGCCTTGGAACAGCTGCTCGTACGTCAAGTTGCACAAGGAATTGCTGTACCGTAGATCCCCAAACCGCTGTGTTACCATTAGGAAACAACATGTGCCCTTCCCCCGTCGCTGGAAGGGCAACGAAGAGGATTCTGGCGCGCGAGTTGGTGCTGTATGCCGACCACATCTCTCTCGCCAACGGCGGACCAAACGTTTCATCGTCAAGTGCGTACAGCCAGATCTGCGGCAATTTGTTTTCCGCCCCGAGCCGGCTTAACGCGGCAATGAGCTTGTCACGCCCGTTGCAGAAATGCTCGTGTTTCCACGAGCCGGTACCCCCGGCAAAGTTAATGATACCCACAACTCCATTCGGCGCATCCGACGCAACGCCGAGCGCTCCAAAACCCCCGTGTGAATGTCCAACGATGATGACGCTCCTTGGGTCAATGAAGCTTTGCTGTTGCATGAAAGAAATCACGCTCTCAGCGTCCCGCGCTGCTGCTCTTGCAGTTGCCAAATAGTCCATCGTCTCGCAAGATCCTACCATATCGTTCGCAGTTCCTTGCGAGCGGCCGTAGCCTTGCCTTAAGGGGACCGCGACCGCGAAGCCATGATCGACGAACCATTGCGCGGCGGTCTCGAAACCCGGCCTGACAGCCTGAAAGTTCCTGGCAGGCTTGCCGTGATAGATGACCACAAGCGCAAAGGGACCAACTCCAGCCGGCCGATAGACTAATGTCTCGAGCAACCGCAAGGAGGCTTCCCCGTGCGAGTGTGCTGGAATCCACCAAAGCTGCTGGTTATAGGTGCCATGCGGCAGCCCAATCGGCCCGGTACGACGCTCGATGGTCGTCGGCGCAATCTTCACGACAGAAATCCACCATAGGCTAAACGCGGCCAGCCCCACTATCGTGGCGATTCCCAGCCGCCATGAAGCAATACGCAATCCTGCACCTCCTGCCTTGATATTGATGCGAAGTCGCCATCCAACACCGGTGATGTCGTTTCCACGACGTCCTATCTACTAGTGTCTCAGGTCGCCTGCAGGTCGCGGCGTGTGCTCGGGTGCGGTCCAATGAGAGTGGTACGGCGATCTCTCACTGCTGCTGTACCCAAAGAACCGAAGTAGCTCCGGCTCCTCAAACGGCACATCGTGAAAGGCTCTTGCGAGCCACTGGCTGCCCGGGTCTCTCTTCCACTCTTGCGGGAAGAGTGCCACCTCGTCGGGCGACTGCCGAACACTGAAATTCTCCAGAGGTTCGTTGCGGATCGCGCTAGACAAGGCCGCCGGCAAGTCGGGGCCGTCGTAGCCTGGAAAATGATTGATCTGAGTAGCCCGTGGATTGATCTCTATCAGCTTCGCTTCCTGACTGTCCTCATCCAGCACGAAATCCAACCCAAATACGCCTGACAACTCAAGATGCCGCGCTATAGAGCGCGCAGCGGCGATCATCGGTTCCCCCCTCACACGCCGAACGACGCTTGCCACCCCGAACGCGCGGCCGCATTGAAGGACCTCGACCGAAGCCCAACCCACAACATTGCCGCGCCAGCACGCGACGGCGCAATTGGCAAGGCGCCCCTTAACGTAGGACTGTACGGACACTTGGGCTGTCGAAAAATTCCTGGCCGTGAAGAACGGTTCAACGTCGCCGTCGTACAGCAGCCATTTCATGCGACGAACCCAGCTCTTTCGAAGTCTCATCCTAAGAAACCCGGGCACGACTTCGCCCCTGTTCCGGAGCAAGAGAACGTCGCTGCCGCCGGAGCTTCCGTCGAGCTTCAGAACTGCCGGAAGTCCGTGCTGACGGACCCAATCCTGTAGGTCATGTAAGCTATCGATTGCTGCCGTTGGAGGTACGTGAACGTGAGGCAATTGCGCGAGGCTGGTCAGGAAGGAACGTTGGCGAACCAACTCATAAAAGTTGGGTGACCCAAGAGAGGTTTCAATGAGTGACGTGATGCCGCGACCTGCGACGCCATCGCAAGCTGAGGCCGCCTCTGCGTAGATGCCATGCAGGTGTGCGACGATGCGATCGTCGCAGGGCACTATAAGATCAGGTCTGGATGCGGCGATACTGTCCTTTATCGATTTATACGGCGAAGTTGGTCTATATTCGAATGTACGGTTCGGGGATTGCATCCGATGAATCGGATGTCCCTTCGGCGCAACGGCATCCACCGCAAATCCCGCTCTTCGAAACGCAATCGCAAGCCGGGCGACATTCGGCCAAAACATGCTGTGCGCAAGCAGGACCTGCGGGATCATTTCCCCGCCCATGCGTCGGCCCGCAACTTCTTGCCGGTTGGCAATTCGATACGAGACGGTCGGCGTAACGTTGGCGCAAGGCGCCGCGCGGCAAAGCCCGCGCCAAACGCAAAGCGCATCATTGGTCCGAAGCTATTCGCCGCGATCGGTCCGATAAGAAACAACCCCTTTACCGACGACTCAAAACGCATCGAGAGCATCGGAGATTGGTTTACGTGCGCCAGCTGCGCAACCAACGTTCTATCCATGTAATCGAGGCGCCGGATGTCGACGCGATAGCCAGTCGCGGCGATGACGTGGTCCGCATGCACCCAGGCTGTTTCGCCATTCGGCCTTCTCAGTTCGAGACGTACCCCCTGGTCGACGGCTGATGCTTCCACAACTTCGCAACCGCAAAGTGCCGGAACGTGGTCAACGAACATCTGCCTCATGGGCCATCCAGCGGCGGGACCGAGATGACGACGCACGACCTCCTCGCGGAATGCATCGGGCATTAAGTGAAAGAGCAGCGGCGCGTCGGTGCACAACCGGGATTTCAGCCCCGGTCCGATTCCAGAGCGAGGATGCCTGATGCGTTGCCAGAGCGATCGCTTGCTCGGGGGCGGATTTGCGAACACCAGCTTTTCGCGGCGGCAGATCAGCGTAACATCGCATTCCTGCCGTTTCAGCAGCGCCGCCATATCGATGGCCGACGCTCCACCCCCAACCACTGCAACACGCCGCCCCGCGAAGCGGCCGAGGTCACGATGATCGTAACTGTGCGAAACGACCTTGGCAGTAAGCGCGCTGAGCGGAGGCGGTACATAGCGGAAATGTCCGATGCCGGTTGCGGCAACGATGCGACGGGCTCGCACGGTAGTTCCATTCTCGAGGCAAAATGCAAAGCCCTCGGCGTGCCGCCGAAGTGAGTGAATAGTCGTTTCCTCCAGGTTCGGGGAGAAGCGATCCCCAAACGCACGGCCATAGTCGATGAACGTCTCCAGCCGAACCGGCGTTTGATCATCGCTATATTTGATCGAATACTCGCTGCAAAAGCGTGACAGCGGATACTCACCCGCCGGATCGTAGAGGTTGGAAGCGAAGCCATCCGACTTCAGCAGCATACCCTCCGGCATGTGATGACGCCACGTTTCCATCGGGCGGCCGAAAATTCGATGATCAACACCCGCCGCTCTGAGATGGGCTGCCAATGAGAGGCCATACGGACCGGCGCCTATGATTGCAACATCAACTTCCATTACGTATCCAATTCGCTCGAGGCGTTGCAAGCCTCAGTCGCTTTCGGCGCTGATCGCCGATCGAAAGTATCGGAGGGAAGCAATTCGACCTGCTCGCTCGATCCCGCGACAGTCAGTTTTGCGCGCAGAGCCAGAGTGAGCTTTTGCAAAAACGAGAGCCGCTCGGAGCGGATCTCCCGTTCGATTGCGTCCGAATGGAACGGAATCGTGAATTGTGTCGCGCGGAATTCTACAAGGCACCTGTCCCACGCTCATAGACGTGTGGACCAGGAGACCCGCGCCAGCCCATTCAACGCCAATGAACTCGATCGACACGACAAGCCTCGCAAATGTGACGTATCGGCCATTGCAACTTGCGCAATGTGACGATGCCTATTTCAAACAAGCACCGAATTGCCCCTACGTTTAATTGTCCCATTCTTCCACCTGAGAGCGGCAGCTTTCTTCCAAGGCTACAGGACATGAAGCTGGGGCATGTTCATTTGTTGATGTGCCATTGATCTGTGCAGGCGAGCCCATCCGCTAAAGCAGCGGCGGTCATTCTCATGCTCAAATACTGAAGGACTCGCTTGCTAGACTGGGACTATTCCGGCTTGCGCCGGCGGCGCCTGATTACCCGGTAGACGCCGTAAGCTACCGCCACGAAGGCGATTCCAGCGCCGGCCGCGGGCCCCGGTGCCCCTTGAGCCGTTCCTTGCCCGACGTACGTGTAACTTTGATCGGGAGGGAAGAAGAAACTTGCGGTGAAATATACACCGGCGGGCACCGCCGCAGCCATTATGAGGAAAATCGCAAGGACCCATCCTGGCAACGTCATCATTCTACTCCTCTTTAAAAACTCCGAATATATATAAATTAAATACCATTATTTTAAATTGCGGTCAACATGGATTTAAAGAGTCCCCCACGGAAGTCGCTCTGCAGTGCACGATGAGCTTTGCGCCACATGGAGAATGGGAGAAAGGTGCGTAGCCAACCCGAGCTCGCGCAAAAACCTCGACCAGAGATAGTCCAGGACTGTCCAGAACACCGGTTGTTCGACATAGACCCCGCCGCGAAAGACCACAAACGTGCGGTCGGCGCCTGCGGCAACATGGCGGATGAGGTCCCGATTCGACCCATCCGGCGTCAATTTTGCCACCTGCATCTGGCAGGTCGCCGTGGTCGCTCGAATAACCGGCGTGTAGTTCACGAATTCCTCGCTCACAACGACATCGAAATGGTTGCGTTCAAGAAACTTAACCAGCTCCTCTTTGAGATAGCTCGGATTATCGGCCGGAATCGCGACCTTCCAGCCAAGGCTGAGCAAGAGCACAATGGCGATGCACCACCTAAATGCGACGCAGGAGTTCACGTCTGACACCCAGCACACAAAATCCGACGATCAAGCTCAGTATCAATGTGCTGCTGACGGCTTCGCCCAACGCACCGTGGAACGTGGCGTAGTGCCACTCGCTTAATCCCATGAAGCTCATGCGGGTAACATTCACGGCTATTACTGAAATGCACGCCATGAGGCACCAAAGTGGATCATAAACAGACCTCTTGTGGCAGACCAATTGGCTCACGAGAACCCAGCACAGCAACGCAAGCGATACGTTCGCAAGCGAAGAGCAGGCTGGCAGAATCACCAGGATTCCGGAGCCATCAGCGAACTGAACGATATCACCGGTCCGGGGGGTACGTAACATCCAGCCTACAAGTGATGCATCTATCTGCAAGATTGCGCTTGCGAAGAACTGAAACAGCATTCTGCTCCAGAGCATCGGCACCGTGGTCGCCAGCAATATTAGAGCGCCGCGGCGTGACGATGGAACGTCCGTACAAGTGATCGTGTAGAAGCTGAGAAAAGTTACTGCGAGCCAGCTCAAAGGGCCTATTGGCAGAACGATCAAAACTAGAAAACCTGCCCCGAGCGCGAGCTCACGCGGACGAATTCCAATCGTGCGGTCCTGGAGAACGAGATACACCCCTACGGCGCACGATACCCAAATGATGACGCTAATCTCGAAGGTACCGAAAAATGCATCGGTCCATCCAAGCCGATTGACCGACTGAAGCATCCGTGATGCGAGGCCATTTGCGCATCCGAGGACGAAGAGGCTCGCGAAGAATTCGCCGCGTGGCAGCTCCATTAAAACTCGCGTTGTATAGCCGCGGTTAATTAATTCGCTTGAAAATGCAGTCGCCATTTAATGCCTCACGCTGCATTGAGCTTAACCGTCGGATGCTCGTACGACAACGTCGTATTTAATACGAGAAAAATACTCGATCAGGTGACTTCCAATAAGTTCAACGGAAAGGTCAGCTTTTCTGACACACCTTTTGGATAGCGGGAGTGTCGGCAATCCGGCCTGGCAGCCGTCGCTATAACCGGCCCAAGCCTGAAACGCCACCTGTCCGCTCGCCCTGAACTTGATCCGGTTGAACAACGTGTGCTGTTACGCCCGATCGGTCGTGCGCTGAGGACTCACTTCTCTGCAGCGGGCTTTGAAGCCCGCTGCTTGCGCGTTGCTAAGATGCCGGCCAGCCCACGGGGCCGGCAAAGGCAACGAACCGAACAGAGCCATCCAATAAGAGCTGCAATCTATGCGCTACCGCTCCTTGAACGCCCGCCCCGCCTGATCCTGCAGCGGCTTAAGCAGATAGGACAGCGCCGTCCGACCTGACGTCTTGATGAAGACCTCGACTGGCATGCCTGGCAGGAGCTTGGCAGAGCCGAGCTTCGCCAGCTCTTCCGGCTTCAGCAGGACGCGGCCCGTGTAGTAACTCGTGCCGGCGCGTTGATCCTGCGTGATGTCTGCCGAGACCATGCTGACCTCTCCGTCGATTTCGGGCGTGGTCTTCTGGTTGAACGCTGCGAAACGCATTGTCGCGATTTGCCCCACATAGACCTGGTCGATATCCTTCGGTGCGATCTTGACTTCGACCGCAAGCGAGTCCGCATCAGGTACGATCAGCATGATCTGCTCGCCGGGAGAGATCACCCCCCCAACCGTATGGACGCTGAGCTCGTGGACACGGCCGGATTGTGGAGCCCTGATATCGATTCGGTTCAACTGGTCAACCGCCGCAGTTTTGCGCTCGCCCAGCTCGGAGAGTTTCGAGCGCGTGTCGATCAGGTCCTTGCCGACCTCCGTCCGCAGGTCCTGATCGATCTGAATGATCTGGAGTCCGATTTCGGAGATCTTGCCCTTTGATTGAGCAATCATGCCAGCCAGCTGGCTGCGTTCGCCTTCGAGACGGGCGGCATCGCGCTCAAGGGAATTGAGCCGCGTGATCGGCACCAGATTCTTTTGCCAAAGGCTGCGCACGCCTTCCAACTCCTGGCGAATAAAATCGACCTCCTTCTGCTTGGCTTCAGTCTGACCCGTATAGCCCTTGATCTCATTTTCCAGCTGCGCGCTTTTCTCCTGCAGCTGTGCCTTTTGGCCGCTCCTCGCCTGGCGACGCAGGTCAAACAGCTTCCGCTCCGCGGTAATTGCTCGGCTCGCCTCGGACTTGTTCTCCTTGGCCCGGTCGAGCAGCACCTTAGGAAACACGACCTGCTCGGCACCATCGCGCTCGGCCTCGAGGCGAGCCTGTCGCGCGAGCAGCTCATCGATGCTGTTCGTGACGATCGTCGCATTCGCCAGCGTCTGAGTCTCGTCGAGGCGAATCAAAACGTCGCCTGCATTGACCCGATCGCCCTGGCGCACGCGCAGTTCCCCCACGATCCCGCCAGTGGCGTGCTGAACCTTCTTGACGCTCGAATCCACCACGACCACCCCTTGCGCGATTACGGCGCCCGACAATTGGCTCGTGGTCGCCCAACCACCGATCCCAAATGTCACCAGACCAAACATGATCATACCGACGATCATGTAACGCTGGATGGACTGCATCGCCGGTACCACCTCGCCGTTCATCGGCCGCCTCCTTGAGCGTCCGCGACCACCTTGAGCGGTACAGGAGTTCGCAACACTTTCTTCAGGACTTCCTCTCTCTTGCCGAAGGACTGAACCCTGCCTTCACCGAGGCACAAGACATGATCAACGCCCTCAAGCGCCTTCGGACGATGCGCGACAACAACGACAATCCCGCCACGACGGCGCACGTTCAGGATCGCCTCGGTCAGCGCCTCCTCGCCCTCGGCATCGAGATTGGAGGAGGGCTCATCGAGCACGACCAGGAAGGGTTTGCCGTAGAAGGCACGTGCGAGTCCGATACGCTGCCGCTGTCCGGCGGACAGCGCCAATCCCCCCTCGCCAATCTTCGTGCTGTAGCCGTCCGGAAGCGAAAGGATGAGATTGTGCGCGCCCGCCGCATGCGCGGCTTCCAGAACAGCGGCGGCTGTCGCCTGCGGATCGAAACGCGCAATGTTCATCGCGATGCTGCCGTCGAACAATTCGACGTCCTGAGGCAGGTAACCGATATGCTTGCCGAGGGCGTCAGAAGACCAGTGATCGAGTGCGGCGTTGTCCAGCCGTATCCGGCCTCGAATGCTGGGCCATACCCCCACCAGCGCACGCGCCAGCGTCGATTTGCCAGATCCGCTCGGCCCAATGATTCCAACCGCCTGCCCGCTCCGCAGTTGGAACGAGACTTCATTGAGGGTGGGCCTCTCCGAGTTTGGCGCGCCAACATAGAGATGCTCGACGGTGAGAGTTTCAACAGGCGGAGGCAATGCCAGCCGCTCCTCCTCGCCGGGCAGAAGCTTCAGTAAAGCATCGAGCCGTTGTCCCGATTGCCGTGCAGCGACGAACCCTTTCCAGTTCGCAATGGCCATTTCGACAGGCGCCAAGGCCCGCGCGGTGAGGATCGATCCGGCGATGATGATGCCGGCCGTCGATTCCTGGTTGATGACGAGGACTGCGCCGACGGCAAGAACCAGCGATTGCAGGATCGCTCGGAAGATCTTGGAGGCGCCCCCGAGCCCGTTTGCGACATCGCTGGCCCGCTCATGGGCCGCGAGATACTTCGCATTGACATCCCGCCAACGCAGCGCCGCCTGCTGCCGCATGCCCATGGCCTGCAGAACCTCGGCATTTCGTCGGCCCTCGAGCGCCAGTGCCGTTCGGGAGACTGCGAGGCGCGAGGACGCCTTGGCCGGCCCCCGCGTCCGGGTTTCCGTGAGCATCGTAATGCCGACAAGCACCAGCGCGCCGGCCAGCGCAGTGAGGCCGATCCAGAAGTGAAACAGAAAACAAACGCCGAGATAAATCGGCATCCAGGGCAGATCGAACAGCGCCGTCGGCCCTCCGCTCGACAGGAAGCTGCGGACCTGATCAAGATCCCGCACCGGCTGCAAGCCATCGCCATCGGCCCTGGTCTTCAAGGGCAGGCGAACGAGCGCGTCGAATATGCGAACGCCGAGCTTTTCGTCGAGATACCGGCCGACTCGGGCGCTGATCCTGCTCCTGACGAGGTCGAGCCCGCCCTGAAACAGGTAAAGCACCGCAGCCAAAACCATCAAGGCGATCAACGTCGGTATGCTGCGCCCGGGCAGCACCCGATCGTAGACCTGCAACATGAAAAACGAGCCGGTGAGCATGAGGAGATTGCTCATACCGCTGAAGGCCGCGAGAGCCCAGAATATCCGACGGCAAGACCGCAGGAAAACCGTCATCTCCGACTGCGACTCATCATAGTCACCGGTCGGCCGCGGGAGACCGGAGAACAGTCGTAGCCGCAAGACTTCGACGAGGTGCTTTGCCCAGGCGATCGGCCCTTGCGTCCGCAGTTCGGCCTCTTCCGCCCACTGTCTTGCGATTACCCCAAACCTCGTCAAACGCGAAAGTTGGATCCGATAACGGCTTGCTGGCAGAGGGATTACCCCCCACCGTTCAAAGTTTGTCATGACTCCCGCCCTTGAAAACGCGCCTTGTGTGACGATCCCCAAGAAGGTCACCAAGGCAGTCCCGAGTTTGATTTCCCTATCGTCGAGCTACTGTTACGCGAAGTAGAAGTCAGGTCGATTTACGCACCGAGCCCTGGCCAACTTGAGCGTGTCGCCTGCCGGTATCAGAGTGATATGATGGCCATCCCGCCATTTAATCTGCTCTCCCAGCTTCTTCGACACGTACTCCACTACGAAGCCGTTCGCGGAGGGCGATGTCGTGGCGACCTATATCCACTACCTCAAGGTCAATCAGCTTGGTCTCAGGTGGCGGTCGCCATGGGCTTTTTTGGGACCGGATAGGGGCCGGGCTGAGGTTTTTTTAACCAGCACATCAAGGCACGGTTCTGCAATAATCGCGCGATTTTCGTTCGATTAAATCGTCGCGAGTTTCTCTGATGTCATGCCGGACAGCGAGTCTCAACAGGCTTCTATTGCGGCACCGCCTCAGCCCACAGAAATCGTTTGCTTAAACGCCCAGCGAGCCCATCTGAGTGCGAGGCCGACTCCTATACCATATTTAACTTATTTATTTCCGCGTATAGTGGCCTTATCGCGATTGGAGTCGAACAAAACTGTCTGATCGGAGCGAAGAAAGTGTAGCGACCCGAGGCGCTCGGTTGCTTGTGGCGGCAGGTCCGAGGATGACCATCGCGCGAAGCGTCACCGGCTAAAGCCACGCGCATCGATCTGTCCGGGCGTGGATCCCGCGAATGCCGCGAAGCCGCTCACGCGTAGATCACAATAGAGGCAGCCAGAACAAAAGAAGGCGGGGACTATCCCCCGCCTTCCATGATCTGCACCGCAGATTGGTGGCTACACCGTGTCGCCGAACACGTGACTACGCGAAATGGAAGTCATGGCTGTTCAGCTTGTCGAGGTGCGTGTTCTTTAGCGTGAGCGTGTCGCTCCCCGTCGCGATGACGACGTCGTGGCCTGACTGGGCCGCGTGGGAGAGAACGCTCGCAAAGCTGTCGAACACGCCCTTGCTGAACGCGATCGTGTCGTGAGCAGGTCCGCGGGCAGCGAAGTCCTTGATGACGTCGTGGCCGAAGTTCGACGCAAACTCGAAGGTGTCCGCCCCCCTTTTGCCGACCATGATGTCATTGCCCGTGGTGCCGGTCAGCGTATTGCTGCGGCCAGTGCCGATGATCGCCTCGCCCGAGCTGGTCCCAACCACGTGGCCGGTCGTGTCGACCCGCTCCGCGGTAAAGGCGTGGCTCTTGCCCGACAGATCGGAGGTGTGGAAGCTCCACTTGCCGTTGTCGCTCGCAGTGACCGAACCGACCGACGTTGTGCCGTCAAACAGCTTGATCTGGCTGTTGGGATCGGCAGTACCCTTGATCGTCGCGGTGTGATCCCAATGCGGACGCACATTGGTGAGTTCCACGGTCGAGCTGCTGTTGCCGCCGTGCGAGCCAATTGGCGGATCAATCGGTTGCGACAAGGCGCTAGTGTTGCCGGCTGCATCGGTGGCCGAGGCGACGAACGTGTGAGATCCGGTTTTGAGGCCAGAGGTCGTCACACTGAAATGTCCATCGGCGCCTGTCGCCCCCGTGCCAAGCAGAGTCGTCCCCTCGTAGACCTTGACGGTGCTGCCCGCCTCGGCCGTTCCGATCACCGTCGCACGATGATGACTGGTCACATCGCTGAGCAGAACCGGAGCATCGGGAGCTGCGGTATCCACCGTGACATCCACCGCAGTCGATGCCTTGCTGGTGACGCCAGAAACCGTGTCCGTCGCAGTGAGGCTGTGCTTGCCGTCAGACAACGCAGCAGTCGAGTAGTGCCACGCCCCGTTCGCATCCGCCGTGACGGTGCCGAGCTGGGTCGTGCCGTCGAACACTTTGACCGTGCTGTTGGCAGCCGCAGTTCCCGCCAGGGTCAGGGTCTTGTCGTTGGTGATGTGATCACCGGCGACACCGCTGTCTGTCGAGAAAGAGGCGATTTTCGGCGCGGCCGGCGCTGTGGTGCCCGCGCCCGACGTGCCGGAGCCGGAGGTGCCCGTACCCGAGGTGCCGGTACCGGACGTGCCTGTACCCGAGGTGCCTGAACCGGACGTGCCCATACCCGGGGTAGCCGAACCGGACGTGCCCGAGCCGGTGGAGCCCGACGATCCAGAACCAATGACCGGATCCACGACCGTCGACGCAGCACTGACGTTGCCCGCAACGTCAGTGGCCTTCGCCGCCAGCGCATGTGAACCGGCCGACAACGCAGACGTCGTGACGCTCCACGCGCCACTCGAGTTGGTTGTCGCCGTCCCGACCTGCGTCGTTCCGTCATACACTTTGATCGCGCTGTTCGCTTCGGCAGTCCCCGTCACCACCACCTGATTGGCAGAGTTGGCGGTGTCGCTCGCGATCGTCGGCGCAGCTGGTGCCTTCGTGTCGACGGTGACAGCCACCGCAGCCGAGGCCGCGCTGGTCTGGCCCGACGCGTTGGTCGCGGTCGCGGTAAGCGTATGCTTGGCGTCGGTCAGGACCTTGGTGATGTAGTCCCAGGTGCCGGTCGAAGTCGCAGTCGTCGAACCGATCTGGGCCGAACCGTCGTAGATCTTGACGGTGCTACCAGCGGCAGCCGCACCCTTGAGCTCGAGGGCATTGTCGTTCGTCACACCATCGCCCGCCACACCGCTATCAGTCGAGAACGAAGCGATGGTGGGCGCAGCCGGAGACGTCGCTGTGGACGTCGCAGGCGGAGTCGTAGACGCTGTGCCCGACAAGGTGTTGTCGGCGCTTATGACCTTGCCGCTGCGCATATCCACGTTGTTGGAGAGCGACCAGCCATCCATCGATCCGGTGTAGAACGCGCCATAGGCGCCCGACGTATCGAAAAAATTGTCGTGCGCCAACGCTGTTCCGCTAATGGGCGTGACGGCGGCATTCGAAGACGCATACTTGCTGCTGCCATGTAGCATGTATGACATGGCCGTGTCGCCCGTCGAAATCATCGTATTGTAAGCAAAGACCGGATCTACCAGCGTGCCGGAATTGGATCCATCGTTGATATCGAACTGGTAACCCTCGCCGCTCGCCGCTGAAGGCGTTTCGTAACTGGTATTGAATTCGATATCAATCTTGTTCGTGACGCCGCTACCGGTCTGTTGCAAGTAGTTCAGATGCGAGCCGGCAACCGTACCGCCGTTCTCGATTAGATTGTACTTATAGGTGAGGTCAGTGCTGCCACCGATCTCAACCGCATGCTGCGGGAAATCCTTCATCCAATTATATTGGACAACGACGTTGCCACTGCCCGAGATGAGCGCGCTGCCATCCGCACCTCCGATCAGCGTGCAGTGCTCAACCGTCAGATTTGGCGAACCAGGACCAGCATCGATCAAGCTCGTTGGCGTCGTCGCCTGGAATTTGCAATTGGTTATGACGGCATCGGGAGAATTCGTCAGGTAGACGAACGCACCGCCGTTCGTTGAGAAATCGATGCCATCAAGATGCACGCCGGCTTGACCGTCAATGCGAACCATATTGCCGCTGATCGTGATCCCAGGACCACTAAGAGTCTGCCAGTCTTTCAGCTGCGTATCAGCGGGTACGCCCACAGCGTAATCAACGCCGGCGACCTCCCAAGAGGGCCGCACGGCGTAGCCGTCCAACAGATTGGGAAGTTGCGGTGCGCCGGTGGACGCACTTAGAGAACCGTCATTCAGGGCCATGATTACCTCTTGGCTTGTGTTCCGATTGGAAGATGATCAGCCCACAGGGCTGATAGGGCATTGCAGTCTCCGAATTCACTGACGCGAGAGACAACACACGATCACTTGTTGCGCCGTGGTGCCGTCGGGCCGATTGAAAGCAGCTGTCCGCAAACGGCCGCCGAAGCTCGCATCACGTCGATGCGCATCGAATCGTTTCATATCTGTGAGTCCCTAGTCGACGCCCCCAACGGCTCGCGTTTTGGTACTCGGCGCAAGGCGATTTTTTGACCATTTATGGGCTCCGATGCGATCCTTCTTTGATTTCATCCCCAAGATTCTCACGATCAATATTGCCGTTACATCTCGCATCTAATTCGCAGCGCGAATGCACTCTCGACGCACTAAATGACACGAATTAAATATTACCCGCGCGAAATAGCGCGCTCGCATTCCGCGTTGATTCGATCGCTTTTAGATCACGCAAAGCCCCTTTACCGCTGAAGGCAAAGCGAGCCGCGTTCGAGCATATGCCTTGCGGAAACGGATAGGCGATGCCTTCTCGTTGCAGATCCCGCATCCTTTTTTTACCGGGAACGATCTAGCGCCGGGAGATTCGAGATGGACCTCTGTCCCAACAAGAATTATAATCAGTGCAGTTTAATGTCTGTCGTATATTGGAATTTCATGGGCTACGCCGAACCAAACGACCTCAGCAATCGATTTCGCGTTCAACGATTTCGATTATTCGCGCCTATAGTCACTCAAGTTCTTGCCAACAAGAGAACTTGCCGGATTCTGGATATGGGCGGCACCGCAGCCTACTGGGAGCAATTCGGCAGTGATTTGGACTGGGATCGGGTTGAGGTTTGCACATTGAATCTGGATGAGTCTGAGATTGAGACAACACATCCAAAGATAATCTCGGTTGTTGGAGACGCATGCGACGCCGCGGAATTTCACGATCTCAGTTTCGACATTGTTCATTCCAACTCGGTCATTGAGCATGTTGGACGCTGGGATGACATGGCGGCAATGGCAAAGGAGATACGCCGACTCGCCCCCCGTTATTTTGTCCAGACCCCTTACTTCTGGTTCCCATTTGAACCTCACGCTCGTTTTGCATTCTTCCATTGGATGCCTGAGTCAGTGCGATATCGAATCTTGTTAAGTCGCACTTGCGGCTTCTGGAAGCAGCACACGGATGTGGGCCAAGCCACGAAGGCGGTTCAGAGTGCACTGTTGCTTGACAAACGACAGTTCCAGCATCTCTTCCCCGATGCTAGAATTGTCAGCGAACGATTCTTTGGATTTGTGAAATCGCTGATCGCCATTCGCTGAAGACACACGGATGCTTGCCGCTTTGGGCGACCTACCTGCTGCCGGCAATGCTGCGCGCTCGGCGTTGGTTAGGTCTAAGCCGGCTTCGCCTCACGCACATTCTCGGCAGTTCTAGACGTTTCATCGACAGCATTGCTGTCTTCGGCGGATATTCTGATCTGCCAGGACTTCGTACGCCCCCGAACTCAGCAGGCCCCGGGATAGTTGCCTCCATCAGCGTCGAGTTGCAGCGACGACGGCGAAGTAATTTCGCACCGTCCTTTTCGTAACGCGTTGCAACGCGTCTGAACCAATTCAGCTTTGAGAAGCAGCATTCGACCAGACCACGCTCGGCATAGAGCATATGTTGAACCAATGTTGATTGCGCGCGAGATTGTGCGCGGTGACATTTGGAGCGATCGCGGTTCGGAATGCATCGGAGCGTAGACCGTATCGGCCATCACGACCTCGGCAGAGAGCTCCTAGACGAGTAGCTGGGCTTGCGGCGGGCCGCTGGCCTGACCTGCATCAGAAAGAAACGGACCGGGACAACCCAAGCCGGGGACACCCAGATGGGTTCCTGTCATCAGACGAGCCGTGACCTGCCCTTCGGCCGAATGGCTAAGGCTAATACACACGCTCCGCGACCATTTCGCCAGCTCCAAACATTTTATTGACAGCATCGTCATGTCCAGCAATTATTTCGAACAAATAGCAGATTTAATATTTTTAGTTTTATGGGCCATTGTTCCGCGAAAACGATCTCCCGCCGGTTCCTGGCTTCGGCACTATTTCAGCCGAGTCCGCAACCTTGGGTTGCGCCAACCGTGTACACGGTCTTCTGGTTGCAGGGCCGATTGCAGAATGATCCCGTAGATGCCAAACGGCGCCTGGAAGTTCAATGGCGCCCCCCCGGGACAGCCAGAGGCTGCCACGGTGCGTGAAGCTGTCCGATTGCGTCAGCAACACAGCATCGCGCACAAGATTGCAGGCGCGTGCCGTGCACTCTCGTACACGCTCCACTATGTACGTTGGCGGTTTCGGTTCGCAGAATTCGGTTGGCGCTCCCGGCTGGAAGCCCCCGATCTGCTCACCCACCCGGAGCACATCCGGATCGGCAATCATGTTCACATCCGCAAGGGCGCTAGGCTGGAAGCGATAACCAGCACAGACGCCTGCGAAGTCCCGAAGATCGAAATCGGAGATGGGACATCGGTGCACCTATACTCTCACATCGGCGCTGTCTCGCGGGTGCAGATCGGTCGAGACGTGCTCATCGCCGGCCACGTTTACATTACAGACCATGACCATGCTCTTCCCGAGCCCCGCTTGTCGACCACTCGAAACGCAGTCCTCATTGCCGCGCCAACCTGCATCGACGACCATTGCTGGTTGGGTGAAGGCTGCATGATCCTCAAAGGAGTCCATTTGGGCCAAGGATGCGTCGTCGGCGCGAACGCGGTAGTAACCAAAAGTTTCCCTCCCTATTCCGCGGTTGTGGGCATTCCGGCGCGCCTGGTAAGCCGGTATGACCAGGCCAGGAAGGAGTGGGTCGCCGTCGGTAGCGAGCAGATGCATGAGTGACGATGTGGTCGGCCTGGCAAAGACGGTCTTGGTCTTGGCCTATCATTTCCCTCCTATCGGCGGCGCTGGTGTCCAACGAACCGTCAAGTTCGTGAAGTATCTTCCCGAGTTCGGCTTCCGCCCCGTGGTCGTGACGACCGGCGACGCCAGCACCGCCCCTTCGTCGCCGCGCGACCCTTCCCTTCACCGAGAAATACCGGCTGGTACCCCCGTATACCGGACCCAAAACACTCCGGCCGCGCCCTTTGGTCACCGGATCGCTAGCATCGAGGACCGTTTGCTGGGGCTGGTGGGGCGCAGCGGCCGAAACTCAAGAGCTTGGATCGAAGCATGCACGAATGTGGGGCTGCAAGCCGGGCTCGAGAATCCGCCCGACTTGGTATATGCCTCACTCTCGCCGTTTGAGAGTTGTCCGGCGGCAGCTTTCATCGCGCAAGCCTTTGGAGTGCCATGGGTCGCCGACCTCCGCGATCCGTGGGCTCTCGACGAGATGATGGTATATTCAAGCCGCTGGCATCGCGCGGCTGAAATTCGGCGGATGCGGAGAGAATTGAGTACCGCTCGGCTCATCATCATGAACACCCCGGAGGCAACCCGCGCCTTGAAGCAAGCGATGCCGGAATTCTCGAAGAGAGCTGTCACAATTACCAACGGCTTCGATGCCGACGACTTTGCTCGTCCCCCGTCCCCCAAACTGCAGGGCCAATTCCGAATTGTTCACACTGGCCATCTGCATTCCGAGCTCGGCGCCCGCCACCGCCGCAATCGATTGGTTCGCCGATTGCTCGGCGGGCATCGACTACCCGTGGATGTAGAGACTCGCTCGCACATATACTTGTTGGCTGCGCTGGCGCGGTGGCGAAGCGAAACGCCAGACATGAGCCGACACGTTCGGCTGGTGCTGGCCGGCCCGATGACGCCTTCAGACCGATTGATCGTCGAAAGGTCCGGCGTTTCGGACCTGGTCGAGATGCCGGGCTACGTGGATCATCAGCGTTCCATCGACTTCATTCGCTCGGCGGAGATCCTGTTCCTGCCGATGCACAATCTTCCGGTGGAAGAGAAGGCACGTCTGGTTCCCGGCAAGACCTATGAATATCTCGCCGCCGGCCCCCCCATTCTCGCCGCAGTGCCGGACGGAGATGCGAGTGATCTGGTGAAGCAATCGCGCAATGGCGACGTATGCCGGCCGGATGATGTAGACGGCATGCTAGCCAGTTTGCGTGCGCGCTACGAGTCCTGGCTTGTCGGCAAGCAGCAGCTGCCGACGAATCCCGATTTTTGCAGTCGTTTCGAACGCCGTGAATTGACGCGCGCGCTTGCAGCGAATTTTGAGTGCATTCTACCCCGCTGATATCTCCAATTATGAATTGATGGAGCGCTGAGCATGTGCGGAATCGCCGGAGTATGTTGGCGGAGGCCTCGACCTTCAGGCAGCCCGAACGTGGCTTCCCGTATGGCCGACGCGCTGTCCCACAGGGGGCCCGACTCGGCAGGCAGTTATGAGGCGCCCTTCGCAGAGATCGGATTCCGTCGCCTTGCCATCATTGACCTATCCACCGGAGATCAGCCGCTCTCCAACGAGGACGGCTCCATACAGTGCTTCCTCAATGGCGAAATCTACAATTATAAGGACTTGCGCGACAGGCTACGAAAACTGGGTCATACGTTTTGGACCACCTCTGATACTGAAGTTCTCCCGCATCTCTACGAAGAGTATGGCACCGACATGTTCTCGATGCTCAATGGCATGTTTGCCGTTTGCATCGTCGATCGCCGGCAACAACAAATCATACTGGCCCGCGACCAGATCGGCGTTAAGCAGATGTACTATGCAGCATCCAACGATTGTGTGGTCTTCGCCAGTGAAGTCAAAGGGATCCTTGCGTCAGGCCTCGTCACGCCCGATGTCGATCGATCCGCAGTGATGAGCTATCTCGCACTGTTCTACGTGCCGGAGCCCCGTACCCTGCTTCGTGGTATCCTCAAGATTCCGCCCGGCAGCTTCCTGCGCCTCGCGCCGGGAGTGATCCCAGAACCGGTGAATTACTATCAACCGCCAGCTCCCATCTCCCCTGACGATCGTGATCCCGAACAGGCCATAGCTGAAACGCGGAATCTCGTCGAGGACGCCGTAAGACTTCAACTGCAGGCCGACGTTCCGGTCGGGATAAGCCTGTCCGGCGGCGTTGATTCCAGCGCCCTCGCATATTTCGCATCGCTGACGAGCAGTTCACCCCCTACAGCCTTTACTGTCGATTGGCCGGGGACATTCGAGGGCGAAGTTGCGGGGGCCAGAGATCTATGCCGGCATCTCGGTCTGCCGCACCGCATCCTTCGGCCGAAGCTTTCCGACCTGATTGAGGAGCTTCCGCTGCTGGCTTGGATGTGCGACGAGCCGATTGCTGATCCCGCGATGTATTCGCAGTTCGTGATCGCGCGTGCAGCCAGAGAACATGTCAAAGTCCTGCTTACTGGCGCGGGCGGCGACGAGCTCTTCGGCGGATATTCCTCGTACGGGCTTTCGACCAGACGCAGATGGTACGTTCGCATGCCAAGACCGATACGACACGCCATGCGTCCACTTGCGCAGCTAGGCGGTCTGTCTCGCGACGAGATTGAGGCGCTGGATTTGTACTCACATTCACGGCTTCCGTGGCACACCCGTGCAATGGCGAGCATTGACTCTCCGACGCGGTCGCTTCTCGCCAATCACCTAGGTGCGTCCGCCGATGCGTTCGTGAACTTCCGACATTGGTTCAGCGAGTACCGCGAGCTCGATGCGACCTGCCAGCAAATGCTGGTCGACTTGAAAACCTACCTCCCGGACCAAGTACTTCCCATGGTCGATCGCGCAACGATGGCTGCGTCTATCGAGGCTCGTGTGCCGCTATTGGACGTGCGGCTGGTCAACCATGTGTTCTCCCTCTCGACGAGGACAAAGCTCGGTCATCCTACGGTGCCGAAGCGGCTCCTGAAATTGGCAATCGAGTCGGGAGTGCCAGCCGATACCCTGACCCGAAGGAAAGTTGGACTTCCTTCGCCTATGGCAACACTCGTCCAGAACGAGTGGAACCGTACGTTGCCCGCCGCGCTACTTCGGCCGTCGAGCTTTGTCAGAACGCTCCTTCCAACGGAATGGCTGAAAGGATTGCTTGCGACCAGAGAAATCGCGCTTTCGAACTCAAGGGTTCTGTACTCGCTACTGGTACTTGAACTTTGGCATAGATTGTTTGTCGTCGAGCGGTCGGTCGGTCGCCCAGCCGTTCGTACCGAAGAACTTCTGGACATCCCTGCACAACGATCCAGGACTCTGTCGGCGGCGTCCTGATCAATCCATCGGGCGCCGGTCAGGACGTGCGATTGGCAGCCCTGCTAATCGTCAATCCACTCGCCCCAGATCCAATGCGAGCGTCACCGCGAGCAACATCGATAACGAGCCGCTTCCACTCGCCTCCCACCACTCGCCAGAATCGCGGCCCCCATACCCGCATGAGAGAGGCATAGCATTGCAGGCGATCGGAACGATCAAGCTCGACGCGAGAAATCGCTCGCAGAACTTCCAAGAATTGTTTGGTGCGAGGCATCACGTAGCGACCTCGGTTTGTTGCATCCATCTTCTCGTCGAATTGCTCCTTCGACTGATACTGACTAAAGCTAGTTCCAACATGCACCCTGGCCTGGTAGAGGTCGCGCGGAATCCGCCAGAACTGGCCGATCATCGCGAGTTCTGCGAGTAAGACCACATCCGAGGATTCAAAGCTTCCGATGAGACCCGTTTTCGCCAACACACTCGATCGATGAAGCCCGAGAGCCGGATAGCACAGACCGGAATGCCTCAGCACCCGCTCAAGTCTTCCGCTTACCGTTTCCTCGCGGGTGTCCAGATGGTCTTCGTAGCATCCCAGAAGATGGCCGCGCTCATCGATTTGAACCGATCTCGGATAGACGAGCACGACTGAACTTGGTGCCCTATGGAGCGAATCAACACACTCCCGCAAGAAGCCAGGGCTGCACACGTCATCATGTACCAGCCATTTGAAATAGTCGCATTCGGAGAGATGGAACACCCGCCGGAAATTCGGCGCAATGCCGATATTGGCTTCATTCCGAAAGTAGCGAACCCTTGAGTCGTGCCGAGCATATTCCTGGCAGATATCCGCCGTACCATCGGTCGAAGCGTTATCGGAGATCACCAGTTGGAAATTCTCGAAATCCTGGCTGAGGGCGCTATCGAGCGCCTCGCGCAGGTATCGCTCACCGTTGAATACAGGCAATCCCAAAGCTACGCGTGGCTTTCGCACTCATACTCTCCATGTGCCCGATGACTCCGCATAAGCATACTACCGATACCACTTAGGACGAGTATTCAAGAGCTGAGCGGTGGGGCCTTAGCTCTCGCCCACCGTCCTCGCGCGGATATTCTCCGCCCCCATGTGTCGCCCCCGGCTTCGAGTAGATCGACGCCGGCAATCGCGATAGGATGGCCCAAGACGGGATCCCGCTCAGCAGCCAAACATCGTATGCAGCAAATGCCTTACTTTCAACGGCACCGGCGGTCCGATCTATCCTGTCCTCGGCCTCGGCGCTCGGCTGCCGCTCATGGCGAGACACAATTACTACCGTGGGCGCGCCGATCGCGACCCGAGATCGAATTCGCAAACGCTTGATCCCGGCGACTCCTATGTCCCGCCGGACCTGAGGACTCTGTTGCTGGCGCGCAGTCCTTGAGCTCGGCAACCAAGCACGCCAGAGTATGGCACCTGCCGGCACCTGGGCGAGGCAGCCCCGTCCCAAAACGCTCCGTGAGTCTCAGGGAATGCCCACGTTATTGACTCGGCCTCATGTCCCTTTTTATTTAGTTAATAATATTAATGTTTGATATATAATAAAAACCAATATATATTGTGAACGCCGCCTTATGTTTAGACCGAATGTATGAGCATGTCCGCCCGGAGTCTGGAAAACCATTCTTGAGCGGGCGCATGCCCCTCGTCATTTGCATTGAGCGCTAAAGGCAATGGCTACCAGGCACCCGCAATCAAAATCTCTCCTTGTGTCTTTTAGTCCGCACGCTCAGCGACTGGAACTGAGCCGCGCCGACGCGACCGGAAGGCATTTCGGAGACGAAATCCTTCTGAAGGTACTGATCATCGCCATTTTCCTGCCAGAGGGCCTGTCATTCTTTATTGGGGATTACCGCTTCTCGCCCGCGCGGGCGTTCCTAATCATTGTCAGCCTTGTAGTGTTGGCACGGGTTTCCAGGCGGGCAAGCATGCCACGCTCAGTGTGCGTACCGTCGGACATCATGGCGCCTCTCGCAGGACTGTGGATGGTTGTTGCTGCGATAGCAACCGACGGGATCACTTCGGGTTTCAAAGGTGGAATCGCGCAGGCGCTTGAATTTTCCGGCACCTATTATGCCTTTCGATATCTGCTTGGTCCTATCGATAGCTCGGTACGGCTGGCGGCATTTCTGAGTAAGATAATCGTGCTTGTTGTCTTGATTGCGCTCTTAGACCCCCTTAGCGGCCAATTGTTCACGTACGAGTTTGTCAAAGGGCTCACTGGCTACGTGAAAATGGCTTACGAGACAGCCAAGGCTAGCCACAGCGAGGCGATTTACAGGGATGGCCTCGTCCGCGCGATGGGTCCACTGGAGCACTCGATATTGTTCGGGACCGTTTGCGCTTGGTTTGGTGCTCTGGCGCTGTTTACATTTCCGGGTCGGCTGCTCCGTTGGACCGTCCCAACTGTCGCAATTGTCGGCCTCTGGTTTTCGCAGTCACGAGGGCCGCTGCTAGGTCTCGTCATCGCATGCGCTCTGGCGGCCCTCTATGCTGCCACAAGGCAGTTTGGCGCTAGGTGGAAAGTTCTCGGTCTGCTCGTCGCTTTCGCGGTCACCGCAATCTTCCTCTTCTCCGGAAGTCCGATTGCCACGCTGATGACAGTCGGAGGACTGAGTCCCGAGGCCGCCTGGTACCGACAGGCAGTCTGGAATGCCGCATTACCATTGGTATGGGGCTCCCCGCTTTTCGGCATCGGTTTGACCGAAGATTGGGATTGGCAAGTCAATGGTGCGTTGATCGGAACGAGCGTGGACGCTTTTTGGCTCAGGACCGCGATGATGTTCGGGATTCCTGGCACCTTATTCATCTTCCTGACAATGGCAGGGGCATTTTGGTTAGGTCCAATCGATAACGCTGATAGCCTTTCCCGCGAAGAGCGGTTGTTGTCCGTCGCACTTGGCGTCGTCGTGACAGTTGCCACGTTTCTGGGTTTCACAGTGCACTTTTGGGGAGCTTGTTGGATTTTGCTTGGCGCTTTTCCCGGTATTCGAGCGAACCTCGCCGAATGCGCGATCGTACGTCACAGACATGCCTTCGATGAACTTGGGAAGGCTGCTCCGAACAGCTACGTCAGATCAGCACTTGTT
Organism: Bradyrhizobium sp. 160; assembly: GCF_023073735.1. NCBI lineage: Bacteria > Pseudomonadati > Pseudomonadota > Alphaproteobacteria > Hyphomicrobiales > Nitrobacteraceae > Bradyrhizobium > Bradyrhizobium sp. 160. The sequence continues at coordinate 323,198 of NZ_JADPKD010000013.1, forward strand.
CGCCAATGAGGTGATCTCCAGAGGGCTTTCAAGAACCGAGGACTTCGCGCGTGTGAGATCGCAAAGGCAACGCCATTCCACCATCTGGCATCCCGAAACGCAGGTGTCATGCATCAGTATCAATATCGTGTCCAAATCCTCAGGACCCCCAAGGAAATCGAAACAGTTCGCGAATTTTGGAATGATTGCAACCCTGGTCGAGACGCAGATCTCGATTTCTACCTGTTCTTCGCGGCTCTCCGCTCGGAAGCACGACGACCACATGTCGTGGTGCTCTATGATGCAGATACTCCAAAGGCTCTTCTTGCTGGCAGACTTGAGGACGCCCGGTTATCCATCAAGCTCGGTTACTTGAGCCTTCCGGCGCCGTCAATGCGCCTCCTGCAGTTCGTGCACGGTGGATGGCTAGGAGATACATCCAATACCAACGCCAAACTCCTTATCGGCAGCGTCCTCGATTCACTGAAGACGGGCGAGGCCGAGGGGGCCGTCTTCCATTACGCCGAGGTCGATTCGGCTCTGTTCCGATCGGCCAAGACACTTCCGCGCTGGTATTGCTCGGACTATGCCGTCAACCATCAAATTCATCGATTTCGCGATATTTCAAACCGAACTGAAGTCCTGTCTAGTCTGACAAAAAAGCATCGATACAATTTCAGAAGTCTCGCCCGAAAGCTGACGGATACCTTTCCCAATAGTAGGATCGACAAACTTTCGAAGCTCGACCAACTCGATCGGCTCGTCGCCGACGCAGAGAAGGTCGTAAGTAAATCGTATCAGCGTGGTCTCGGAGTCGGCTTTTCCGCAACGCCGATCGTCCGATCACGCCTTGAGTTTGAGGCGCGTAAGGGATGGCTGCGGGCATACATCCTTTATCTCGACGAGCGGCCTGGTGCCTTCTGGATCGGCTCGCTTCGGAATGGAGTGTTCGTCAGCGATTATCTCGCCTTTGACCCTGCCTACGCCAAATACGGCCCAGGTCTATATCTGATCGTACAGGTGATCGAGGAGCTCGGTCGAGATCCGATTGGCCCTCCGATCGAGCAAATTGATTTCGGCATCGGCGATGCACTTTACAAAGCGAGGCTTTCGAATCGCGAGCGCCAGGAGGCCGTCATCTGCATCTTTGCACCGACGGCAAAGGCCGTGGCGATCAACGCGCTCCGCTCAGGACTTGGGACGATGACCCAGGCAACCAAGACGGCGATGGGGCCACTAGCTGACAAAATCAAGCGGCTTTGGCGGATGAAGGTGACCGAGAAGAGCTAATTCTTACGGCGAGCACAGCACCAACCGCGAAATCATACGAACCATGGCAATGGCCAACAAATCGGCGCGCGAGGACGACGTCGAAATCGGGCGCCGACCATCTAGCAACGTTCCGAACCACTTTCACGCGCTCTCGCAACGCCCTGCCAGACACAGAATCCGGGAGCGGTAGGTATTTGGCCGATTTTCGCGAGAAAATCGGTTCGCTCGTCGACAACCGCGCTTTGCTCGGGACGGTAATATAGCAGATACAGCTTTCCCTGGTGTCGCGCCAGATTGCACAAAACCTGCCGCATGACGGTTTCTCGAAAAGGATTGAACATGAACACGACTATATCGCCTTCTGGAAACTCGAATTGAGCGGCATCTTCATTCCTGACTTCGACCCTCACTCCCGCAATCTTGCCGTTCTTGATCGCAAGATCGACCAGCGACTTCGCGAACTCGACACCAATCACGCGTGCAAACCCGTGCTGAGAAGCCGCAATCAATGCACGTCCCTTCCCGCACCCTAGATCCACGAATGTGAAGGCGGACCAATCCTTGTGCAAGAACGACAAGGCCGTATCCAGCTCATCCGCAGGAATGGCCTGATATCTTTCACCGTATCGCGCGTTTGCGGAGTCCGTGTCCAAATCCCATACGGGTGATATCCCACCGGTGTCAGTGCCGTATGTTGCATCAAACAAATCTTGGTTTGACCTCGCTGGACCCACCCCACTGAGAAAATACCGACCGGCGCGTCGGCAAGTCTCACGAACTCCATGAGTGCGCAGGGAATTGAGCGCTCTATACCCCAGAAGGCCGATTCTCCGAGTCATTGTCGGGTCTCTCCCCTTCCAACTAGTAATCCTATAGAAGTTGGATGCTGAACGGGTGTCAACGATCTTTGAACTCGCTCCGTTTTTCTGATTTCAGGACCCAACACTCGACTCTAGTCTCGATCAGGTGGCAGGTTCGGTCGGCCCCAAGGCAATTTGAACACCTTCGGCGATTTTGCAGGCGGTTGGCACGGATTGCCGACCACTCGGCGCAAGCTATCAGGCTCGACAACATCGGCTCGGCCACGTCACGCCGGCAGAATAACAACTATCGCCAACGAAATCGCGTGACAGCATCGAAACCGATGCATACCGTACACGTGCCAACTGCGATCAGATCCATTGACCGGCGTCCGCACTGGCGACCAAGTATTGAGGTTCTGCCTTGTTGGCTGCAATGATCTCGAGATCGTGCACCGCACTCCTGTTGTCTTGCTTGCCGTTCGCATTGCGTGACGGTACTGCATCAGAACTCGATCTGCTGGACGATGGACATGCGAACGCACCGCACGCGCCCATTCAGAAGCCAGAACTATTGACAAGCTATGTCAAGAGGCCACCTTGGAAAGTGGCTGGTGTTGATTACGGCGTTGGTGTTCCGGCCGATACCGTGCTTACCGACTGGCGCGATTTGCGCGGTCCAGGCATTTCGATCGTCGACAATCTTGTTCGCGTCGACAACACCAACGGCGTCCATATCGACAGCGTCGATTTTTCCCTTCACGGAGGTGCGATCCTCCTGTTCGTCAACTCTCCCAGGGGCGTCGTAACCAACAGCAAATTTCAAAGCACTAGCAGCGCCGGAGAGATAAACGCCGATGAGCAGTCGCCTGATCTTACAGTACAATTCTGCACGATAGCAGGAGGAGCCGACGGCAGCTCGCTCATCTCTGCTCATGGCAATGTCGTTGTTCAGTACAACTGGATGAGGGATTTCCCGCAGCACGCGGTCGAGATAGGTGGCACCACCAATCTCATTTACCGTTACAACCTTATCGAGAATGGCGGAACGGTTGCCGGTGCTCATCTCAATTATTTGCAAATGATGGGATCGAACGTAACGAACGCGGTGGTGATTGCGTACAACACGACGTATCAAACGCGCCAGGCAGCGAGCGGTGAAGGCTTTCAACTCTATATCAGCGATGGGACCAACTCCGGCGTATTGGTAAACCCTACATTTGCCTACAATACGATGATCGCGAAAGGCCGCCTTGCGATGTCCTACATGCTGCATGGCTCGAGCAGGTACGCAACGAGCAAGCCCCATAGTACTCCTATCGAGGGGATTGCGACTGCTCATCACAATTATTTCGACACGACTGGGGCGTATGGTGCGTTTTATCCAGGTTCTGTTTTGAAATGGTCTCTGGTTGAAAACTGGAACATGATCACAGGGAGGGGCATTCGATAGACCGGCGGCGTTCGATCGGCCCCAGTCCCGAAAAGTCGCTCGATTCAACGGGAAGGCGACTGTACGACGCTAAAGCGGTCTTTGTTAGGGAAGAACTCCGCCGCGGGACTCTGCCAGTTCGGAGATCTCGGGATAGCAGATCGGCGGACCCATTTCGCCCCTCAGTCCTGCAAATGTACCGTGGAGGCCCGCGATGCAGTTCTGCCATGCTCCCTTAACAAAATACCTGACAGCATACAGAACCATGACCACGGCGCAGAACGGCAATGCCATAGGGAAATGCTTACGCACGAAGCGAACGGCGTTGCGGTGCTGAAGATACACGGAGAATCGTGGCACTGCGGAAATATCCCTAGCAGATCCGGTCGTCGTCCCACGCTTGTGCCGAACTATGGACGCAGCCGCATAGCCCAAACCACACGGTTTGGCGCGGATCCCCCAGTCTAGGTCCTCGGAGAAGAGGAAATAGCTTTCGTCCATAGGACCGATTTTCTCAATACAATCGCGCGTCACATACATGGATGCGCCTGAGGGACAGTCCATGGCGGCTTCAATTGCGCGCACGTCGTGAGGCGAATTCAACTGTTCACCGCGGCCGATCGCAACTGGTCTCGTAAGCCATTTTTGCCAATGGAGTCCGCCCCGGCAGCGTACGGTCGCCGTTCCGTCGACATCTACGATCGTACTGCCCACCATCCCCTTGTTGCCACTCGCAGCTCGCTCGACCAAGGCAGCGAGGGCTCCTGTTTCCGGCAGGGTGTCAGGGTTTAAGACCCAGATTCCGTTCCATCCGGAAACATCCTGCAATCGATCGAGCCAGAGGTTGATGCCGCCTGCGTATCCGAGATTTCCGGCCGCACATGCAACCCACACATTGGAAGGGCTTGTCCGCAATCTCAATCGCTGAACCTCCGAACATCGACCCAGGCCGACGTCGGCCTGAACATCGACCCTGGTGGCGTCGGTGCATGGGCCCTCGGTGTCGCAGAGCCGCTCAACCAGCCGATGGAACGCGCTCCTCCCGCCATTCTCGCAAATAAATACGTTAAACTCCGGATGTCCCGTCGCGCCCGACAGAGCCACGAGACAATCTCTAATGTCCTCGGCATTGCGAAATCCAACGATAAGGATCGCAACGTCGGCCATCGAATCAAGGATCACGGCTTTTTCCATCTCCTGGTTAATTTATCCCGATGACCAAAAGCACGGGTCGTGCGCGACGCCATAATGCGCAACCCTCTGCTCGAGCTGGCGGCCTTCCATTTGAGACGCCGGAGAGGGTTCGATTCCGACCAATTCTCTGCCAACCCGGCCACAGGGCAGACGACACACGACGGAGGCGACTCTCGACTCTAAGGACCGGGTTAACAAAGGGCTCGACCAGCGCCGATCTAAGCGACGCGCGCATTATATCATGGTTGATCAATTTATAAAGTTCAGGCAAATTACCAAGCATAATTAAATCGACAAATTGCGCCGCCGCGGCCCAATCGTCGACGTCTGCGAGAGGTTATGTAGCAGTGGCAAACCATAAAATGGCGGTTGGTAGAGCCGATGAATTCAATGGTTACGAGAAAGCAGCAGCAAGCTGTTATCGTCTCGCAAGATTCTCCATTTTTCTGGATTTACTTGCATCGATTCCGGCAATGGCCCGCCCCTTGCGCATTCTCGACGTCGGCGGTGTCGAAGCATATTGGCACGATAAGCGACGATTGATCTCCCGGCCAGTGGAAATAACACTGATTAATCTGGACGGTGAGGGACTTGCAAAGCCGGGGCTTATGTTTCTCAAGGGCAATGCCTGCCACATGCCCGAACTCGCCGACAATAGCTTCGATGTGATCCATTCGAATTCTGTCATCGAACATGTAGGCCAGTGGTCGAGCATGATGTCGATGGCGAATGAGATTCGTCGCATAGCTCCAAGCTATTTCGTTCAAACGCCCTATTACTGGTTTCCAATCGAACCCCATGCGAGAACGCCGCTTCTGCACTGGCTTCCCGAGTCCCTGAAGTTCCGGCTGGTCATGTCTCGAAAATGCGGGCCGTACTGGTCCAAAGCCGAGACCGTCGACGACGCGATGAGAACGATTCAGAGTTCAACATTGCTCGATCGATCCATGTTCTCGGCACTGTTCCCCGACGCAACCATCGTTCCGGAGAAGGTCTTCGGCTTGACCAAGTCGCTCATGGCCGTCCGCAACAAATATGCAGCTGCGCCGAAGACATAAACTGGTGTTGGCTCAGGGGACGCAGTCGAGGACTTGCGGCAGGCGGTGCCGATTGGTCTAGGGTAAAGGCCACCGCGACGCGTCAGTGGGCGGTCTCCTCCGAAACTCTTTCGAGCCAAGCCTCACGCCACCACGAATATATGCTTCGTGGGCAAAACATTCGGTTGTGACTATAGCGCGATTGACAACACACCCCCTCTAGCAGCACAGCCGGAGTTTTCATTCTTCTCATTTTTCCGGTGCTTTCGTCGATGAAATTATTCACTCTCGCTTTGACGCGATAAGTTCCTCCGCAAAACGGCACCAGCTCCGCATCGAAGGCCATTCCTCGATTTTGGCCTGCCGTGTCGAGCGAGGCGAGAATCTCATCGTACGACTTCACCCGAACCAGTTCTCCGGGTTGGAGGTTCAACTCACATGTAGGAGTAGGTTTTCCGAGCGGTATCTTGCCACGTCTTCGCGGGAATGGAAATCCGTTCCTGATCGCTTGAAAGCGATCGTACAGCCAACGGCCGGGAATCCCAAGCCTGCCGCGAAAGGCCAACGAACCGAAGAAGTATCCCACGTAGATAAAACCGCAAAATATGCGGCCCAAAGTAGCATTGCCGGACGTATAATCCTCAACGTACTGCCTAACGTCCCACCACGGTAGGGGCGTAGTGTATTCGAGCAGTCGGGTTGCCTGGCAAATGTATATCGGCTCGCCATCGGCTCCACGGATGTGTGTTGCTTTGCCGACGTCTTCCTCTGTGCAAACGACCGGAGCGATCTTGCCGCCATGCGGCGCTCCGCACTCTGGCGACGATATCGTCGAAGTAGACGCTTCCGCGACAGGCTTGAGCCAAGCTTCCTTCCAGAAGAGCAAGCACGACGCTTGGCAGCCACCGTGTGCCTTGCCATCGCAGCGGAGATCCAGGTGAATCCCATCCGCAAGTTTTCTTCCAAGCGATTTTCCCGAGACGGTATCACAGGTCTTGTGCGCCCGTTTGTAGACGCGAAAGCGCTGGCCACAGTACTGGAACATCTGCGGCATAAATGGCAACCCATCCAACCGACCGGCTTTATCCAGCGTACTTAGGATTTCGTCCTTAGTTCTTACTTCCATCCAATCGCCTGATCGTATGCTCATGCTCGCCAGTTCCTCGAACAAAAATCCAGGTCACCCAACTGAAGCCGTGCGGTCCGGCAATTCAGGCAATCGCGGCTTCCTCAGCGCCGTAAGGAGATCCAGATAGAACGCCCTTTGGCCCATTATGAGCAGCAGCATCGAGTAGTAGACCCCAAGCATGATGCCACCCTCAATCATCAATCTAACATAAGGCGGCCCCCACTCTCCGAACTCTAGCTGGACACCAAACGCAACCAGAGCAGCCACGACACCTGAGAGAAACGGGCCCCTCACCGCCAGGAACAGGTCCGACAGCGAAATCGCCGTTCCGTGCAGACACCAGGCAATATGGGGAAGCACCCACAGCGTCATCGCAGTAGAATAGGCAATTGCAACGCCCTTCGGTCCATACGGCAGCCCGATGAGATAGGCCGAAATAACCAGCGGAGCGATGACGCAAGCTATCGTCAGGCTTCGTCTTGTGAGACCGACAGAAAAGAGAAGCCATGCCAGGGGATTGATCATCCCGAACACCAGGACCGTTGGTGCCAGCAGGCGGAAGATGATTGCTGCCTCGATCCATTTTGGTCCAAGAACGACCAGAACGATGTCTTTGCTGAACATGGCACAGAAAATCGTCGTGGGCATTGTCAACGAGACAACCAGCGAATAGCCCTTCAAAAAGTAATTCCTCAAACGGACGGGATCGTGCTGGAGCCGCGACAATGCCGAGAACGCGACGCCGCCCACCGCAGAATTGAAGTTGGATGTGGGAATCGTGACAAGTTGATATGCTCTTCCATAAATTCCCAGGGCGTCCGCGCCCCAAAACCGACCGATGACTACCTTGTCGAAATTGTAGGCGACATAAACGATCAGGCCATTTAGCGTAATTGTCCCGCCAAATCGCAGCATTGGAAAGGTTGCTCTTCCCCAACGTGGGGCACTCGGTATCCAAGCCGTCGCCAGCCACATGCAGACAGTATTCATCGCAGGCGAGACGATCGCCGCCGCGACCAGCGCCCAGTAGCCGAAGCCGGCTACCGCCATCCAAAGCGCAACGCCGATACCTACAATCTGCGACACCAAATCAATTATCGTCAACGCTACATAGCGCAACTGGCGTTCAAGAAGCGCGGAGTGCTGTACACCCGCCCCGTTGAGAACGAACCCGAAGCCGATGGCGATCGTCACCCAGAAAAGCCGAGGTTGATGATAAAGAGCAACGAGGGCGGGCGCGCTGGCCGCGGTCATGAGGGCAAGCAGTAGCCCCACCCCAAGATTGATCCAAAATAGCGTCGAGATCTGCTCATTGGTTATCGTTGCCTGCTGAACGGTGGCCGACGAGAGACCCGCAGTGCTGAAGAGGCCATATATTCCCGTAACGACGGTCGCCATCGCGATCAACCCAAAGTCCTCCGGATCCAGCAAGCGGGCTAGAATCGCTAGGGAGCCGATTCGAAGGGCGAAATTTGCGGCCTGACCACAAAGCTTTGCAAAGCCGCCGCGAACCGCCCTCGCCTTCAGATCATCCATAGATCGCTCCAAAACGAGCCCCTACAGCAAGCCACATGGCGAACCTCTTCAACCTAGGGCGAGCTTACGCGCAAGAAATGCCTCGGCGTACCTTTCTGGAGCCCGACATTCCATGCCCCGGATCCGTGCCAATCCGCGGAAGGTTTCAGGATCGAACCATTGCTTGGAGCGCTGGCTTCCAAAATGCGACATCAGGAGGTCGATCTTGCGCTGCAATGCTCGAGCTGAAACGGGCGCATACAAATTTGGTCGACCGACGTCCCCGTCCCACTTGGGAATCTCATATTCTAGAATCAAATTATCTCTGAATGTATTCCAAGTTAAACGTGACACCTGACGATGATCCTGATGGGCATCGTCTCCGCGGTGCGTCAGGATCAGATCCGGCTCAACTCGTCGCTTCAACGACTCAAACCACTTCTTGATCTCGTCACCCTGCTCTGGAAAGAAGCCGTCTCGAAAGGACATTGCTTCAATTTGAGAACGGGCTGCGTCGGACACGAATTCAGCCGCAGACGCCCTCGCCTCACTCTCACGTTCACCTGCCGCGCTAAGTACACACCAATGCACGTCAAGCCGAACGCCACGCGCCGTCAAGTTCAGAATCGTCGCACCGGCACCTATTTCGATGTCATCCGAGTGCGCACCGAGACAAAGGATCGAGAGACGCTCTCCGGGCGCGGCAAGCTGAAACCCCTTCATGAAGCAGCCTGTGTGCGCACTTCCGGAACAACCTTCCAGGGCATTTCGCCCCGCTCAATCATCTCCTCGAGAACCTGCCGGTCTCGCAGCGTATCCATCGCGCGCCAAAAACCTTCGTACTTGTAGGCCATGAGTTTTCCGGCCTCGATCAGGCGATTGAATGGCTCGAGCACAAGCTCTTCGCCCTCGCGTATGTAGTCGAAGATCTCTCTCCGGAAGATGAAGTAGCCCCCATTGATCCAGATCTCGGCCTGCTGACTGGAGCGGAAACGCTTGACGGTGTCTCCGCCGTTGAATTCAGCAAGGTGAAAATTGAACGGGGGATGCACGGCAACAAAGCATCCAACCATTTCACTCTTCTTGAACCGCTCGACTATTTCCGGCAACGGCGCGTCGGTCAGACCATCGCTGTAGTTTGCGAGAAAGACCTCCTCGTTCTCTACGAGGGAGCGCACCGCCATCAAGCGCTGACCGATATTTCGCCAAATGCCGGTGTCAACTAACGAAACCTGCCAATCCGGTGGCTGCTCGCCGATGACCTCAACCTTCCTGCCGAAGTTGGAAACAACGCAATCGCTGTGGGCCCAGCGATCCGAGTTCAAGAAGTACTCCTTGATCACATTGGCTTTATAACCCAGGCACAATATGAAATCGCGGTGACCATATTGGCTGTAGTATTGCATAACATGCCACAGCATCGGGTGTTGGCCGACGGGCACCATGGGCTTCGGAATGCTTTCGGAATATTCTCGGATACGGGTCCCGAGCCCCCCACAGAACAGCACAACTTTCATGGCTAGCGCTTCCCATGTTTTTGCCGGCCGTTTCGGTCGCCACAGATCGTCAAGAGCGGGTCCTACAGGCCTCGATTTAAATAACATAAAATCCACTATTGAATGTCGCATTTTATATTGCAAACTGAATTAATCAATATTTTTTGAAAACTATTTTGAGATTCCGTCCTTAAGCATTATCATCGTTGACATTTCGATGCGCTTGAATGCCGGCGCGGGCAGTTATGGAGGAATTGGGGTGATTATAACCGAAACCGAACTTAAAGGAGCCTACATTATCGATATTGAACGCCGCGAAGATTCCCGCGGCTTTTTTGGGCGAGCCTTTTGCCAGAGGGAGTTTAGGACCCTCGGCCTCAATCCGGTCATCGCGCAGGCCAACATCGCGTCAAATACCCGGCGGGGAACCTTGCGCGGTATGCACTTTCAGTTTCCGCCGGCATCGGAAACGAAACTGGTTCGTTGCACACGTGGCGCCATCCTCGACATTATAGTCGACCTGCGCCCTGAAAGCCCGACCTACCTGCAACATGTCGCCATCGAACTGAACGAGAGCAGCCATCGGTCGCTCTATGTGCCGGAACGTTTTGCTCACGGTTATCAGACTCTCGTCGACAACACCGATACCAGTTACCAGGTGGGACAGTTCTATACCCCCGAGGCGGAGAGCGGGCTGATGTATAACGATCCTCGGCTCGGACTGACGTGGCCGCTTCCGGTTTCCGTGATCTCGGAGAAGGATCAGAACTTTCGGTTGCTTAACGAGGTCGAATCCGAACTGAAAGAGCGGATGGAACTCGCCGGCGTCGCGGGTTGACGCCGAAAGAACGTTGCTCGCAGCGTTGACCGATCCCTCCAGTTGAAAGAATCTACGATGATACTCATCGATCACGCCCTAAAAGCCCGTCATGCGGCGGGAAAGCCAATCCGCGTCGGCCTTCTCGGCGCAGGCTTCATGGTTCAGGGGATTGCCAATCAGATAACCAACAGTGTTCCTGGAATGAGGGTGGTTGCCATATACAGCCGAAAGCCTCAGCGTGGCCGTGACGTATTCAACTATTCCGGCCTAGCCGACGTGGTTTACGCGGACAGCCAAGGGCAGCTGGACAGAGCCGTTGCCGCTGGCGTTCCGGCGGTCACCGAGGACGCGTTCCTCCTCGCCAGATCGGACCTGGTCGACGTGATCGTCGACGTAACCGGATCGGTTGAATTCGGGGCCCACGTCGCGCTGGAAGCCTTCAAGCATCAAAAGACCATGGTTCTCATGAACGCGGAGATCGACGCGACTATCGGGCCGATCTTGCAGGTCTATGCAAAGATGTATGGGGGCACCCTGTCCGCATGCGATGGCGACGAACCGGGGGTGCAAATGAACCTGGTCCGATGGGTCAAGGGGCTCGGCTTGATCCCGCGCGTCGTCGGCAACATCAAGGGACTTCAGGATCCGTATCGCACCCCCACCACGCAGAAGGGATTTGCCGAGCAATGGGGACAGAACCCAGCCATGGTCACCAGCTTCGCCGACGGATCCAAGATCAGCTTCGAGCAAACGATCGTGGCCAATGCGACTGGCTTCAAGGTCAGATCACGCGGCATGTCGCGCGGACTGGAATATCGCGGCGACGTCATGAAGATAGGCACCCTCTACGACATAGACGAAATCCGCGCCCTGGGCGGAATCATCGACTATGTCGTCGGCACACCTCTGACCAAGGTCTACGTGCTAGCCGAGCACACCGATCCAAAACAACAGAAGTATTTGAGCTTGTACAAAATGGGTGAAGGCCCCTTGTACTCGTTCTTCACACCATATCACCTCGTTCATTTCGAAGTACCGAACTCGATTGCTCGTGCGTTTCTTTTCAAAGATTTGATCGCCCCTCCCATCGCCGGTCCGGTTGTCGAGGTCTGTGCCGTCGCTAAGCGTGATTTGGCGGCGGGCGAGGTCCTCGACGACTATGGGATGTACATGACCTATGGCGAAGCCGTGAACTCCGAGGAAATGAGCCAAATGCAATACCTTCCCGAAGGTCTCGTTGAGGGCTGCAAGTTGCGGCACGCAGTCAAAAAGGATGAAGTGCTGACCTATGCGGATGTTGATCTGCCGCCCGGTCGCCTGGCCGACAAGCTGCGCGCAGAACAATACAAACATTTCAATGGACACACTTGGCTTGAGCAACGGATTACCCCGGATGCTTCATTTGCTCTCACGGCGTGAAAGGGCTGGAAGATGACCACGTTTGCCGAGCCATTGACGCAGGCGTGCGAATGCGTCGCGAGGAGTCCGCTCGCCCGCCTTACTCGTGATCCTGAGCGGATCTTCGCTGAATATTCATTGGGAAGCCACACCCGACGTTATCGGCGGCTGCATCCAAGCCGCGGCACGTCTTCCCACATTTATCCCCGGCAGTTCAATGTATCGATACGTGAGTTCTGAAACGATTATCGTGGCGGGTATGCTCAGGAACGAAAGCAGCAACATTCCAGGAGCAGCTCCAGAGTAACTGAAGACGGACCAAACGATCGCTGAAATGACAGGGTAGTGACACAAAAATATCGAGTAGGAGCGCGAACCAAAATACTGCGCCGCGGGATTCGTCAGCGCCCAAGAGTATATATTGGCAGCAAGTCCCGGCCGTTCGTGGCACTTCTGCGGAAGACCAAAAAATACAATAAACCAGATCAGGAACGGTCGCAGTTCACTGCGCAGCGGAAAAAGGACGATTGCCAAAGCCACTGCCGGGACCAGCCAATTATGACCTTCCACATACGGGTAGGTCAACCGGCTCACAATTCCCACCACGAAGTAGCTAGCTGCGAGCGGCAGCGCTCCGGGCTGAACAGTGCCGACGAAGCTCTTGAACCACAATTCACAAATTGCAATTGTAATCGCGAGTACTGGGATGAATATTTCATTTCGGATGATGCAGATTATCAGCGGTGCAACAAGATAGAATTGGAACTCCAGCGAAATGCTCCAGGCTGGCATGTTGAATGCGTACTCCGAGTACGGCAACGCTGCATTCGAAATGGCACCGTGCAGCATCGTGACATGCGCGAGAAGGTGTGACCAGAAGTACTTATGATTGCTTGCGGCGACACCATTCGCAACCTTTGCGAATTCGGAATCGTTAAAGCCAGGAGAGGTTAGCGAAATGGCAAGCAGATCGTTGGTAAAAAAGCCAACAATGCAGGTGGCGGCGAACAACGGAAACAATCGTGCGAAACGCTGGGCGAGATAGACAGGATATGCCTCCGATTTTTCAACAATGACGTGCGTGATTACGAAGCCGCTGACTATAAGGAAAACGAGGACAGCGGGTAGGCCTAGTGATCTGAGCTGTGCCGCCAACGTTCCCTCATTGAAGCCCGAACAGTATGCGAGGTGCGCCAAGACCACGATCCACGCCAGCCAGCCTCGCAATCCCTCGATTGCCTGAAATCTCTTCAACGGTGCTCGCCTTCTCTATTGGGTGGACGTGGAGAAACTGGCGCGGCTGTCTCTAGCAGCGGTTCGGAAGATGTTATTTTCGTTTGTCGGATGTATGTTTTCCCAGGCTATGATCTACATAACGTGACTGACATCGCGACACCTCCCCGAACGTCACGTCGCTCTTCGTCCCATGGTTCTTGCGACATTCGGCCGCGCGTCCCCTCAGGCCATTCCAACCGTCGGCGACTCTTCGAGGGAGCGCGACCTGGCAGTGCACTATCTGTGTCGTGTCAGGCCCACTCTGACGAATGAGCTTGACGCTTCCTCGGCGATCTCCAGCTCGTCGAGCTTTGCCGCACCGATCAGCTGGAATCATGACGCGGCTTGAAGCTGCAGTTTCGAGTGGCGCAAATCGCTATTAAGAATTCCCTCCGCAAGCAGTTTCCGAATGTGGCTGATCCGCTGATATCGCGGCCCTTCGAATTCTTCCAACGTCAAGTTTGACGAACGATAGACCCTGTAGAGCTGCTCGGCGCCCATCCGAGCGTCCCAGCGCGGCTGGAACCCTGGCAGCTTACAGCGGATCTTCTCGAAGCTCACTCGGTAGGATCGCTCATCTGGACTCGCATCCTCGGCGAACTCCACCGTAGAATTCGGCACCACACTCGCGACGATCTCGGCTAGATCCCGAATTCGATAATTGTGAGCAGTCTGACCGACATTGAATGCCTCATTGAAGACGGATTCGGCAGGTGCCTCCAATGCGGCGATGAAAGCTCTAGAAATATCCTCGATGTGGACGATTGGCCGCCAGGGCGAGCCATCCGATTTCAGATGAATTCTTCCTGTTGTAAACGCCCATGCAACAAGGTTATTCAGGACAATATCGAAGCGCAGCCGCGGTGAGACTCCGTACGCTGTCGCTGGCCTCAGATACACCGGGCAAAACCCGTCGCCGGCCAACGTCGAAATATCACGTTCGGAGGCAACCTTGGATTCCCCGTAGGCGGTCACCGGATTGAGCGCGGCGGTCTCATCGATCATTTCTTCGCCGGCTTTTCCATAGTTGCTGCAGGACGAGGCGAACAAGAAACGACGTACGCCGGCATGTTTGGCTATCTCGGCGATGCGAACGCTTGCGCGATGATTGATCTCGTCGGTCAGCTGAGGCCTCAGATTGCCGAGCGGATCGTTGGAGAGCGCTGCTAGATGCAGCACAGCGTCGAAGCCAACGAGATCCGCGACCTCCGCGTCTCTGACGTCCTTCCAAATCGTCGGGACCTCGAGAATGCTACCGCCAGCAGCGTATGTACACCGGGAGTAGATATCGCTGTCCATTCCAGTCACCTCGTGACCGGCGCCGACCAGCATTGGCGTCAAGACCGTGCCGATATAGCCAAGATGACCCGTTACAAGAACTCGCATCGCCATTCTCCATCGCACTCAATTTCATGAACGAAACTTGCCCGGTTTCCGTGTTTCGGCCAGCGTTCTGTCAAATGGCGGCCCGCCTGGAGCACGCAAAAGTGCAATGCAGGACGGCTGCACGTACGGCTTCGGCTGTTTTGGCACAGCAAGGGACTCATGAAGCCAGAGCCTGCCGTTGGCGCGCTGTTGCAAGTCCTCGTTCGGAGCGCCACCACTTCACAAACTCCGTCAGTCCGAGTTCGAGCGGCACTGTGGCTTGGAAGCCCAGCAGCCGTTCCGCTTTGCCTGTCGACGCAACCCGCCGCGGTGTAGGATTGATCGAGTGCTCGGGCGCGATCTGCGGGAGCACGCCGTCATTGCCCGTTACGGAAGCCAAGGCCGAAGCGAGCTGCACCAAGCTTGTCTCGACACCGCTCCCCACGTTGAACACCTCGTCGCTGACCTTTGCCCTCGCAGCAAGGATTGTTGCGCGTGCTGCGTCACGGACATGCACTAAATCCAAGGTCTGCTGGTCGTGCCCAATTATTACTGGCGGTGTTCCAGCCTCCACTTCCTCCATCCAGCGGGTCAACATTTCGGCGTAGCGGCCGTGCACGTCCATTCGGCTGCCATACACGTCAAAATATCTCAAAGCGATATAGTCGAGGCCATGCATATCGTTATAGGCGCGGAGCAGGCCTTCAATGCAGACCTTCGCTGTTCCATAGACCGTACGGTTTCCATACGGATTCTGATGCTCCGTCGTCGGCACTTCCTCCACCGCGCCGTACACCGCAGCGGAAGACGCAGCGATGAACTTCTCGACGTCATACTTGACGCAAAGTTCAAGCAGGTCGAAGGTACCGTTCACCATGACCTCCATGGCAAGACGCGGCTCGGCCATGCAATGGGCGCTGCATGGTGCAGCGTGGTGAAAGATGATGTTGGCTCCCTTTACAAGAGCTTCTACCAACTTGGTGTCGCGCAAATCACCACGGACTAGTCGAACGGGGCCTCGATTAAGCGACTTCCTAAGATTCTCCGGTCGGCCGGTCGTCATGTTGTCCAGCGCGACGATCTCGACGCAGCCTTCGTCGCACAACAAATCTACGATATGCGAACCGATGAATCCGGCCCCTCCGGTAACGAGAACGCGTTTGCCCTTGAGATCCATGCTGACCGCTCTCCTGGTTCTAGGCTAATCGGCCATCTCGAGGCATTTTGTTCTGAAATACCCGGTCGCTCCGGAATATCTGGGCCTCTCGTGGAGCAACTTTTCTCACTTCGGAAGCAACAATGCCGGCTCGCTCCGGCAACAGCTCGGGATAAATGGGAAGCGATAGAAACTCACGCGCAAGCCTCTCACTTACAGGCAGATCGCCGACGCGATATCCAAGTTCTACGTAGCTCTGTTGTAAATGCACCGGAACGGCGTAATGAATGCCGACGCCGATGCCCGCGCGGCCTAGCATGGCAAGAGCCTGATCGCGATGCTGAAGTCTGAGGGCGTAGATATGATAGACATGCCGGCTGTGGCTGGGTGGCCGCGGACTCGCAAGTGCAGCAGTCGACAATGCCTGATCATATTGCGCCGCGATCGCTCGACGTGTCTCAGTCCAGGATTCGATGTGATCCATCTTTACGTTCAGTACTGCCGCCTGCAATTCGTCCATTCGATCATCGCATCTTGCGAAAACGTGATTGCGCTCGTCATCCTGAGTCCGACCGAGGAGCCACGACACACGTCGCGCGAGTTCCGGCTGATCGGTAACAACTGCTCCGGCCTCACCATGGGCTCCGAGATTCTTATCGGGATAGAAGCTGAAGCAGCCCAAGTCTCCGATCGAGCCGGCACGCCTGCTCTTGTACACAGCACCATGCGCCTGCGAAGCGTCCTCGATCACAAAGAGACCATAGCGGCGGGCAATCGACATGATCGGATCCATGTCCGCCATGAGCCCATGCAGATGGGCCGGCAGGATCGCCCTCGTTCTGTTCGTAATCGCAGCCTCGATCAAAGCAGGATTCATCGTCCACGTGACTGGATCAACGTCCACAAAGACCGGTGTTGCACCGCACCTGATGATGGCAGCGGTCGCCACGACGAAATTCATCGAGACGGTGATCACCTCATCGCCCGGCCCAACTCCAGCCGCCAGCAATGCGAGACGGAGCGCCGACGTGCCGCTGTTGACAGCGCAACAGCACGCGACATTGCAGTAGTCGGCAAACCGCTCCTCGAAAGCGGCCGCTTCGGGCCTCCATGTAGACCGCAGGTCCCGAACGGCGCGCGCGATCGCAACGTCGATTTGCGATCCGACTGTCCGAGCTTGTGCTTTCAAGTCCAAGAAGGGTATCAAATCGGTAGTCTCGCCTCTGGAGGGTTCGGCAGCTTCACGTTCGCGCAGGCATATCTTGCCATATACCCCGAGTATCGATGACGTCGAGATGACGGCGTTCGGCTAGTGGAACCATCTTGAATTCGTCGTGGTCGACCAGGAGAAGGGCGATCTCACACGTGCGCAATGCTTGGTCGATGCTCAAGAATCCCAGCCGATAGTCAGCAAGTTCGGGCGGTAAGTGCCGCAGATTCGGTTCCACAAACTTGATGCGCTCCCCGTACTTCTTCGCGAGGTGTATTGCGATTTCCATCGCCGGGCTTTCGCGCAAATCATCGACATTTGCCTTGAACGTCAGCCCGCAGCAAGCCACGTTTGCATATGGATGATCGTCGATCAGAGCCTCGGCTCGCTCGATAATGCTTTCCGTCTTGGCAATGTTGACCTCGCGGCTCGCCCGCATGAGGCGCGCGAGGTCCGGCGCCGAGTCGATGATGAACCAGGGATCGACCGCAATGCAATGACCACCCACACCTGGTCCCGGTCGCAGCACAGTCACGCGCGGATGACGGTTGGCAATATCGATAACCTCCCAAACGTTGATGTCGAACCTATCGCAGATCAATGAGAGCTCATTGGCGAATGCAATGTTCGTGTCGCGGAACGCGTTCTCCGTGAGTTTGACCAACTCGGCCGCGCGCGCGGTGGTCGCGACGCAGGCCCCCCGAACGAACATTTTATAGAAGCGCTGAGCCCGGCGAGTGCAGGCAGGGGTCACTCCCCCAATGCATCGGTCATTGTTGATCAGCTCACTCAAGATCCTCCCGGGCAATACGCGCTCCGGACAATAAGCGACGTAGATTGCACCATCCTCATGACCGTTGACACCAACTCTCAGGTCGGGCCTGCGTTCGCTAATCCGCTTGGCGATTCCTTCAGTCGTTCCGATCGGCGACGTCGATTCGAGAATGACGAGATTACCCGGTCGAAGCAGATCGAGTATGGACTCGACCGCGGTATTCACGTTGGACAAATCCGGCCGATTGTTTCCGTCAATAGGTGTGGGTACTGCGATGATGAAGACGTCGGCGGCTTGCGGTTCGCTCGATGTCGTCAACGCTCCGCTCGACACCACTTTGGAAACGAGACCATCAAGATCGGGCTCCGAAATGTGAATGGATCCGGAACCAACCGTCCTGACCACATATTCCTTTGTGTCCACCCCAACCACCTGAAGGCCGCGGCTGGCTATCAGCGCGGCTGTCGGCAAGCCGATGTAGCCAAGTCCGATGACAGCAACTTTATGGAATTCAGGCATCAAGAAGCACCTTCACGATCCGCTCGCTCGCCCGCCCGTCACCAAAGGGATTATGGGAGCGAGCCATAGCCGAATAAGTCTCATCGTCGTCGAGAAGACGAAATGTTTCGTAGACGATCCTATCGTAGTTCGCGCCGACCAGTCGTGCGGTGCCGGCCTCGACGCCCTCCGGACGTTCCGTCGTTTCGCGCATGACAAGGACGGGCTTTCCGAACGTCGGCGCCTCTTCTTGCACGCCTCCTGAGTCAGTGAGAACCAAATACGAGAGCGACAGAAGGCTGACGAAATCGGTGTACTCTTGAGGAGAAATGAGTACGACACGCGGATGATCGGCGAGGCGGCTCGCGAACACGTCGCGAACGTTCGGGTTCGGGTGAACCGGAAGTACGACGGCAACGTCCTCCCTGCTCAGGATTGTCTCCAGTGCATTGACGACGTTGAAAACTCCCCCGCCGAAATTCTCTCGGCGATGGCAAGTGACTAGGATAATGCGGCGGTTGCCGTGGCGCTTCTTGATTCCGTCCCAGCGGGACGAGAGCTGCGGATCGGCCTCCACCATGGCTTTCGCGAGGATCAGCGCGTCAACGACCGTATTTCCTGTAACATGAATGCGATCCTTTGAGACGTTCTCCGCCCGCAGCGCTCTCGCAGCACGCTCGGTCGGCGCGAAATGCTGATCGGCGATCGAGCCGACAATCTTGCGGTTCACCTCCTCGGGCCAGGGTGCGAAGATATCTCCACTTCGCAGTCCCGCCTCGACATGTGAGACCGGAACGCGGTGATAGTACGACGACAGCGCACCTGCCATAGCAGTCGCAGTGTCGCCCTGGACGATCACTCTGGTGGGCTTCACCCTCTCCAGCACATCTCCGATCTGCGACAATAGCCGGCCGGTTAGACTATCGAGCGTCTGATTCACTGTCATGACGTCGAGATCGACATCCGGGACCACCTTGGCCACCTTGAGAACCTGGTCGAGCAATTCCCTGTGCTGCGCTGTCGCGCAGACCGTGAGGGCGATGTCTTTGCTCTTTTCGGCCTTGAGCCGCTTGATGACCGGAAACAGCTTAATCGCTTCCGGCCTGGTTCCTAACAGGATGAGAAAATGCTTTCGCACGTCTCACCCTCCGATCCGACCTGCCCCGGGGGGCAGCACACTGTACATGCCAGGCGCCCGTCTAACTGCCTGCCACATGAAGGCTTGCGTCAAGATTCCCGCAAATAGCGTGTTGGTCCTGGCATACCGCCACCACATCCGCCTGGGCTCCTGATAGATGCGGTACAACCATTCGAGGCCGAGCTGCTGCATGCGAGTGGGAGCTCGCCGAACCGAGCCCGCGAGAACGTCGAACCCGCCGCCCACGCCCATGATGAACGGTACGCCGAGCTCGTCGCGGTGGGCCGCAAGAAATCGTTCCTTCCGCGGCGTGGGCATGCCGATGAACAGGCAATCAGCGCCACTGGACTGAATGCCGCGGACGACCTCGTTCTCCTGCTCGCTCGAAAAATAGCCGTGCCTCAACCCAGCAAAGACAAGCGAAGGGTGCTCGTCCCGAACACGCTGCGCCGCCTGTTGCACGACGGCGGGTGAGGCTCCCAGAAAATACGGTCGGAGGCCCTCTTGGGCGCACACTTTCAGCAACTCGCTGAGTAGATCTACGCCGGTGACTCGCGACGTTGCCGGGAGACCAAACACCCGCGCTCCCCACAGGATTCCCATGCCGTCGATTCCGACAATGTCGCTGTTGGCGACATCAGCGGCAAGCACTGGATCGGAGCGCATGTTGACGAACTTCGCTACGTTGAGCGCCACATGCTGCAGACGCTGACGGTTTCGCATGGCCTTACGAGCAAGGTCGACAGTCTCTGCCATAGTCAAGATATCGATGGGGCACCCCAGAAAGTAGGCACGCATGGGTTCCTCCCCGGCCATGGTTCGCTTCGAGCGATGGACCGCCTGCAATTGAACTTAAATAATATCGAGATAATAATGATAGCGATTTTATTTGCAAGTTATATTGATATTATATTTTGACCTTAAATGCGAGGCCGACAGCGCCGGCGACGGGCAAGTCGCGGCAGTCAGTGGCGGAGAGAATTAAATGAACATTAAATCTCGGGCGATTTCGGTGATTGTCCCACATTTGAATCAGCCAAGCGCGCTGAAAACATGCCTGGCCAGTCTCGAGGCGCAGAGCCTTCCCCGGGATTCGTTCGAGATCATTGTCGTTGACAACGGCTCCGCAACCTTGCCAACCGACGTCCTCGCTCAATATCCGGGCGTACGACTGTTGTGCGAGGCGCGGCCCGGGCCTGGCCCGGCGCGCAACACCGGAGTTGCTGCTGCGAGCGGCGAGGTGCTTGCCTTCATTGATGCCGATTGCAGGGCACATCCGGATTGGCTGAGCAGCGTGTGGCGCTCACTGCATTCGTTGCCGCCTCGAACAGTGCTCGGAGGGGACGTCCGCATCTGGCGGGGCACGAAGCCACATCAGGATGCCATCGCGGCCTACGAGAGCGTCTTCGCTTATCGATTCAAGCTCTATATCGAGCGCGATGGCTATTGTGGCACTGGCAACATGGCAATGCTTCGCCGGGATTTCCATTGCGTCGGTCCGTTCGCAGGGATCGACGTGGCGGAGGATATGGAGTGGGGACAACGGGCGCAGCGTGCCGGGCTTCGATTTCAATATATCCCGGAAATGATCGTCTTCCACCCGGCCAGGAGTTCTCTCCAGGAGCTCTATGTCAAGTGGGACCGACAGCTTCTGCACTACCGCAACATGGCCGACGGTAAGCCGGCGTGGAGATTACGTTGGATTGCGCAGGCCCTACTTGTTCTGGCCTCGCCCGCTCCGGGCATCATCACGATCTTAACGAGTGACCGGCTCTACGGTATCCGGGCCCGCATCAAAGCTATCGCAGTCATGTGTGCCGTAAGAATGCATCGGGTCACAACAATGCTGTCGCTGCTGCGCAATCGGCGAGCCGTCATCTGGAACCGTTAGCACAAGCGTTCGTCCCACGGCGTCAGGCCGGAATGGCTACCTTGCCAAAGGCCGAGTTGTGGGTCAGTTCCAGCAAGTCAGCGCGCTGACCGAACGACCACAATATCCAGCCCAGTTCGTAGCTACGGCATTCCAGCCGAAGTCCGACACCGGCATTTTCAATTAGCCCGGACTCGTGTCCGGAGTAGGCGTTTGTGATTGCGCGCAGCATCCTGGGCGCCCTCGTTGTCAGCTCCTGCTTGCGGAGCTGAGATCGGATGGTCAGCCCGAGATCGGGCACCAGCATCGAGCGGCGAAGCTGGTTCTTGCCCAGTACCCAGGTAAATCCCTTGATTAGGGCATTCCGCGCCCCCCGAACCCGGTAGCGCTCTGCCCATTCAAGCAACGCCGGAGCCATGCCATACTGGTGCACCGAGTAGACTTCATAGAAATCAAGCACGCGCCCACCAACCGCATCGAAGAACCAGGGCCACTCGCCGTCGGGGCCTTGAAGCGCAATCAACTTGCGCACGCAGGCCTCTGCCATGGCGAGTGCGGATGACTCGCCTGCGAATTCACCGTAGTGATAGCACGCAATTGAGAGATAGATCTGCGTCGCGAACGAAGCGAAGCGCCGCCGAAATCCCGATGCTGCGTCGAAGAATAGCCCTGATCCGGTGTAAAATCGCTCTTGGAGAAAGCGATACAGCGGAGCGGCGAAAGGCGCCCACTCCTTGCCGCCGGCCCTGGCCTGAGCCACCACGCCCGTCAACAGCATACCCAAATCTTGGGCCCGAAACGTCTTCCACCCCCCCTGATCGCTCAAGAGCGCTTTCACTTCACGCCTAACTTGTTCGGGCAGATCGAGGCTGAGTTCTGCGGAAACCCAAAGCGCCATGCCGAGTGCATACTTTGGTACCGAAAGGACCGTGAGCTGGACCGCATTCCGATGGAATGTTTCCGATAGATTGATGCTGCCAGGAACCTCCTTTATCCTTGACATTCCGAGCAGAACGTTAAGCGTGTAGAACACATCGCTGCGCCGTAAAGACTCGTTCGGCGAAGCGCGCCCGTCCAGATGGTAGATGTGTGACCAGCAGCCGTGTTCAGGTAGCCAACACCGCTCCAATCCTCTGAGCGCATAGCGCACCAGCGGGGAATTTTGCGAGGGATTGGGCATCAAAGTCCCACTGTTGATCGGGTTGATGTTCATCGAAGAACCATGAGTTAACTCGTTCCAATGTCTGCGGATCACTGAACCCGAGACTCAAGTCGGCAGAGACCCGATCTCGCGCAAATACTGACCGTAGCCACTCTTCTCCAACGGTCGCGCCAACTCTTCGATCTGGTTGCGCCCGATGAAGCCCTGCCTCAGCGCAATTTCCTCAAGGCAAGCGACCTTCATGCCCTGGCGCTTTTCAAGCGTCTGCACGAACATAGCCGCATCGATTAGCGACTCCACTGTTCCGGTATCTAGCCAAGCGAACCCGCGTCCCATCCGCTCGACATGGAGCGCCTTGGCCGAAAGATACTGCATCTGTAGATCGGTGATCTCGAGTTCCCCGCGCGACGACGGCTCAATGCGCCGTGCGTAGCGCACGACGTTGTTGTCGAAGAAATAGAGACCTGTGATCGCCCAGTTCGAGCTCGGCTGCTTCGGCTTCTCCTCGATCCGCAGCGGGCGATCAGACTCGTCGAACGTAACGACGCCATACCTCTCCGGGTCTCGTACATGATAGGCGAAAACGGTTGCACCTTCCTCACGCTCGGCAGCCCTTGCGAGCATTTCGCTCAGACCGTCGCCAAAGAAGATGTTATCTCCAAGCACCATCGCAACACGATCGCTCCCGATGAAGTCTGCGCCGACAATGAACGCATCCGCCAGACCGGCGGGTCGGGGCTGCTCCGCGTAACTGAGCCTAACTCCCCATTGACTGCCGTCCCCTAGTAGGCGCTCAAACTGACACCGATCTGATGGCGTGGTTATGATAAGAATCTCGCGCACGCCTGTCAGCATCAGCGTTGACAAGGGATAGTAGATCATCGGCTTGTCATAGATGGGCAGTAGCTGCTTGCTCACCGCTCTCGTGATTGGATACAGTCGAGTTCCGCTGCCTCCGGCCAGCACAATTCCTTTCAGCATCGATTCTACCTTCCGCGAGTTGGTCGAGACAAGTTTCGAGAGAACAACGCCATAACGGCAATCGAATACCTAAGACGCGTTCTGCCTTGGATGAATCGAGGCGCGAATTCCGCGGCCGTCGCGCGGCCGTCTGGTACTGTTCGCTCGTGATCGCCTCAAGCTGCGGCACTCGGATTCCGCGATGAGCGAGCAAGTCGAAAATCGCTTGGGCAAACCCATGCCAAGTCGTCTCACCCTGTCCGGCAAGATGAAAGATGCCGGCCATGGTTCTACGATCATGGGTAAGCAGCCGCGCCGAGAGCTGAAGGATCGCCGACGCAAGGTCGAGCGCGAAAGTCGGATTTCCGCGCTGATCCTGAACGACTCTGACGACTGGTTGCGATTCACAGAGCCGCAGCATCGTCCGAACAAAGTTGTTGCCGTGGGGACTATAAAGCCATGAAGTGCGAATTACCGTTGCGAGCGGGTGAGCCGCTAGAACGGCAGCTTCGCCCGCGAGCTTCGATGCGCCGTACACATTCATCGGCGCAGGAACATCGCTTTCCTCGTAAGCATCCAGCTTTGTGCCGTCAAAGACGTAGTCGGTTGAGATTTGGATGAACGGTATATTCATTTGCCATGCGACATCGGCCAACGCGGCCGCTGCGTCGCGATTAATGCTGAAGGCCCTTGCTACTTCCGATTCTGCTAGGTCCACCGCCGTGTAAGCGGCAGCGTTGATGATCATGGACGGCGCGAATGGATCGATCGCCCGTCGGAGTTCCCCATGCGCCTCCAGATTGAGTTCGCTGCGTCCAAGGGAGACCACGGGCATGCTGTGCAGCACCGCGAGGTCATGAAGACACCTTGCCAACTGACCGTTGCGACCAGCAATGAAAATGGGCCTTTCCGTCATTCTCAGCCTCAATGTTGTGGAGCCAAGAGCCCCAGACGCGAGCCGTCATAAACCCCGTTGCGGGCACGCTCCCACCACGCGCGGCTCTTGAGATACCATGCGACTGTTTCGGTCAGCCCCTGCTCGAACGTTCTTGTGGGCCGCCAGCCGAGCTCACGGCGAGCTTTCGACGCGTCAATCGCGTAGCGGACATCGTGTCCCGGACGATCCGGCACAAAGGTAATCATCGATCGTCGCGTTGCCGGACCGGGATACAGCCTGTCGACGACGTCGCAGATCTGGGTAACCACGTCGAGGTTCGAGCGTTCGCTATCGCCACCGAAATTGTACTTCTCGCCGGGCCTGCCTTCCGACAGAAGCGTGATCAAACCTGCCGCATGATCTTCAACATGCAGCCAGTCGCGCACGTTTCGGCCGTCGCCGTACACCGGCAGCGGCTTGCGCTCGATCGCATTAAGAATCATCAAAGGGATGAGCTTTTCTGGAAATTGAAAGGGGCCGTAGTTGTTCGAGCAATTCGATACAATGACCGGCAGGCCATAGGTCTTGAACCATGCAAGCGCGAGATGATCCGAGGCAGCCTTGCTCGCTGAATAGGGCGAGCTCGGCTGGTAAGGCGTTTCTTCCCGGAAGAAGTCGGCAAGTCCGAGTGAGCCGTAGACCTCGTCTGTCGAGACGTGAACGAAGCGAAACCGCTTTCGTCGTGACACCGAGAGGCCCTCATAATATTTTCTGGCTGCTTCCAATAACGTGTAGGTCCCCACGATATTCGTGGCAATGAAAGCGGCCGAGCCGGTGATCGAGCGGTCGACGTGACTCTCGGCTGCGAGGTGAATAATTGCGTCAGGCTGGTAGCTGCTGAACACGAAATCCATGGCCTCGCGGTCGCAGATATCCTGCTGCTCGAACAAGTATGACTTTCGCCCCTCGATAGACGCCAACGAGGCTGAGTTGGCCGCATAGGTCAGCTTGTCAACATTGATCACGGCAGCGCCCTTCTGTAGCACCAAGCTACGGCACACTGCAGAGCCGATAAATCCCGCTCCCCCGGTCACCAGAACGCGCATCTGACCGCTCTCCGTCACTCGAAAATGGCCGTAAGCTGGTCCAGCCTGGGCAGGGACCTGTCTTTTGGCGACACTTGGGCCTCGACTGTTGTCACCGGCCACTCGATCGCCAGTGCCGGATCGGCCCAATACAGCCCTCCGTCATGGCTTGGAGCGTAGACCTGGTCGACCTTGTAGAACACGACGGTCTCAGGTTGCAGCGTGCAGAAACCGTGCGCAAAGCCCTTCGGGACAAGCAGTTGCTCACCCGTTTTGCTATCCAGCTTGACAGCTATATGCTTTCCGAAGGTCGCCGACGAACGCCGAAGATCGACCACGACATCCAGGATGGCGCCGCTCAGCACTCGGATGAGTTTGGCCTGGGCGAACGGCGGTCGCTGGAAGTGCAAGCCCCGGACCGTCCCGACCTGATCTGAGCTGGATTGATTGTCCTGAACGAAATCGACGGGAATCCCTTTCTCTGCGAACGCCGATCGCTGAAACGTCTCGCAGAAATAACCCCGCGCGTCGGATACTCGATCCGTTTGAATGATCTTTATATCTGGGATCTCTAAACACCGTACTTCCAGCATGAAAACGTCCTCCGGTACGTGGTGCTCAGTCCCGCCAGAAGGCGCAACGAAGTCTTCAAAGCACCGATCGAAATTGCTCTCGTCGAAACTGCCTTCGCCGTTGTCATTCGAGCCGTCATGATGGGCGCTCGCACATGCCACGCGTCTGCAGCGCGGGAGGAATTAGATTCTTGCCGAGTCGCATCGCCATGCCAGCACGCGGCCCATTCAAGGCGTTCGACGGTCGTTGAATGATCGGGGAGACCCGACACGCTTCTTCCTTCACGACCGGTCCCGCGCCATGCTTTAATCACCATAATTCAAATATCATTTAATAATTCCGTCCGCCGATTATCGTGAGCGCGCAACAGCGACTCCGCGTGAAGTTGGCCAAAAGGCCCCCTTCCGCGGACCGTCATCCAATTAATAACCGAATAACATTTAATTTGGCAATCATATTTTTCTGCGTTATATTCATTTAATAAATCATATACCAAACGCTCGCATGCGGGCGACCAAGCCGACGTGTTCCCGAGCCAGACAGGTACTTCATGCTTCAGAGCAATCTTCTACAGACCGACAGAACACGCTTGCCACTGGCCAGCCACGCCCAGTCGAACGAGATGGACGGCGGGGGAATCGGCGATCTCGTCAAGTTCGCCGTCGTCTTTTTAAGACGTCGATATCTTATGATCATCGTCACCGCGGCTCTCGTATTCGCCGCCGCGATGTTCTACCTGCGGTTCGCTCCCCCGACCTACACAGCTCAAGTACAGATCCTGCTGTCGAATCCTCGAGCTCAATTCGTTCAGCAACAGTCACTCCTTCCGGAGCCCGTCGTCGACGCGGCCCAAATCGAAACGCAACTGCAGATGGTAAGGTCGCGGGGGATTGCAGCGGCGGTCATAACCCAGCTGGATCTCGCCAACGATCCGGACCTTACCGCTTCACGGTGGTCCTTCAGCTCGCTACTGCATCGCATTCGAAACCCCGGCCAGCAGCCGGAGCACGTTTCAAAGACTGATACGCCTAACGAAGGCGCGATCGCCGCGTTGCTGGATAGGCTCTCCGCGTACAGGATCGGATATAGCAAGATCATCGAGGTTAGCTACAGCTCGAGCAACGCGGAACGCGCGGCGGAGATCGCCAATGCCGTGGCCAAGGCGTACATTAACGACCAGATGAATGCGAAATTCGAGGCCACGCGAACGGCAGCGAGTTGGCTGCAGGAACGTCTCCAAAACCTCAATGAGCAAGCACTGACGGCCGAACGCGCCGTGAGCGCATATAAGTCCCAAAATAACATCGTCTCGACCGGCGGAAAATCGATTGATGAACAGCCCGTCAACGATCTCAACGCCCGATTGGTAGCTGCCCGAACCCAGACCTCCGATGCACAGGTCAAGTTCAACCGTTACGACGCGGTCCTACGCGCCAATGCAGCTGGCTCCTCCACCATCAGCGCTCCCGACGCGGCGAGTGCCGATGTCCTCCAGAGCGCGATCATCAATACGCTTCGCCAGCAATATCTCGAGTTGTCACGTCGCGAAGCCGATTGGTCAGCCCGGTTCGGCCGCGACCATCTGGCGGTTGTTAACCTGCGCACTCGGATACGCGACATTCGCACATCCATCCTCGAAGAAGTTAAGAGGCTCGCCGAAACCAGCAGAAACGAATTGGAAGCTGCTCAGCAGCGGCAGCAGGAGCTCGAGAAGCAACTTGCTCGCGCCGTCTCGCAATCACGCCTGACGAACTCAGCAGAACTGACAATACGGGAGTTGGAGAGCCGAGCGAAAAGTCTGCGCGCCATGCATGAGGCGTTTCTGCAGCACTCCATGGGGGCGACCCAGCAGGAGACATTTCCGATTTCGGAAACACGGGTGATCTTTCCCGCCTCCCCGCCAGAACGCAAGAGCAAGCCGAAGGCAAACTTGGTGCTCGGCTTCGGCTTGGCCGCCGGGCTAGCACTCGGGATCGGCTTGGCTCTTCTGAGAGATGTTTTGGATAGAGTTTTCCGCACGTCCTCGCAGGTGGAGACCGCACTGGAGCTACCATGCTTGTCGCTGGTCCCCTTGCTGTCGTCTCCGAAGGGGCAGAAGTCTACCGCCCGATCCCAGCAACCGGATGAAGATCTGCGATCACGCACGATCTCAAACGTTCCGACGCTTCACCGAGCCGTCATCGGGATGCCGCTCTCCCGCTTCACAGAAGCCATCCGTTCGATCAAGCTCGCTATCGACCACACCCCCGCGAAGGCCTCCAATCAAGTGATCGGAATCACGTCGGCTCTGCCAAATGAGGGCAAGACGACGATTGCAGCCTCTCTAGCTCACCTCATTGGACATAGCGGCAAGCGAGCTATTGTCGTCGATTGCGACCTTAGAAACCCTTCACTCTCTGCGGCTATGGCTCCGAAGGCTGCATTCGGTTTACTCGAGGTGGCGAACGGAAAGCGTTCGCTCGAAGAAGCGCTGTGGCACGACCCCAAAACCAATCTCGCATTCTTGCCAGCCGTCCGGCGTGGTCCCATCCTTCATACGAGCGAGATCCTTTCCGCCGAAAACATAAGCAAGCTATTCGACCGTTTGCGGCAGACCTATGACTACGTCATAGTTGATTTCCCACCACTCTCGCCTCTGGTAGATGTGCGTGTCACTGCGCCGTTGGTCGACTGCTACGTTCTCGTCGTCGAATGGGGACGGACGAAAATCGATGTGGTTCAGCATGCCCTGCATACTGCGCCGACCATCTCCGATTCCTTGATCGGCGTCGTCCTTAACAAGACCGATATAAGGGCAATGGCACGATACGACGCTCACCGGAGTGATTACTACGATGACAGCCACTACGTCAGATATGGCTTGTCGGTCTCCTAGGATGACCCTCTGACTTGCGTCGAGCCACAACGATGGGGTCAGGCGCCTTCTGCAACATGCTCTTGTTGAGCGGGTCAGAGTCAGAAATGGTGTAAAATGGTTGTCCAGTCTGCAATGCTCGCTGTGCCTGCGGCGGTCGCTGCGGCTTTTGCTGTGGTCGAGAACCTAAAGAGTCCAGTGGTGCTATCGGGCATTCTTGCGGCTGCTATACTGGCCGTCGGCCTGTTCTCCAAGTCGTCAACCCTTGCCTCTTTCGCAAGGCTTCTGCGGCCCGTTATAATTCTGGCTCTTGCCGCACCCGTGCTTTGGATCGTATTGCAAGTTGCTCCGATCCCGCTCCGCGGGCTCGGAAATCAGATCTGGGCGACGGCGTCGGCCGCTCTACACCAACCTCTCGCACAGAGGTTCTCGGTTGATGTACACGAGACGGTACTGGCGCTTTCACATTACAACATTGTCCTCGCTGCCGCCCTCGTCATCGCGGTCGTTAGTCTGGACACACATCGGGCGGCGCAGGTCCTCTATATCCTTGTATCGATCACCGCCGTCAGCTGTATATTTTCGATCTGGAGAAACAACAACCTGAGTGGCTCCTGGCCCGCCGAACAAGCTTGGACCGGCTCGACCGCGGCAGCACTTGGTGTCCTTCTCTCCACTGCAATGGCTATCCGTGCGATCGACCAGTTGCGGCGGCCTAGACGATCGCCTCGCTCGCCGACAGGACCGCTCGCCATTCTTAGCAGCGCGATTCTATCATTGATCGTCTCGCTTGTGGCTATCGCACTTTGTAGCGGTTCGACAGCGCTGATTGCCGTGCTGCTCGGAGTGACAGTCATCCTCACGGTGGTCGCAATTCGCAAATGGTTCTTTGGCCTGTGGGGCAGAGCTGGTGTTCTCTCAACCGCCACCATGTTGTTCGTCGCCAGCCTCACTTTCGTTCCGATCAATAGGAATGCTGACCTAACGATTGCCTTATCGACGCAAACTCGGGCCGCAACCGAGCGGATGCTACAGGACACTCACCCGATCGGGACCGGTGCAGGCACTTTTGTGGTGCTTCTGCCGATTTATGGAGACGTTGGCATGGTCGCAATGCGCGAACGGCCGACCGCTGCCGCGGCGGTCGCGGTCGAAATGGGACGTACGTTCCTCTGCGGGGTATTGATAGTCACCGTCATCAGCGCCTGCATCTTGTTCGGGCGCGCGTTGTCTCGCAATCAGGCTTACCTATATCCAGCCGTCGGCGCAGGCGCTTGCGTATCGTTGACAATACTGGCCTTTGCCGAAAGCGGCCTTTTCGATTTATGGACATCACTGCTGGTGGCGGCGGTCTACGGCCTGGCGTTCGCGCAAAGCCTGTCCGGTACAGCCCGCGACCTGGATTCCATCAAGTTGCGGCAGCTTACACAGGACGCCAGCGACCGAGCCACGGCAGCACGACGAATTCCTTCGGCCATCTTCGCTTTCCCGTGGCCTCTGACACGCGTTGTTCTAACAATGATCGGGTTGCTGTTAGCTGCGCAAGCAGCTTTGATGGTTTCGCAAAGTTGGCCGTTTGGTGATCGCCTCTCTGTTACATCGGTTGCCGGTTCGAACGAAGCCTTGATCTCAGCGCACCAATCCACGCGCGAGGATGTCGCCACTGCAACTGTGCGCCTCAAATCTGACAAGGCCACGGACCCGCAGAACACCGGCCGGTCCACGGACTTAAATGCTTTTTCTGCAGTGCTGGAATACTCGCCCCTTCGAGGCGACGTTTGGC
This sequence comes from Bradyrhizobium sp. 160, assembly GCF_023073735.1. NCBI lineage: Bacteria > Pseudomonadati > Pseudomonadota > Alphaproteobacteria > Hyphomicrobiales > Nitrobacteraceae > Bradyrhizobium > Bradyrhizobium sp. 160. Next base: position 353,851 of record NZ_JADPKD010000013.1, read on the forward strand.
TCATGCTGGCGGCGCTTTCAAAGCAGCACGCGGCGACTTATGACACGACAAGCTTACTTAGGATGTCCTATTATACTGCACCAAACGCGCTGGATCTTATTCCACTACGGCTTTCCGTCGCTCTCGGCATTGACGCTGCGATCAAGGATCCTGAGCTACGAGATCTTATCCGGCGCGACCTCAAAGTTGCGATTACCGGCCGGACCGCACTCGGGCCAGCTATCGCCGCCGCATACCAATCGGCATCGGCAGACGGCAGGGCGCTTGCCGAGAGCTCGATTTCGGAGCTCGACCCAAGCTACGTCCACAAGTTGCGCTCGCAAGGCCCATAGCGTCTTCCAGCAAGTGTGCCCGATCACACCCAGATCGGTCCTGATTGATAATCGGGCGGGCGTTAGAGATCCGATCAAATTATCGAATCACGACCAATTCAGGTTGAATAATTTATTTAAATTCATAATATATTAATTATTAACCGCATGCGCTCCTGTTGATTGGCCATGAATTTTATCAACCGGCATATCGGCGAGCATGAGAGCGATCTAACTCTCGTCAACTCACGATCGTCCATTGCTGATGAAGGCAAGTGGCCCGTCCGGTACGACTCTGTTGAATTCGTAGCGATCTGCGCCGATATTGCGACCATTCTATTCGCCGGCTTCCTTTCCGCGCTTCTTTCACCCGGCAGCCCGGCACCAGCTGGCCTAGGCCAGGCATGCGCCTACGCGGCAGCAGCATCAGTATCTTTTGTCTACATTCTGAAAGGCAGGGGGCTGTATCGGCCAACAGAACTCCTCGTTCTCCGAAGCCAAATTCGCGCTATTTGCCTCACGTGGATTTTGTTGCATGTCCTGGCCGCCGCTGTAGAGATGCTGGATGACAAGCCACAGTTCTTCCGAGGTGCCGGCCTCCTGTTTGCGGCACTCGGCCTGGCATCTTTGATTGCGCAACGGTGCGTTGCCAGGACACTGCTAATAAAATGCTTCAGTGGCAGGAGGTTCGCTCGGACGAATCTCGTCCTGATCACCGATCAGCCGCCTTCGAATCATGCTGGTCTGTCGGAGACTCTTGCGGTCCTCGGCTATTGCGTTAAGGGCCGCTTTGGGTTGCCTGCGATGGGCTCGGACCCCGGTTCCAGAAAACGGCTCAGCTGCCGCGTGATCGAACATATTCGTAATTCAGAAGTCGATAAAATCGTGCTGGAGGGCAATCCGGAACGTTGGGCCGACCTTCGTGCCTTTATCTCCGACCTGAGGGTGCTGCCATTCCCTATCGTGTTCGTCCCGGTTGGTGCCGCATCCGAACTGCTTCGACATCCGACGAGGAGCTTGGGAAGTGCCGCTTGCGTGGAAATCCAGCCGGGCCCCCTCACCGCAATCGAGCGCGCAAGCAAGCGAATAATTGATATTATCGGCGCGGGATTTGCTTTGATAGTCTTTGCACCATTGCTCGCGATGGCTGCGGTCGCGATCAGACTGGATTCTCCCGGTCCGATCCTGTTCAAACAACAAAGATGCGGCTTCAATGGCCGAATATTTTCCATCCGAAAGTTTCGGACGATGCATGTGCTTGAGAATGGACCTGTCGTCGTTCAGGCAACGCCTCTTGATCCTCGCATCACCAGGGTTGGCAGATGGCTACGGCGAACGAGCTTCGACGAGCTGCCGCAGTTGTTGAATGTCCTCGACGGCAGCATGTCACTGGTGGGCCCACGCCCCCATGCCGTGGCCCACGACGGACAGTTCGAAAAGCTCGTCCGGAAGTACGCCTTCCGGCGCCGAGTGAGACCCGGATTGACCGGATGGGCTCAAATCCATGGCTGCCGTGGACCAACGCCTACAGCGGCCATGGTTGAGAGACGTGTGGAGTACGATCTCTGGTATATCGACAATTGGAGTCTTCGGCTAGACCTCGCAATCCTGCTGCGAACTCCCATGGAAGTGCTGCGGGGGCGCAACGCCTGTTAAGCGAACAGGATCGCGTTAAGCGAACAGGATCGCGGCGCCACGCCGGCCCATGGACGGCAATTCACGCCCGTTGCCGATACTTCGGAGCCGCTTCCCCTATGCGAAACTCCTCGATCCGACGGCCGGATTTCATGGCAGCAACCAACCACCGCGGCCGCTTGCCACGTCCCGACCAGGTTTCTGAAGTCTGCGGGTTGCGGTATTTCGGCAGCACGCGCGGATATTTGCGCCTCGGTTTGCCGGTCGGAGAGACACCCGCCCCCCCAGTTTCGGCTGACACAGCCATGCCACCGCCGAGAACCGCCAGGCGCTTCTCCAGTTCCTGCTTTTCCGCCTTGATTCGATCCGACAAAATGCCGCTAATTTCCTCATGAAGCGACCATAGATCGTCGAGGGACATCGCTTCTAGTTCGAGCTTCTTGGTCGACATGCTAGCATCCTGTAGTTGCGCCCATTTAATATTGCCCCGGCCGGGTAATCAAGAACCAAGAGGGTCAACATTACAAAAATATGTGGAACCGAACGATAAGTTCGTGCTCCACATAACTGCGTCGCCGGTTCTAATCAAGACAGAAAAATGAGCTATCCCCCTCAATTTAATTTGGCCAAAGCAACATCACGCGCCTTACGTGCACCGTTTCCTTCGATTTCAAGCTAAGAATGCAGGTTAAGTGGGCCGCGGGATCAATCTGCCGCGCCGCACTCTCGGCGGATATGATCGGCGCGCGAGCCCGCCTTTCTTCGTTGGCAATCCAACTGAAATGCGACCATCAGCCTGCCGCAATCGCGAGCTTATGACTGCGATGTCTCTCAGCGCGAGCCGTCGCAGCTGGATTTGCAGCTTCAAAGCCTGGATGTCGGTCAATGCAGCCGACGGAGCGATAAACCGGCTGATCGCCGCTTCAAGGCGCCCCATAGGGCAGTCGATAGCGACTAATGTTTCTTTTCGGGCTTGCAGCAAGGCTTCTGGCCTTTCAATACGTCGATTAAAAATAATGCTCGCAATATAATATTAAATAACATACTATTTATTTATTGTCGCGTCAAATTTGAAAGACCGTCTCGGTCCCTGTCCGTCACTCGCCGCGCGAACAACGATATTCGGCGTGGAGATGACAGGCAGGTGGGGGCATCAGTCGAACGGTGACGAGAAATGCTATGCGAAGGCAAGATCTCGAAGCCATGGATTTTGAGGAACTCTGGCTCCTTCACGAGGAGCTGACGAAGATTCTCGCCGAGAAGATCACCGCCGAGAAGCGGGAACTGGAAAAGCGTCTTGCGCAACTCAACCAGCCGGATCAATTCGGTGAAGCTGAAAGCCGGGCGGCCGAGGCGGGAACAGGCCAGCCGCCCCGTCGCAAATACCCGAAGGTCGTACCGAAGTACTACAACCCGCTCCAGCCAACAGAGACTTGGTCAGGACGTGGTAAGCAGCCCCGCTGGCTGGTTGCCGCCCTCCAATCAGGCCACACGCTGGAGGAGTTCAAAATCCGCGAGAACGGCGAATCGTCCGAAGGGAATCCTGGTGGTCGAGAGCATTCCTAGCTCTGCGCCATTGGGCGCACCTCGGATCGACTGAGAATGTTCAGTCCTGCGGATTGGGGCAGCCGCCCACCCACCTGGAGCAGGTAGCGGATCGAAAACCCGCTCAGCCAAGATCTGCCGCCACGATCTCTCGAGAACGCTCGTGTGACGGTCACAGGCACTAGACCTTTCCCGCGCGAACTGCGGTCGTCGCATTCAGCAGAAATTGTAAGGTTCTCGCTCTTGGCACAGACCACAATCCACGTCGGTTCGCGCTGGTTCTTGTCGAGAGAACGGCCGCCTCCCTGCGGTAGTTTCTGAGGTCCAGAATGTTCATCGCCAGGAGGGGCACGCGTGTGGCCGGAAAGCGTGCTTGCATCAACTGCCGCATGAACTGCAGGCGCGGAATCAGTCGGGAGCGCAACGCGTGCGGAATCTCGACGCCCAGCAGCTCAGTAAGAGCGAACAGCTGAGTTTCGACTGCGTTCTTCATCAACTCGCCCGAGACAAGAGAGCTAAGCTCCCCCCAATCGAGGCCCTCGGCGGAATTGCTTAGATCGCGTAATTCAACAAGGTGCCGCAGGTCGAGGTCGCCGAGCCAATAACCATAGTCTTGAAACTGATCATGGATGATCAACATGAGCGCTTGGTAGGTAGGCCTGGGGATATAGACGCGTCCCCGTCCCAGCGGCGCAGGGACGCAATGGTTCAGCGCATGCCCGAAGCTCTGGTAGAGGTACGCAGGACCTGGAGCTGCCCGCTGCAGGTCGATGGTCCCGACATCCTGCGACCCATTCAGCTCGACGTGCCATCTCTGGCTTTCGGAAGGGGCCTGGTAATCGATATCGTAACCAATTGCACATAGAGCGGCGACTGCCGTTCTGGCCTCCTCTGGCATAATCATGATGTCCAGGTCAGACATTAACCGAACGCCTCGTCGCTCCTCCGGCGCGGTCGCCAGTGTCGATGCCCCCTTGAGCATGATCGGCGTAATTCCCGAGCTATTCATCGCAACGACGGCTTCTTCCAGTTGGGCGATGAGCCGATTGTTGCGCAGCACGTTTCGGCGGTGGATCTGGCGAATATATGTGCAGACGTCCTCCGGCAGCATCGATGCGAATTTGTCGACAAAATCGATGAGCGCCGGCGTCGTCAGAGTCTGGTTTGCGAGCCCGATTACGGGCGTCCACTCTACATCGACCGGTGGCATGCCTCGCAAGCAATTGCAAAGGCTCGTCAGTGCGGCGCTATGTCTTGCCATTGCACAAATCCATAATCAATCGCCGAGCCTCCACGGCCTCGCAATAGGTGAGTTGAAGCGATCGCGCTCCCGCGACAATCCGCTTCAAAGCGAAAAAGCCGGCCTGCGAAAGTCGTCCGTCAGCAGCAAATGCGTCCTCGATGAGCCGCTTCATCGAATCCAACTGATCTATCGCGGTCAGTTCGGCCGGTCCGCTCGCGACCCGGTTCAAGAAGATGACCCAGCTTGCGGAAAAGCATTGGTTCTGTGCATCCGTAACGGGTACGTACCGCACCAGAACGCCGTCGGAACGGCAATGCGTCGCGTCGTGCCGGTCGCCATGTAGTCGCGAGAGAAAGCCCCACGATCCCTGCTTGAGGGTGAGCGCAAACGGAAGCCCGCAGATCGTTCCGTCAGCTCCAACCAGCGCAACATCATCGCCGGGATACCGAAGTCCGGCGTCCACCAGTTGCAGTGTGAGCGTAGACTTCCCAGCTCCCGGTTGGCCGCATAACAGCAGGCCCATACCGTCTTTCACGAGAGAAGCGGCATGAAGGGAGAAGACCCAACGACTGCTTCGAATGAGCCGCTCGGTGATGTGAGCTTTGATCGTAGGTGCCAGTGCTTCGACTTCACATCTGGAGATGCGGGCATCCTCTCCGCGGAATCGTCCAGCATCATTGCCTCGACGGTAATGTCGACGTCGCAGCCGGCGTTCTGGTCCGGAACACAAAATAGCGGAAGCAGCCGATTCAAGAGGTCCCGATTTGCAGCCCGGATGCCTATTCTGTGCCGACCCAGGACCGCTGAGAAGGCACAATCGGCCGGCATTCGCCAATCGACTTCAAGAAACCCTCGATCGATCCAGACATTTACAGCCTGTCGCGTGAACTGGCGTGCCGTTTGCTCGTCAATGTCTAGCGCACCAAGCCGCTGATAAATTTCTTCCAGTGAGGCGCCTTGTGCCAACTTACACCAAATGAATGCCGCTACTCGGTCCAGTTCAAAAATCTTCTGCCCTGCTTCGCTGAAGAGCATTGATCGACCCTCCAGCAGCGCGAACCCTGCATCCGGAGCCGGTCTCAACACCATCTCTGCCGACGATCTTTCCAGCACGGCTCCGACCAATGTGAACAAGTCTGCCCCGCCCTGTACCGACGAGGCGGCGACAGCATCTGGGAGGCGCTATTGTCGCGGCACCAGGAGACGGCCGTCGCCCACGAGATTCAGTCTAGCCCGGCCTGCGGCGTTGCAATTCCCGTTCAGCCGAACACATGCCATCCGATCGGGCTCGTTTCGAAAGTGACAATCCGGCCGGTCAGGCCGCCAGCTGACCGTCCTTGCCCCCTCCCTGCGGAGAAATGTTCAACACCTGCTTTCCAAGAAGGCTCGCTCTCGCGATCAACCGATGAGCATCCAATAGGTACCGATAAGCTTCGCGATCGGCACTCCGTTCTCTCAGAATGCGCTCTTTCTCGCCGATGCTTAGCAATTCAGCGCGCATCTGAGCCAACTGCAGTGTATTCGAGGTGAGGTTGTGCTTGTTAAGAATTGATTCCCACATCGTCTCCTCCAGTCGAACGAACTTGGACGAGTTTAGCTTACGTGATTGGCGGCAATTAACAACGAGATTTGCATATTTATCGCATAATCAAAATTTGTTTCATATTTGAACCTCGAGTAACCATTTAACCCTACGAGCAAGCCGCAGCACGCAACGAAACCGGCGACGGGAATGAGGGGGTTGCTGACGCCAGCGAGGAAAGGTCGGATATTTTTGGTGAGGGACATCGTGCCGTACAGCCCCCGCGTAAAAAATAAATTGGCCGAGAGTCGCAAATCAGACCGACATGCAAATTTTTATTTGCACATTAAATAAAGACGGAGAATATTAATGAACTGCAGGAGGGGAGCGAGACCAGTGATCCGGTGGGCTGATCTGTCCGTCAAGACCAAGATAATGGTTTCATTGCAAGCGGAACGTTCCGCGCGAAACCGCAGGGATTTGGACATGACTATTGTTAGGCGCCTCCCAGAAGCTTTCGGTTGAGGTCGCAGCACATTCAAGGTTGCCGAGCGAAAGCCGGCGATATCCCCATTTCGCCAAGCAGGAATCCGGTCGGTTGGAGAAGCGTCGTCACGAGCAAGCTGCCCCTTGCTCGAACAACGACCCCAGGTGCGATGCCCCCCAGTTAACCCGCACCGACGAGAGCGCACTCCAGCCGGCCGGCCCCTTATTCAACCATCAAATTATTTCAGGGAGGCTCGCATGGGTATGATTATGGTCAAGTGCCCGCAAACCGGTCGCGCGATCCCGACCGGCATCAAATCCGATCGTGAGACTTTCCTGCGGAGCATCGTGTTTTTCGGCAATACTCGTTGTCCGATCTGTCAGGCTAATCATAACTGGTTCGCCCGCGAGGCCTGGGTCGAAGAGCCGATCATCCGGACGGCGGAGATGCTTGGTGCGGCTCCCTCGTTCTGATGCAAATGACGAGGCCGTTCTGGAGAGTGCGTCCAAATTCCCTTTTCCCGATGCAGGCATTTTGTTACGACGCGTTAGAATGCGCGAAAATATTTCCGCGTATCGTCGTAAAGCGAACGGACGGCGCGATGATCCATCGCTTAGACGTTATTGGCAGGTCATCACAAATTCGAGCTTCCCGTCACGGATTTGGCAAGGGCCTGTCTGGGGGTGTTGTAGTGAGTAGTGGGATTTGCAGCCTGGCTGTTCTGCATCACGCAACGATCGAACTCGTTGGCCTGCTCGCTCAATTGCAGCGGCTCCGGGAGAAAGTACGAAGAGCGGAAGCACGACGCTCGGGAGAAAGACGGCGATCAGCATCCGCCTCGCGCACGCGAACGCCCCGAGCAACAAGGTATCGCACGCGTCTGTAGCCGGCGTGACCCTCACCAAGATCACCTGCAAGCGTCCTATTGTTCCGAAACTCTACGCGCGACTCGCGCTGCGCAAGACATCGATCGCCTCAGCGCGAGTAGCAGTCCGATGACGGGCTGCGAATGTCCAGTTGTACGAAGCGCATGTTTCGGCCCGGACTAAATTCAGCGACGTAGGCATCTTGCCGAGAATAAAGAGACGAGCACAGACCACGATCACTCCTCGATCCGAATTGAGACGGTGATCGGCTGAAAGGCCGCTGATCGCTTGCTGGAATACCCGTATCGCCAGATACCCAAGCGGTTGAAAAGCTTGGTGGGCGCACCAGGGCTCGAACCTGGGACCCGCTGATTAAGAGTCTGATGTTTGATGAACAACCAGAGGTACTTAGGTGTAAAAAGACACGCGAACGAGCCTATACAGATCAACAGGTTACGGCCGAATTGTAAATCAAGCCGCCGCGGATCAACGAACCCGCAACACCTGCGTCCCGAACGTAAATAGCGATCGAAAAGATCAATAAAAACGATGAAGTTCGCTTCTGCTTGAGTACCTCATCGCCGTTTGTTCACGGTATTTCGGTGGTCAATCGGTGGTCAGACCTAAAGTGCTCAATCGTGCGCATGCCGAGCGTCGATGCAGACCACCGGAAGCTCAACCCTGCGGAGTTCATGCCATAGCCAACTCGCCATCGCCCCGGTCTCAAAGCCGATACGCTCGGCATGAGGCGCATGTTTGCGAAGCAGGTCAGTCAAGGCTCCAGGATTAGACTTCGCTTTTCCTTCGAAGATTACTTGACCAGTCTCGTTGGAGACGTCCAGTCCGACGTACTGCTTCATGGGAGCTCCTTCGAATCATTTGATTGCGAGGGCTCGACGATAACGGAGCTTGCCCGCCACGAGCGCTGACCGCAATTACGTCATCGTGGTCAGACCTAAAGTGCTCAATCTAGTCTCGGGCTGCGGCTCGCCGGCGCGCTGCAGGCACGACGATCGTTAGCCGCTTGCACCGCTGCCCCGCATCCTCTGGTACTTTGAATGACAATAGTCCCACGTTACCGGCGTCACGCGGGCGCGAGGCCGGCGGTCAGCGTCGGGGGTTCGAGACAGCTGAGCGCTACGAACGGTACCGCACCCAATCTCAGCCTTTGTTTTCAAAGACTTATCGCGCGACCTGATACCGCCAGCTCACGTCGGCATCGTCCGCTCATGGCCGCCCAGGGCGTGTCTGACTGTTGAGGCTCAATCGCATTGCTGCAGAAAACACTTCCTGCGCGGGTATGATCTCCCGGGGTGAAGCAGCATTGGCCGAGAACAATTGCGCCAAAGGCTCATGCACATTTAAGTGCGCAGTTTGACCCCATGGCGCCGAAGCTCGCCCATTTTGCCCATCGCTCAATCGGCTTTACTGAGGCTGCCTAATTCCATCGTTTTCTGGGTCACCGTTGTGAGCTGCTGCCGGTTTGATGGACACCAGGTTAAGCAAATCCCACCTTGCGCTCGAACTCAACCGGGCTGAGATAGCCCATTGCCGAGTGCCTGCGGGTCGTGTTGTAAAATCGTACAATGTAGTCGAACACATCGGCTTGCGCCTCGTCTCTGCTCCTGTAGGTTTTGCCTTCCGTCCGTTCGGTCTTGAGCGACGAGAAGAAGCTCTCCATCGCCCCGTTGTCCCAGACATTGCCGGAACGGCTCATGCTGCAGACAATGCCGTGGTCGGCCATCAAACGCTGGAACTGCTCGCTGGTCTACTGACTGCCCTGGTCGGAGTGGTGCAACAGCGCGTCCGGCTTGCCGCGTCGCCAGACGGCCATCAGCAGGGCATCGGTCACCAACTGAGCTGTCATGGCGGCACTCATAGACCAACCCACCACCCGGCGTGAGAACAGGTCGATCACTGCTGCGACGTAGAGCCAGCCCTTGGCCGTCCAGAGATACGTAAGTCGGCGATCCACTTTTGGTTCGGCCGCTCGGCAGTGAACTGCCGGTCAAGGAGGTTCGCGCCGGCACGGTCTCGAGCTGTCGATCGCCGCTGTCCTTCGGCAAGCGCCGGCGTCGCGGCCGCGCCCGCAGGCCTTGCAGGCGCATCAGCCGCTGGTGGAGGCCACAGTCCGCCGCCGGGAAAGGCCTGTACCGGGTCCGAGCCGAACTCCTTGACCCACTTGCGCAGAACATTCTCATGAACGTCCAGGTCGCCGCCGGCTTGCGCGAGCGATTTGGGACGACAGGCGGATATCCGGGCGTGCTGTGCCGTGGCCGGAGCCGGCGATCACGACGAGCAGACTGGCGGGATTGTGCCGCGGTCATGAGGTGTCGTCCGTCCTGGGCCAGTGTATGTTGAAGAGGGATAATGGTCGTATTCCTGTACGTGAACACCGCTAAGCAACTCGGCGAACAAGACCCCATCGACGGTTTCGACACGCTGATCGGCGCCTCGCTAGACGCCGAGATAGCGCTGCTACGCATATCGTTCGAGGCGCGCGGTCTCCTCTAGCGTAAGCTTTCGCGCCGCCTGCGTCACCATTCCGGTCAGATCGAGCTCCAGAGCCGCGCCGACGAGAAGGCGCGCGGCGAGAGCGGACTCCTCGATGCCGGCCGATCGCAATCGCGCGGCGAGGGCGCGACGCGCACTCTCGATGCTGTTTCCGGGAAGCCTGTCGTCAATGGAACCATCTCGCTTGGCATCGTGGATAGATCGGCAGGCTTGCTTGCGTCAACGGAAAGGAGCGCGTTTGATCGTACCTCGCAGCGATGGGAGGGGTTCATGGCGGCCTATGACGATCAGAACGTCTTCGCGAAGATCCTGCGCGGCGAGATTCCCTGCTTCGAAGTTTTCAGGGACGACCGCAGCTTCGCCTTCCTGGATATTATGCCGCGCTCGCCCGGACACACGCTGGTCATTCCTCGCGCGCCGGCGCGCGGCATCCTCGACATCGCCGATGACGATCTCGCCGCGGTTGCGAGAACCGCTAAGCGGATCGCGATTGCGGCGATGAAGGCGTTCGACGCCGAGGGTATTATCCTGCAGCAATTCAGTGAGCCGGCCAGCGGCCAGGTGGTTTTTCACCTGCACATGCACGTCATGCCCGTCAGGTCCGGGATCGAGCTGTTGCCGGCGCAGACGCGCAAGGAAGACATGGCCGTGCTCGCCGATCACGCCAGACGGATGGTCGCGGCGCTCGCGGCTAGAGCATGATCCGGAAAAGTGTGCCGCGGCATTCCGAAGAGATCATGCTCAAACATCCGTCTAAACGCCGAGATAGCGCTGTAGCAGTTCCGGCTGGGCCTTCAGCTCCTGCGCCGGCCCCTCGTGCACAATGTGGCCGTTGTTGATGATGTAGATCCGGCTCGCCAGCGCTAGCGTCGCCGCCAGATTCTGCTCCACCAGCACGATGGTCTGGCCGGCCGCCGCCAGCTCGCGGCAGGCCTTGACGAGATCCTGGACGATCACAGGCGCAAGGCCCTCGAACGGCTCGTCCAGCAGCACGATCTTGGGATCGCGCACCAGCGCCCGCGCGATCGCAAGCATCTGCTGCTCCCCGCCGGAAAGCTCGGTGCCACGGTTGTTGCGACGCTCCTTCAGCCGGGGAAACATCTCGTAGATGCGGCCGAGCGGCCAGCGTTTGGGCGCGGTGATCTGTGCAAGGAGGATGTTCTCCTCCACCGACAGGCTGCCGAAGATCCGGCGCTCCTCGTGCACCAGTTGCATGCCCGCTTGCGCGATCTTGTGGCTTCTGCGCCCGGCGATATCGATGCCGTCGAATTTCACGCTGCCGCTGCGGGGTGTCACGACGCCCATCAGGCTCTTCAGCGTGGTGCTCTTGCCGGCGCCGTTGCGGCCGAGCAGTGCCACCACCTCGTGACGGTCGACATGCATGGCGACGTCGAACAGGATGTGGGAGTCCCCGTAATAACTGTTCAGGCCGTTGACCTCGATCAGGCTCATGCGGCGATCTCTCCGTGGACGCCGCCGAGATAGGCTTCCTGCACCGCGGCGTTGGTCTTGATTTCCTCGGGCGTTCCGGAGACCAGCACGCGGCCTTCCTGGAGCACGGTAATGCGCTCGACCAGCTCGAACAGGGCATCCATGTCGTGGTCGATGATGATCATGGTGCGGCCGCGCGCGATCAACTTGAGCAACTTAACGGTCTCGACCCGCTCGCGCGGGCTCATGCCGGCGAGCGGCTCGTCGAGCAGCAGCAGGCGCGGCGAGGTTGCGAGCGCAAGCCCGATCTCCAGCCTGCGTTTCTCGCCATAGGCGAGCTCGGATACGGGCGTGTCGGCGCGGCGGGTCAGATTGACAAGGGCCAGCGTGTGCTCGACCTGCTCGGCCAGGCCCTTGATGCCCGAGAGCTTGCGGAACAAATCGAGCCGGAATTTTCCGCGCAGCTCGGCAAGCGCGGCGATCGTCAGGTTCTGGCGAACGGTGAGGCCGGTGAAGAGCTGGTTGACCTGGTAGCTCTTGGTGAGCCCGAGCTGGCAAACCTCGGTGATCTTCAGTCCCGTGATGTCGCGGCCCTCGAACACGATCTGGCCCGACGTCGGGGCGACCTCGCAGGTCAACATCTTGAAGAAAGTCGACTTGCCGGCGCCGTTAGGACCGATGATGCCACGCAGCTCGCCCTGATTGACGCTGAAATCGATGTCGCTGTTGGCGACGAGGCCGCCATAGCGTTTGGTGAGACCTGTGGCCTTCAGGATCGGCCTGGAATACGCAGGATGTTCGACTTCTTTGGCCTGCATCGATGCTGGCGCAGGTTGCCGTGTCGGCGCGGCGTCCGTAGCCTCTTGTTCAGCCTCTGCTTCCGTCCGCTTACGCCTGCCGGAGGCGAGGCGATAGAGATCGGCGAGGCCGCCGATGATGCCGCCGCGCAGAAAGCAGACCAGCAGCACGAACACGACACCCAGCACGAGCTTCCAGGCGGCTCCGAGGCCCAACGCGGCCTGCAGGAAGTCCTGCAGGAGGAGCCAGACCGCCGCGCCGACCAGCGGCCCGAACAGCGTGCTCCTGCCGCCAATGGCGGTCTGCATCACCAATTGGCCGGAGGTGTCGAACGTGAACGCGTCCGGCGGCATGAAGGCCTGGAGCACGCCGAGGAGGCCGCCGGCAAACCCCGCATAGGCGGCGGCGATCACGAAAGCAGTCAGCTTGTAGCCGTGGATGTTGTGGCCGACGGCCGTGGCGCGCAGCGGATTGTCCCGGATCGCGCTCAGAATCGCCCCGACCGGCGAGCGGACGATCCTGAGCGCGATGATGACGCCGATGAAATAGCACAGAGCGATGAATTGATAGAGCGACCAGCCGTTGGTGAAGTGGATCGTGGTGAAGCCGAGATTGAAACTCGGCGTCGGGACGCCGGGCAGGCCGTTCTCGCCGCCGGTAAAATCCGAGAGCGGATTGAACTCGACGAAGAAGAACACCTGCGCGATCGCCACGGTGATCATGGCGAAATAGATGCCGGTCCGGCGCAGCGCGATCAGGCCGACAAGATAACCGGTCACGGCGGCGGCGATCATGCCGATGATCAGCGCGCCCAGCACGTTGCTGAAGCCGGCGCGCGTCAGGAGATAGGCCGCGACGAAGCCGCCGGTGCCATAGAAGGCGGACTGGCCGAACGACAACAACCCCGTGAAGCCGAACAGGATGTCGAAGCCGAGCCCGAACAGGCCCCAGACCAGGATTCGATTGACGGTGTTCGGCGCGAAGCCGAGATGGGGCAGCACAAACGGAGCCGCGATCAGGCCGATGGCCGTTAGCGTCTCGATCAGGAACTGACGTTGCTTGAGCATGACGAAATGACTTACTCGCGGCCCTGAACGCCGAGCAGGCCATGCGGTCGCACCACGAGTACGAGCGTCATCACCGCAAACAGCATCACATAGGCGTAGCCGGGGTTGAACATGGAGGTGACGCTGATGATCTCGCCGGCAATCAGGCCGCCGAGGATCGCACCGGGGAACGAGCCGACGCCGCCGATCACCACCACCACGAACGTCTGGACCAGGATGTCGTCACCGATGCCCGGTGTCAGCGAAACCACCGGCGCGTTGACGATCCCGGCAAAGCCGGCGGCCATCGCACCGATGCCGAACACGACCATGAAGACGCGATAGACGTTGATGCCGAGCGAATCGACCATCACAGAATCCTCGATGCCGGCGCGCACGATCATGCCGAGCCTGGTCCGGTAGAGGATGATGAACAGCGCGCCGAGGGCGATGGCGACGATGCCGACCACGGCGAGGCGGTAGGTCGGATAAAACATGAAGCCGAGATTAGTGATGCCCCGGAACATCGCCGGGGGTGGCACCAGCTGCGACTGGCTCGAAAAGATCAGGCGCACGAGCTCGACGAAGCAGATACCGAGCCCGAAGGTCACCAGCAGCTGATCCTCGTGCGGGCGATGATAGAAATGGCGGATGATGACGCGTTCCATGAGCACGCCGAGCAGCATCACGAACAGCGATCCCGCGATAACGGCGAGGACGAACGATTCCGTGTACTGGTAGGCGACAAAGCCGGCGTAGCCGCCGATCATGAACATCGCGCCATGGGCGAGGTTGAGGACGCCGAGCGTGCCGTAGATGATGGTCAGACCGGAGCTGATCAGCGCGAGCAGCGCGCCGAGCGCCAGCCCGTTGAAAAGCTGCGAAACGAGGTTGGGCCAACTGATCATGAAATGGTCACTGCTGCGCAGGCGCGACGGAGCGCGCCAAAAAGGTGACACCGCACGGAGCAGAGGGCAGCCCGCGGCGTCACAGGGGTTAGAGCGGGCTCAGCTGTAGTCGCCGAGATGGCAGCCGAAGGCGTCCGGCTTCTGCATCAGGCCGTCGCCGGGGACGACCTCGACCACGTCGTACCAGTCTTCCTTGTTCTTCATGTCTTTCTGCTGCTTACCCTTTACGATGACCACCGGGCGGACGCACTGATGGTCCTCGGGACGGTAATGCACGTCGCCGACGAGCGAGGGGATCGTCTCGCCCTTCTCATAGGCCTTGATCACATCGGGCGGGTTGAAGCTGCCGGCCTGCTCGCACATGCGGGCCCAGTGCGCGAAGCTGACATAGGCGTTCTCCGCGCCCCATTCCGGCTTGTAGCCGTACTTCTTCTCGAAGGCCTCGTTGAACATCTTGGCCAGCGGGAACTTGTCCTCAAGTGTCCACCAATAGTCGGTGGCAGCGTAGACGCCCTGCATCAAGCCGCCGGTCTCCCGGGCAATGAACGGCACCTGATACGGTACCACCAGCTTCATCTTGTCGAGGACACCGAACTGCTTGGCCTGCTGGGTCGACAGCACCGCGTCGTGGCCCCAGTTGACGTTGATCAGCACGTCGGCGCCGGAATTCGCGACGTTCAGAAGATATGAGGAGTAGTCAGGCGCACCGAGCGGCGCCACCTGGTTGGTCACGGTGGTCCAGCCGGCGGTCGCAAGGAAGTCCTGCATCGACTTGGTGACGGTGTGACCGTAGGTGTAGTCCGGCGTGAGATACGCAGCCTTCTTGCCCTTGCCGAACTCCTTGACCATGACGGGGCCGATCGCCGCGGCGGCGGTCTGGCCGAAGAAGTTCTGGCGGAAGCCGTAGCGGACGCAGTCCTTGCCGGTGGTGTCGTTCGAGCCGGAAATGCCGCACACGAAGATCACCTTCTCGCGCTGGGCGAGCTTGTTGAGCGCGACCGCGACCGCGCTCGAGGTGCCGCCGGTGATCATGATCGCCTTGTTCTCGCTGATGAAGCGCTGCTGCGCCTGCACCGCCTCGTTCGGCTTGGCCGCGGAATCCGCGACGCCAAACTTGAGCTCCTTGCCGAGCACGCCCTTGCTGGTCTTCGGCGAGATCTTCTTGATCAGGTCGTGACCGCTGTTGATGTGCTCGATCGCGAGTTGATAGCCCTTGAGTTCGTCTTCGCCCTGGACGGCATAGGTGCCGGTGCGCGGCACCGAGATTCCGATGAAGGCCGTGGACCCGGACACGCCCGCAGGATACGTGCCGATCGGCCTGTCCTCGGCAAGGGCCGGCATTGCCGGCAGCACCGAGCCGCCGATGAGACCTGCAGTGGTCTGGAGCAGGCTGCGGCGCGAGAGGCCGCGGCGGATGAGATTGTCGGTCATGATCGTTTCCTCCGAATGTCATTCTTGTTTGCAGGCACAACACGACCTGTCCTGCGGCAGCAGACCTCGAGGGCCTGCCTGCACCGGGCACGTCACATCCGCGTGTAGCTCCTGCACGTAAACATTGCTTGTGAAGTCCTTCTGTCAATTTCGCCTTTGGTCGAACGACAAAAATTGTCACGTGAAAACATATCGGATTGCGATATATATTAGTCTTTGTGAGTAAGAGGCTGGAGGGTTCAGCGGGAGAAATGGCGCGGCAAACGACGATAGCGGGTGCCCGGAAGCGACGCTCTTGGCCGCAAAAGGCGGAGTTGCAGGAGGCGGCGTGGCCGGTCAGAGAGGGGAGCGACACGCGTGCGGCGCCGCAGTCCAGCGATGCGGCCCGCATGTCCGAGCCGCGCAACCGGTCTGCCGGCAAGCGGGGACTAGCGGTTGGCGCCATTCAGGCGAAACGGGAACTTGGCCCGATGCAGAAGCTGAGCGGGCGCGCCCAGAATGTCCTGAAGGAGCTCGCGGTCGAACTCACCGGCGAGCAGCCACCTAAGGGGACTTGGTCGCCCTCGCGTGAACTGCTGCGCGCGCTGACGGCCGAGCGCCTCGCAACTGCGCGCAACTGCGGTCCTCACACCATGCGGGAGATCGTCGACTGGGCGCAAGGCTGCGGCGTGACCATCAAGCCCGTGATCCCGCCCGGCGGCTCGCTGTCGCAGATGTGGGGCGAGTTGATCACCGATGCGGCGGCCGGTAACCTGACCAGCGCCGAGATCGCGGGCGCGCTGCAGCGCTCGATCAGGCGGAAGAGCGTCCGCATCCCGATCGCGTTCCAGGTCATCCTGGTCAAGATCCTGCTGTCCAGCTTCGAATAGGCAGCTGGGGAGCACCGGATATTTGTGCATCCGCGGCCCCGCCGATTGGTCCCGCCGTCCTTCCTTGATAGTCTCGGCAGCGACCGCTTCGCCGGCGGGCTGACGTCGAAGGCAGGAATGGCTGAATCAAAGCGGAAGACTGGACGCAGGGCGCATGGCGTGCCCGCCAAGGGCGGCGCGATGCGTGAGGCCGACTACGCGGCGCTAGCCCGATTCCGCTACCAGTTGCGAACCTTCCTTGCTTTCAGCGAAGCCGCGGCCCAGAACGCCGGGCTGACGCCACAGCAGCATCAGGCGTTGCTGGCGATCAAGGGGTTCGCCAGCCCCGGCGGCGCCAGCATTGGCGACATCGCCGGCTTCCTCCTGATCCGGCACCATACGGCGGTGGAGCTGGTGGATCGCATGGCGAAACTCAAGCTGATCGGCCGGGAAGCCGATCCCGAGGACACAAGGCGCGTTCTCGTCAAGCTGACGGCCAAGGGCGAGCAGAAGCTGCGATCGCTCTCGCGCATACATCTGGACGAGCTGAGTGCCGCCGCTCCCGGCTTGGCCAAGATGCTGCGGTCGTTCCGGACCAAAGCGCGCTGAGGGAGATGGCGTGAGTCAGGTGCGCTGAGCTCGTTTCGGAAGTCCAACCACACTTGAATACTCGTCGCGCCGCCCTTCTCGGATGCCAGTATGCGAGGCCGCTCCCCGCAATCATGAATGCAGTTTCACTTGCCGAGAATCTGTAGGCCGCTATAGTCGCGCCCCAATGGCTCACAAGAGGCCTGTTGAAGGGAGAGAACAACATGAAAAAGAGACTCTCTGCTGCGTTGCGAATAGCACTTGGTACTGCGGCCAGTGTGCTGATGACGGCACCAGGCGCGGCACTTGCGGCGGATCCACTTCGGATCGGCGTTATCGCGGAAGCGCAGGCGATCGCCGGCGCCTCCATCCCACAGGCGGCGCAACTTGCCGCTGACGAGATCAACGCCAATGGCGGCGTCGATGGACGCAAGATCGAAATTATCTCCTACGACAATCACTCCTCTTCCGCGGATTCTGTGCGTGCCTTCCAGCGTGCCGTCAACGAGGACAAGGTCAACGCAGTCATCGCAAGCTACATCAGCGAGGTCGTACTTGCGCTGGAACCGTGGGCTTCGCGGCTGAAGACACCGTTCGTCACGCCCGGTGCTGCCTCCAACGAGATCAGCAAGAGCGTCCATGCCGATTACGAGAAGAACAAGTACACCTTCCACGGCTATCTGACTTCGGCGGCCCTGGCGCTCTCGGTTTGCGATGGCGCCAAGGACTTGCTCGTCGACAAGATGCACATGAAGACAGCAGTCATCATGAGCGAGGACGCTGCCTGGACCAAGCCGCTCGACATCGGCTACGAGGAATGCCTGCCCAAAATCGGGCTGAAAGTGCTCGACCACATCCGCTTCTCCCCTGACACCACCGATTTTACGCCGATCTTCAATAAGATCGAGGGCTCCAAGCCCGACGTGATCATCACCGGCATTTCCCATGTCGGTGTGCAGCCGACGGTGCAGTGGAAGAACCAGCAGGTGCCGATCCCGATGTTCGGCATCTCCTCGCAAGCCACCAACGAAACGTTCGGTAAGGACACCAACCAGGCCGCGGAAGGCGTCCTCTATCAGGGCGTCTCGGGACCGGGTGTGGCTGTCACGCCGAAGTCGGTGCCGTTCGCGGAGAACTTCAAGAAGAAGTTCGGTAACTATCCGTCGTATGCCGGCTACACTGCCTATGACGAGGTCTATTACATTGCCGATGCGGTGAAACGGGCCGGTTCGACCGAGGCGGACAAGCTCGTTGCTGCGCTGGAGAAGACCGACTGGGAAGGCACCATTGGCCGCGTCCAGTTCTACGGCAAGGACGACCCGTTCACGCACTCGATAAAATATGGCAAGGGCTTGATCACCGGCCTGATGCTGCAATGGCAGAACGGCAAGCAGAGCGCGGTCTGGCCCAAGGACGTCGCCACGGTCGACGTCAAGTTCCCGAACTTCATCAAGCTCAGCAACTAGCAGGAAATGCTCCCTGGGCCACTTCCCAGGAGCTTCCGCACGCGTCCCACACAGCACTCTTTCTCAAAGCGGCAGCCCCGCTGCCATGCGGCCTATTATCAATGCGAGTCTTCCACATCTTGGATTCGCGGCGCATTCCCAATGAGGAGAAGGAGATCTTCGTCCTCACCGGCACCCTGCTCTGGGGCATCATGATCCAGGAGCTGATCGCCTATTTCTTCACCATGCGCAGCCGGAGACCTTTGGCAGCTTGTTCAGGGCATCCTCGGTCGCCTTCAGGATTGCACGGGAATCGCCGCCGGCGCGGTCGATCAGACCGCCAGCAAGCCCCTCGCTGTCATCCAGCAGGACCTTCAGCAGATGCAGGGTGGAAAACTGCTGATGACCTTCGCGCATCGCCAGCGACTGCGCGGACTGGATGAAACCGGGCGAGCGCTCGGTATATCGTTCAATATTCATCATCGTCTTCCCTCGGCGATGCCGCTTCGCCCCCGAGTGCGATCAGCAAAAGGAGGTACCGGTTTAGCGTTCGACCGCGATCAAGGCATTGAAGATCCGCGATCTGATCCCCAAACCGCGCGCCGCTTAGTGAATTGTGCGCAAGGCAACAGACGGCATGCTCTTTGGGTTTCCGCAAGCTCGCACTGACATTCGTCAATTCGCCAAGCGGTTTTCGCCGTCGACGCTGAAGCCTACTGCGATAGTGGGCGCATATCGGCGCCTTTGAGCCGTGCCCTGTCCGCGCCAGCCAACCGCTCGGACGCGCGTCTCACCTGCAGCCGACTTGCGTCGTCCAACCGTGGCGATTCTTGCTAATTCTCGTCCCTCTCGCAAGTCAGCTCGAAAAACGTCAATCCGTCCGCGGATCCACACGAAAATCCGGATGCCCAAACTAACCAAGCGCTACCGGCCAGCGATGCGCGAACAGCCTACCTTGTCGGCGGCGAGCGAAGTTGAGCAATAGTTGTCGCGGTTCCCGCGCCGCAATAGCCTGCCGCGAGGAGTGACTCCGGGCGGCCTTCGGCCGCCTGGGCGACTCTAGTCCGCTTAGCGCGAACTCCGGACATTCGCAAATCGGATGTTATGGAATTTTGACAGCGACTTCGCAGCCTCAGATGAAAAACGTCGTCCAACTCTTGGCCACTCGACCATCCCCGATAAGTTCATAAAACTTAGTGCGCCCGAGTTCACTTCACAGGCCTCCGTGATGGTGCAGGTCAACCGCTGCGCAAATGGGAGGCGACACATGGCGGGGCATCAACTCATCTGCGGCTGCACCACGTTCAACTTCGATATCGTCTTCGAGGTCTGGACCACGCCGTCTCAAGATTAGGCCTCCTTCACAGCCGAAGGAGCTACTCTGGGGCGAGCCGCAGTCCACATCAAGGAAGCAAAGAGCAGAATGGAGAGCCTTAGCGAGGAACAGAAAACGTCGGAGAAGTCTAGGCTATGAAAAGCGTCGCAATTTTTCATAACTGGTATTGACGTACAAGTTCGATGTCGGCCAGCGGCGCTAACTACATCGATGCGCCGTGGCAGTTTTCTGCTGAACATCAATACGACGCTGACGACCGACCCACCAAGGATCGGGCAATTCAGGGCAGCACACGATGGAGCATGAACATGTACTTTGCAGCTGTGCAGCAGTGCCTCGATGCGAACCCGCAAGCCATGCGCCAGCGTCGCGAGACGGCCGAGCATCCATTCGGCAAATCGACGCTCCCAAGGGGCGACGCACGTCCCGGGGTGTAGTAGCACCCAACGCGTCGGCACTCGGGTGAAATTGCTGACAGAGTATCTTGAATAGGCTATTCGGGTCGAGCGGCTGGCGAGCGGTGAGCCGGACTCGGGCTCAAAGAACAGCTTTGCAACAGGCTGAAGCGCATCGGAAGCTCGCATCCGGGCGGGCAAAGCACTGTGGGATGCCCTCTAGTCCGCCGGAGAACGCAAATTTGGGACCTCGAAGTTCCACTCAGGGCACTGACGTCTTCAGTGCGTGTAAATCGACAAGGCCCTTGATCCCTCTTGCCCACTAACATCGTCCTTTGGCGTCTCAGAGCTGACCAAGTTGTACCGTGATATCGCCTGGCAGTAGCGCTCCCGATTCTGCGGGGACTCCTCGCCACAAGCAATCGCCTGCGACCAAATCCGGCATGGGCAGCTGGTGGTCGCCAAAGTTGGCGACAATCTGCAGAATGTCCCCCCTCTCAGTCTGCCAGCGCACGTCCACACCGCCACTGCCGCTATCCTGGCCCAGTAGCTCACGTCGCGCCGAAACGAAGCCCTGTTTGATAAGAGGTACGATCTTGTCGTGCCGTATCTTCAGCAGCTGCGTCGTCAGCGTCCGAAACTTGGCGCTCCCGGGAGAATGGTCGATGCTATTCCAGTCGAGCTTCGAGGCCTGAAACGTCGTTTCGTCGCACGGGTCTGGAATCCTGGCACGCATTTCGGGCGTCGAGAAGGCCTTGAACTGGGAAAACTCCTTGCGCCGCCCTTCCCGCGTCAACTCGGCGGCTTGTCCCGTCCAGTCTGCAAAGAACAGGAACGGCGTTTCGACAGCCGCTTCCTCCCCCATGAAAAGCATCGGAATGTGTGGATTGAGCAAGACCAACGCCATCGCCTGGCAAAGCTTTTCCGGGCTCACCAATTTTGATAGTCGCTCGCCCAAACCCCGATTGCCGATCTGATCATGGTTCTGCGCGAAGAAGATCGTGGCGTCCGGCGGCAGATGGGCGCTCGGCTCGCCGCGAGGCTCGTTATGAAGCGCGAAGATCTCGCCTTGGTAGGCAAAACCTTCCGTGAGCGATCGCGCAAGGTGTTCGAGCGGCTTGTCCGCAAACGCGCGGTAATATCCCTCCTCTTCTCCCGTCAGCAGGACATGAAGCGCATTGTGGAAATCGTCACCCCACTGGGCGTCGTAATATCTCGGGGCTCCGTCCACTCGGTCCAGCAGGTGCGCCTGATTGGCCTCATTCTCCAGCATCAGATGCACGCGCCGGCCCGGCAATTCATGCCGGATGGTCTCGGCAAGCTCGACCAGGAAATGCCGTTCGGAATCGTCCTTCAGCGCATGAACGGCATCGAAGCGTAGCCCGTCGAAGCCGTAGTCGCGCAACCACATCAGCGCGTTCTCGATCAGGAACTCGCGCACGAACGCGCCATCGCGTCCCTCGAGGTTGACGGCAGGCCCCCAGCCGGTGCTGTGGCGTTTGTTGAAGAAATTCTCCGCGTAGCTGTGCAGATAATTCAACTGCGGTCCGAAGTGGTTATAGACCACGTCGAGGTAGACCATGATGTCGAGATCGTGGGCTGCCCGCAACAGCCGCTTGAGATCCTGCGGCCTGCCGTAGCGAGCATTGGGCGCATTCAGCAGCACGCCGTCATAACCCCAATTGTGCCGGCCGGGGACGTCGTTGATCGGCATCAGCTCGATGGCCGTGATGCCGAGATCGCGCAGATAGGGCAGCCGCTTCTCGACGCCGGCATACGTCCCCTCCTCGCTGAAGGTGCCGACGTGCAGCTCGTAGATCACGGCGTCCGCCCATGGCCGCCCCGGATAGAGGGTGGCATCACGTAACCCCGACGTATCGATCACCTCGCTGGGCGCACCGACATCATCAGGCTGGAAGAACGAGGCCGGATCCGGGACGATGAGGTCCTGGTCGATCCTAAACTGATAGCGCGTGCCGACATGCGCTGTCGAGCTGAGCAGCTGGTACCAGCCGCCGTCATCGCCCACCATCCGCTGTGGCGGTCGCCCCACCTCCAGCAACTCCACCGAGCGAGCCGTCGGGGCCCAGAGGTTGAAGCTTATCCCCTGATCGACGATGTAAGCACCGTGTCGCCGGGCCTGTCCGGCAATTCCCAGTCTCTGAATCAAATCTTTCCCTTTCGCGCCCCATGCACGGAGTTGGGCATGCCTCGGCGAACTGCGATGGGTCGGTCGTACGATCGCTTGAAAGATGCCTGCGCAGGAAAAAGCTGGCGTGCGTGCATTCGTTCCTCGCCACAGGCGTTCGCGCCAGCCACAGCCGATCCGAGCCCTGCCACCGTGAACCCGCAACCGAAGAGGCGATCCGGATGCCCATACCTTCCGCCGGTCTGGAGATAAGCGCGACCAGCTAACGCCATTTGCTACCCGCTGGAACGGAATGATCAGGCGACTGTTACGACCAACACACAGGAGTTGCCACCATGCGCCGCTCGACGCCAAAATCGATTCGCAACAAGCTCGACCTGACCGACCGCACTCAAATGCGCCTCGTGAGAAAACGTTTGGGTCTGTCCGATGCCGAGCTGACCGCGATCGCCGAGCGTATCGGCAATTCGATCTCCGCGATCAGCAAGGAAGTCGCCAAGCAGCGCGCCAACCCGCCGGCCAAGCCGGCCGACGTACCTCCCGCGGCCGTGATCGCCTCGGCTGCGGCTACCGAGCAGGCCGCAACCGAGATACCCACACCAGCGTCGACATCCTGACCGGATTGTCATCGGGGGCAGACATGGACCAAAAGACGCAATCGGACGACGCCCTGACGCGGGCGGCGTCGAGCCTCCGCCGATCCCGTATCACCGAGGGCAAACCGTTTCCGCTCGGCGCCACCTGGGACGGCCTCGGGGTCAATTTCGCGCTGTTCTCGGCCCACGCCACCAATGTCGAGCTCTGCCTGTTCGACGACAACGGTGAAACCGAACTCGAGCGGATCGAGCTTCCGGAATACACCGACGAGGTCTGGCACGGCTATCTGCCCTCGGCCCGTCCCGGCACCGTCTACGGCTATCGCGTCCATGGACCCTATGAGCCTGACGCCGGACACCGCTTCAATCCCAACAAGCTCCTGCTCGATCCGTATGCCAAGCAGCTGGTCGGGCAACTGCGTTGGGCGCCCGAGCTGTTCGGGTACCAGCTCGATCACGCCGACAAGGACCTCTCCTATGACGAGCGCGACAGCGCGCCGCTGATGCAGAAGTGCCGCGTCATCGACCCCGCGTTCACCTGGGGCGCGGCGCGCAAACCCGAGGTACCGTGGGAGCGGACGATCGTCTACGAAATGCACGTCAAGGGTTTTACGCAGCTGCATCCGCTGGTGCCCGAGGCAGACCGCGGCACGTTCTCCGGCCTCGCGCATTCGGAAATCCCCGCGTATCTGCGCTTGC
Source organism: Bradyrhizobium sp. 160 (assembly GCF_023073735.1). Taxonomy (NCBI): domain Bacteria; kingdom Pseudomonadati; phylum Pseudomonadota; class Alphaproteobacteria; order Hyphomicrobiales; family Nitrobacteraceae; genus Bradyrhizobium; species Bradyrhizobium sp. 160. Next base: position 377,644 of record NZ_JADPKD010000013.1, read on the forward strand.
TCGGGATCACCAGTGCGGAGCTGCTGCCGATCCATGCCTTCGTCGACGATAGCTACTTGGTCGACAAGGGCCTGCGCAATTACTGGGGCTACAATTCCATTGCCTTCTTCGCGCCAGAGCCGCGTTACCTGAGGACGCCGTTCGCGAACGAATTCAAGGAAATGGTCAACCAGTTCCATGCCCATGGCATCGAGGTCGTCCTCGACGTCGTCTACAATCACACGGCGGAAGGCAACGAACTCGGCCCGACCTTGTCGTTCAAGGGGATCGACAACGCCAGCTATTACCGCCTGCTGCCGGACCAGAAGCGCTACTACATCAATGATACCGGCACCGGAAATACGGTGAACCTCTCCCACCCAGGGGTGCTGCAACTGGTTGCGGATTCCCTGCGCTATTGGGCGACGGAGATGCGGGTCGACGGTTTCCGCTTCGACCTGGCCACCATCCTCGCACGCGAGCCCTATGGCTTCGACGAAGGCGGTGGCTTCCTCGACGCCTGCCGTCAGGATCCGGTGCTGTCCAGCGTCAAGCTGATCGCAGAGCCTTGGGACATCGGCCCTGGCGGCTACCAGGTCGGCCAGTTTCCGCCCGGCTGGGCCGAGTGGAATGACAAGTTCAGGGATACCGTGCGCGCCTTCTGGAAGGGTGATGAAGGCACGCTGGCAAACCTTGCCAAACGTGTGTCAGGGTCCGGCGATCTCTTCAACAAGCGGGGGCGGCGGCCATGGGCGAGCGTCAACTTCGTCACCGCGCATGACGGCTTCAACCTCAATGATCTCGTCTCGTACAATGAAAAGCACAACGAGGCGAACGGGGAGAACAATCGCGACGGCCACAGCAACAACCATTCCTGGAATTGCGGCGCCGAAGGAGCCACGGACGATCAAGAGATCACGGCGCTGCGCGAACGCCAGAAGCGGAACATGCTCGCGACGATGCTGCTGTCCCACGGCACGCCAATGCTGCTCGCGGGCGACGAGTTTGGACACACTCAGCGAGGCAACAACAATGCGTATGCCCAGGACAACGAGACCACCTGGCTCGACTGGATGGGTATCTCGGCAAACGGCCGCAATCTTCGTGAATTCACGCGCAAGCTGATTGCGACACGCAAGGCCTTCCCGATCCTCTATCGCAGCCGGTTCCTGATCGGCTCCCACCACGAAGAACTCGACGTCAAGGACGTGACCTGGCTGTCACCGTCCGGCGAAGAGATGACCGACGAGCAATGGCAGGACGGCAACGCCAAGTGCTTTGGCATGCTGCTCGACGGGCGCGCCCAGGAGACCGGCATCAAGCGACGCGGCTCGGACGCGACGATGCTTCTGGTCTACAACGCCCACCATGACATCGTGAACTTCATCTTGCCGGCGGTCACCGACGGGCGCAGCTGGCTCAGCCTGATCGACACCGACCAGCCGGATGCGTCCATGACGGACTTCGAGCTCGGACACGCCTACGGTGTCACCGCGCGCTCGCTGGCAGTGTTTGGACTTGCCAACGATAGCGTCGCGACCCGCCGCCTGCGTCAGGGGCTCGGCGCGTTGCTCGACATCGCCGATACGCCGTTATCGCGCTAGATCTGGGCCGCACGCTCCATCGTTGACTTCGCCCAATAGGGCCACGCGGACGATCACCTTAATCCTGAAAATGCATCAGTCGCGTGCAAAACATCAGGCGGTACCCAGCCGATCTCTTCAGTCGTGCCGCGACTACCGCACTGCTCGAGAGGCTCCTTCAGGCTGCCCCCCGCGATCTATCAGATCTTGACGTTCTCGAGTAGCTCGGCCGCCTTCGCACGCCTGTCGCCTTGGCCACGCCTGCCCCGGAAGTGGAGGCGTGGCTCTCTTTGGAAATCACCAGGAGAAGGGGCGAGCTCTCTCTCAAATCGCGCGTGTGTGCACATTTGCACAGTCAGTTCCGGTTTGTGGAACTAAGGTGAAAGTGCCGATCGTCCTAGAACATTCCGGATAAATGATGCGACCGACTCCGGCGCATAAAGCCGCCACCACGCGTCCGGCCAATAATCTTCTTCGAAATCTCAGCGATGAAGACCTTCTGCTAATCCAGCCCTACCTCGAGATCCGCCAAATCGTTGCCGGCCAGGTTTTAACCCACCCTGGGGATCCCAATGATGCGCTGCATTTTCCCTGCGGCCCAAATTTTGTCAGCTTGGCCGTTCCGGTCGACGAAGATCGCGAAGTTGACTCAACAATCGTGGGCAGTGAAGGAGTAGTAAGCGGATTTATTGTTTCGGCCCTTCCAACCTTCTCTCGGACCACAGTGATTGTTGGAGGGGAAGCCATCCGGTTGCCTGTGCGGAGGTTCGCACCGGCGATGCAGCACTCGGCCACGTTCCGACCCGTGTTTGCGCAATACTCGATCGTGTCCCTAAGCGTGGTGTAACTGGCGGTGGGAGACCGCGTTCGCCGGCAAGAGCCGGACTGGTCAGCTGGCGATAGCCGGGAGGCTGACGGTTGGATCATCGCTCAACAGAGCGATAGTTTCCCGTCATGTAGCGGGCGCGCTGGACGGCCCATTCGTCGTTCTGCTCGAGCAGGATCGCGCCGATGAGGCGGACGATGGCGTCCTCATTGGGGAAGATGCCGATCACCTCGGTGCGCCGCTTGATCTCACCGTTGAGCCGCTCGATCGGATTGGTCGAGTGCAGCTTGGTCCGGTGCTGCGGTGGGAACGTCATGTAGGCGAGCACGTCGGTCTCGGCCTCGTCGAGGAAGCCGGCAAGCTTGGGCAGCTTGGGACGGAGCTGGTCGGAGACCTTGCGCCACTGCATTTTAGCGGCCTCGGCATCGTCCTGGGCAAACGCGGTGGCGATGAAGGCGGAGACGACGCGACGGCCGCTCTTGCCGGCATGGGCCAGCGCATTGCGCATGAAGTGGACGCGACAACGCTGCCAAGAGGCGTTGAGCACCTTGGCCACGGTGGCCTTGATGCCCTCGTGGGCGTCGGAGACGACCAGCTTGACGCCGCGCAGGCCGCGGCGGGCGAGCTTGCGCAGGAATGCCGTCCAGAACGTCTCGGCCTCGGAGGGCCCGACGTCCATGCCGAGAACCTCGCGCCGGCCGTCGCTGCTGACGCCGACCGCGACGATCACCGCGACAGATACGATACGCCCCTGCTGGCGCACCTTCACGTAGGTAGCGTCGATCCACAGATACGGCCAGTCGCCCTCGATCGGACGGCCGAGGAATGCCTTTACCTTGTCGTCGATCTCCGCGCACAGCCGCGAGACCTGGCTCTTGGAGATGCCGCTCATTCCCAGGGCCTGAACAAGGTCGTCCACCGAGCGGGTCGAGACGCCTTGCACATAGGCTTCCTGCACCACGGCGGTGAGCGCCTTCTCGGCCATCCGGCGCGGCTCCAGAAAGCCCGGGAAGTAGGAGCCCTTGCGCAGCTTGGGGATACGAAGCTCGACCGTGCCGGCGCGGGTCTCCCAAGTCCGGTCGCGGTAGCCGTTGCGCTGTGCCAGACGCTCCGGGTTCTTCTCGCCGTAGGCGGCCCCGGTCTGGCCTTCCACTTCCAGCTCCATCAATCGCTGGGCAGCAAAGCCGATCATCTCGCGCAGTAGATCCGCATCAGGGGTCTTCTCCACGAGCGTGCGGAGGTTCATCATCTCATCGGTCATCGGTGGTTCCTCGAATCAGGTTGGTGTCAGCAACCCGACCCTACCGGCGAACTGCCGGTGACCACCCCAAAGCCGCCCGCCCGCTACGGCACTATGTGACGGCGCGCGTCCGGGCGGCTTTGCTCTACCGAGCTACACCACCACCGGGGACACGACCGCGCCGACGCCGATCGGCAGGTTCGCGAAGACGGGCCCGGCTCTGGTGCCATCGGGCCTTTGTCCAGCCGTCGAACCCTCGGACTATATTTCTCAAGCGATGAGGGACCTACCCGCCTACGCGGCTTGCCATCTCTTTGCACCAGGTTAGCGCTGATGGCCCAAGCCAACTCCAAGACTACGCGCCTTTTGCCTCAACGAACCCTCTGATCGCTTCATCAGCTTAGAAACTTGGGCCACCGGCCTGCGAGCCTTGGAATGTGCCTTGATTAGCCTGACATCGTCCTTGGTGTACTCTTTGCGCTTGCTCTTGGTCGCTTTTGCCACTTGGTGCTCTCCAACTTGATCGCACGCGGGGTTAAAGTGCTCTTGTGAATCCGTCGAGCCAGGATGATCTTCATGGGGCACTCCGATCGCAATTGATGGTTTGTGCCCCAGGCAGCATGTGAGGACTTCGATTCCCAACGGAGTGTGGTTACATTTCGTGATTGAACCTCTTAACTCTGCCATCGACCAACTTTCTATATTCAAAAAATTATGAGGCGTACGATGTCACCTTCAGAAGAAGAAGACGATCGGCGCGAGTTTTTAGAGGCTTGCGGCAGGTTCACCTCCGTAACACCTCCGGCCATTACAGCGTTGCTTTCGACCTCACTTAGTAGCGGCGCAATTGCGCGCTCCGACGGCCGGCGCGGTGTATCCTTGATCACTGCCGCTGAGAACCGGAGGCCGCGATCAGCACCCTCAGAAGCGGCGCAAGAATCCAGGGTCACCGCTCCCACTCAGGCTGCTCCACAGACTTAGCGAAGGAGGCGCTTGCAAGCTGCTGGACTCCGCTGCTGACTTGCCCCACGCCGCTGTCGCTTTGCGCCCGCCTGCCCGCTCCCGGGGACTCGATCCTCCATCGGCACGAAATCGCGAGAGGTAATTTGGGGCGTTCGGATCATGGCGCGAAGACTCTCGCGCGCTGCCCTACCGCTGCGGCCACATGATCCGGCTATCCCCTGGCCGAGGTCGACCAATGCCCGGACGATGTCCGCCTCTCCGGTTTCGGGCCGAAATTCACCTGCACCACATGCGCGGCGCCGACGCATGGCCAGATTTTGAGGGACCGAGGATCGACGCCGGCGATTGAGGCTGGGACGCTGGGACTGACGGTGGATAAGGCGAACGGGCCGCCGCAACCGGCACGGTGGCTCCTTCCCGCCAGGGCAGGAGTGACAACCGCAGACCCCGCGAGGAAGCTCGTCCATGCGGCGCCGAATAACGCACCGGCGGACCGCGCTGGCGGACTGAGCGGCGGGGTTAAGCGGGCGCACCCGGTGTTTCACTGGCAATGCTCGAGATGAGTCTCATTCTGACGATCGGGGAGCCGTCGTTGGGGTGCGTTAGTGGCGCTCTTCGAGATCTTGCCGTCGATCGCGGCGCCGCGACCTGAGGCGCTTGCCACCAGAGAAATCACTGGAGGCCGCGGCGCGTACCCCCCGAACGACGTCTGAGTAGCGGATTTTTCTGCGGCCGCGATTCTTTCCACTCGGCGGGTTTCGCCGCGCAGCTCCTGACACTGGCCAAGATCTTCCGGTCTTCAACCCAAACGATTTTTGGTCGACTTGGCCGCGGGAGCCCCATAGTCCTCGCCCGCTTTGGGCCAGCTCGCGATATGGCCCGGCTAGTTGAAGCAGCTGAATTTCAACGCTGAATCCGGTTCGCTGATCGCCAGATTTAGCTGGACCGCGCGCTCAAGATAGTCGGTCAGAAACTTCATGAGATGGCCTTTTCGCCGTGCCAGCTGCCTGCCCAAGTGCAGTAGGCGGCGCTACCCCTGGTGCGGCCAACCAGTCATTGATTTGCAAAGCAGCCTCAGCCTGCCTGACGCGCTTCATTAGAAGGTCTCGCTGAGTACCGCCCACAACTGTTCGGCGGCTTCCCGAAACTTGGCAGCTTTCTAAATGAGACGCTGCTTAAACGAGCTAATAACAGGAATTGCCGTTTTGCGAGCGCGTGAGATCGATCCTGCAGGTTGTCCTGAATAGGTCTCCGCGAACTGCCGATCGCCTGGCAAGATTACCGAGACGTTTTGACCGCTACTGATTACTGGGCAACGGCCGAAAATTGGGACGCCACCGCACGCTGAAGGCGTAGCTAAGAGCTGACCAACTCCTTTGGCGTTCTGGACAAGCCTATCTGACGCAATCGTCCGGCGGTCTTTTTCCCGTGAAGCGGTCAGTCATCCAATTTACCGCCGCCATCGCGCTCGCCTGGGCTGCGCGTCCGTGGCCGATACCGGGCAACATCACCATCCTGACCTTGCTGCCGGCTTTGCACAACTTGTCCATGTAGGCCTGCGTGACCGCGGGCTGGATGACCTGGTCGTTGGCCCCCTGCGCAAGAAAGATGGGGATCTCAGGGGAGAGCACCCTGGTGCTGTTCTGTTCGAGAAGCGATCGCCAAGGTTCTGCCTTGCTCGGATCTTGCACGGTCAGGAAATATTGCTCGAGTGGCCGCCCTGTCCTCTGCCTGACGATCAGGTCGAAAGGGCCTTCGATGCATTCTTGCGCCAGCCTGTCGATTGCAGGCATGGCGCGCGGATCGACGACGTTGTCTATGGCGACGCCGTAGACCCGGTGCCACGACCAAAGCGTCATCGCTGTGATGTTCTTGCCGCCGATCGTGTTGATGTCGTCGCTCATCAGCTTCACGAGGTCCGTTGCCGGGGCCGCTGCAGCGACACCGAGAAGCTTCAGCTCAGGAGCGTAGGCGTTTGCGATCATTCCGGCGAAGAGCGCGGCCTGCCCGCCTTGTGAATGCCCCCAAACCGTGAAGTCCTTGCCATCGCCTGCGCGGGGAACGGAGCGTGCCGCGCGCACAATATCAATCACGGCTCGACCTTCGCTCTCACCGACCAGATAAGGATGCGGGCCCGGCGTACCGAGCCCTGGATAATCGGTCGCCGCAACGACGAAGCCACGTGAGATCATCGAGCGAAGTCCCTGGATCTGCTGAAACAGAAAAATGGCGAGCGATGGGGCGCAACGCGGGACGATACCCGAAGTCGGATGTGCCCAAGCAACGATCGGACGTCCGCCGAGCGGGGGCGTGCCTTGCGGAACGATGACGACGCCGGACACAAAGACCGGCCGACCGTTCAGCCCCGTCGAGCGATAGAGCACGCGATAAGTGGAGGCGCCGAGCGGAGCACCGTCCATCGGCTCCTGCCGCACTAAGGTGCCCGGGGCGCCGTTGAGCAACGATTCCGGCCCATCATAAAATGTCGTCTGGCCCGACGCCATTCCCGGAAGGCCAAGCACAGCCGTGGCGATGAGCGCGGTCGACATCCACCTGCGCGGCCAGCCACCAAAGAGATTGCTGGTGAAGTATCGCATGGTCGAGCTCACGTGCTTACAGTCCGTAAACTATCTTCAGACCGCCGCTGGCATGAAGGGCAATCAGGATGCCTTCGCGCAGCAAGTGCACTTTTCCAAGCTTTGCGGAGTCAAGGTGGCCCTCCATGCGAAAGCCGTCCTTCAGCGGGCGCGTCAAGCGTTCGTTCGCGGCCATGAGCAGGTTTTGGTAGGAAATGCCGTAGTCGAGATTAGAGCCATTCTTCAATTGCGCCGCGAGCTGTTGCACGGCAGATCCAATCTGGCTGTCCTCTGACGTCGTCAGATCAATTTCGGAAAGGCCAAAGGTCCTATTGTCGGCATCGACTTTTGGCTGGGCCGAAAGATAGATCCATTGGCCCGCGTTGGGATCGGCGTCGGAGCTCATTGCTATGCGAAGGCCGACCACGAGTTTGCCCGAGGACGGGTAGATCTGAACCTCGCGCACGGACGTGTTCTGCGCCGGAACGGCTGCAATTGCCTGGCTTACCTTTTCCTTGACCGCCTCGTAGTTGATGCGCACGGGAAGAATGACATCGAAGGTGCCCGGCTCAGCCACCGCGGCGCCGAGCGGCGGGAGAGCCGTTGCCGTGACAGCTGGCGGCTGCTGCCCGATTAGAGTTTCGGCGGAGCCGGTAAGTTCAAGCGATCCCAACAACACCTTGCCATCGGCGCGGACACCCGCGAACGCCGCGGTCTGCGGGATCAGCTGCAGCCAGATCGGCGGATCCTCCGAGATATTAATGGGGTTAAACGCGTGCCGCCATGCGGTCTCGGCCTTGCCGTGCAGGTCGAGTGCCCGCGCCGCGGCCAGCGCGCGCGACCGGATGCGGCCCAGCTGGGTTCGAATATTGGGCTCGACATAGGGGGCAAGGTCAAACTCGCGACCCAGCACGTGAAGGTAGGGATGTTCACTCCAGTGGAACGAGTCGCTGATGTTGAGCTGGAGCGATCCATCCCTCCGCAGCTCGGGGCGCGCTTCAACCTCGATCGTCGCGCGTGCCTCGGTCTCGCCCCGGATGCGCGCCGTGAACCGATTAGCTCCCTGACCTTCGGCAGCACCATGTATGGAGACCGCGCCGAAGACGCGATCGCCCCGGCCATACAGCGAGACCGGGCTCGTGCGGTCGACAAATCCCCATACGTCGCAGTTGGCGTTGACCCGGAAGATGAAAACATGACGATGAACGCAGTTGATGCGTTCGTCTATGGTGGCAAGTCGCTTAGGAATGTCCCGCTCGATCGCTGCAGCGAGAGCCGGCAGCCCGAGCTCGACCGTCGCAGAGATGCGTGAAGTCGTTACGAGTGGCGTTGCAGCGTCCGGGCTATATGCCGGCTTCTCAGCGGCGAACGCGATCGACGGGAGCACTAAGACAAGGAGTGCACCTAGGCCGACGATATCCATGTGTGATCTGCTAGCTATCGAAAAGCATTCCGGCGCATATGACCATGATGGAAACATCATTCTAGTGCTCCAGCTTCAAGGAAAACCAGAACCACAGCAGCATTCGGTGGGCGGGCGAGTGCTAACGGTCCCGTCCGTTAGGGGGAACGACGCATGCTGCTTCGGACCCGGCCGACACCGGCAATCAGCCATTATCCCTTCCGTCAGGTGTTAGGCCGATCCCCACGCGCTTGAGAACATCAGAGGCAACTCCAAGATGAGCCCCTTACATCGCGCAAGTCAAATGACGAATGAGGCAAATGCTGCGACCTGGTGGGGTGCTTGTCGGCGATGAATTTCGCGGTTGTCCCAGCGGGAGTGATGCCGTGGCGTGCAGGACAATCAGGTACTGTTCTTCGGGGCCGCTACGGGTCTTGTTTGTGTGCAAACGGATAGGTCGGCACGCGGCCGTGGTCGCCCATCATTGCGGGCGGCCGATGTTGTCGCGTCGGATCGTCCAATGGCGGCCAAAGTGGGTATCACGACGCGGTATTGCGCTTTTGGACGCACTTTCCGGCCTTCAGGAGGCGCGGCTGGCGAGCGTCGAGGTCGCGTAGCTGCCGGCTTCCTCCAGGCTCTTGAGCCCACACCCACGCGCAAGCGCTGACCGTCGGCGTAGACGCCAGAGTTGTCGATGATCGCATCCATGCGGCCGATCGCATTGATCTGCTCCGCCGATGGTTGTGGTCTCGGTGGCGCTACGGAGTTCGCCGACGACCATCCCCGCAGTCCGTGACGCGGGATCGCCCGACGGTCGCGGATTCCTGCGATGCGACGGATTGCGAAGTGCCCTACCCTTCCCCGGCCTCTCTCAGCGGCCGACAAACTGTAGCTTGCCACCGCAGCTACTCACGCGGCCGTCGGCTCCCTGCCGAAAGCTGAAGAGTACGCTGCCCGGCTAGAACCAGCCGCAGTACTGATACGGTTCCCAGTCGACAACTCACTCCCTTTGCGACCAAAGCTCATGAGTGAGCCAAACTACCATCGGCGCGAGCCTCGCGAGGCGATGGTCTTCTCGGAGGGGCATGCATTGAGGACGGATTACCGCACGCCGTAGCGCGCGAACTCGTCGGCGATATCGCCCCGGACAGCTTTCGCGGCCGCAACGTCGGCTTCTCCTGAAGCGGTCTCGCCGCGGCGGATCTTCGCCCGGCCCCGGCCGTACAGCGCGGCGGCGAGCGTGGGGTCGATGCGCAACGCGGCGTCGTAGTCGGCTATGGCCGCATCGATTCGTCCAGCCTTGAGGTGGGCGAGCGCGCGGGAATCGTAGGTCGCGGCCGTATGCGCGCCCGACCTGATCGCCTTGTCGCAGGCTTCCACCGCGCCCTGCGGGTCGCCCGTGCTCGCCCGGGTCCAGCAAAGGCCGCTCCAAGCCCCCTCCATGTCGGCATTCAGGCGAGTCGCCGCGGCATAGTCTCTTTCGGCGCGTACGAGATCGCCCTTCTTTAGCCAGGCCTCAGCGCGGTTGACGAAGGCACCGGGGTAGGTCGGCTGGAGGGCGATGGCCCGGTCGAAATCCTCCATCGCCGCGTCGTAGTCGCCCGTCCTCAGTCTTGCCGCGCCGCGGTTGTTGACAGGCTTGGCGAAGGTCGGATCGATGCGGATGGCCGCGTCGAAGTCGGCGATGGCGCGGTCGTAGTCGGCCTTGGCCGCGTAGCCGATGCCGCGGTTGTTGTGGGCGACGGCCATGGCCTGCGGCCCGCCACGGCCGGCCGCGATGAAGGCCGAGCAGGCCTCGATCCTCCGGTCCGGCGACGAGGTGGCGTTGCACAGCTCGACGTTCCGGAATTGACTCTCCGGCTTCTGCGCCGACGCGGGGACGGCCAGCAGCAGGATCATAACTGGCGCCGTCCGGACGACCTTCAGCATCCCCGGCAGACGCCGAGAGCGCGGTCGACCCTGCGCTGCCGGGGAGGCGCAACGGCCGGACCGGCCTTCCGCTTCATGACGGCGTCCTTACCGTCCTCGATCAAAGTGGCGAACTTGACCGTGCCGTCCTCGGAGAGCTCGATATGGGGCGTGGTGCCCCGGATCCCCAACGTCGCCACCGGGGTGTCCACCTTCATGCTGACGGTCTTGGCGACGCTGCCAGCAACGAAGGTGAAGGTGCCTCTGGTCAAGCTGATCAGGGTCGAATTGTGGTTGCCGTCCGGATCGTAGACGAACTCGTTCATTTCCATGCTGGCGTTGCTCGACAGCCTGAAGGAGCTGCCGTCGGCGAAATTGATACCGAGGCCGCCGTCGGCGCCGGTCCTGACGACGTCGCCTCGATAGACTGGATCGCCGAGCTTCGCTCCGGCCCTGTCATCGGACAGTCTCGCCTGCACGACCGCGGCATCGATATGCTCGATCGTTGCCTTGCCGGCGACGGTCACGACCTTGCCGATCGGCTTGACCTCCTGCGCCCAAATCCGCGCAGGCGGACACGCCACCGCCACGAGCAAAAGGCCGAGGAGTCCTGCAACCGTCCTTTGTCCGCGCATGCGTCCGCTCCCGTCCGTGAAGAGCCCGCTTTCACCCCTGCGGAATAATGGCAGAGCCGCGCCCGGCGCACCACATCGCACGTTGCGACTATCGTTTTCAGTCGTGGGGGACGGCGGTCCTGACCGCTCCGGACCAACAAAAGAGCGCATTTGCGCACACCGAGTCAACAATTTGTGAAGGGGCCTCGGGACGACAAAGCGTAGGCTGGCGTCGAACCGGAAACCTCGGCGGGTGGCGACTTACACTCGGTCGATCGGTCCGGCCGCGTCGGCGGAAGCGGCAGCATGCGAGGCGTTCAGGATGTCGCTCGCACGTGTCTTCAGCGGTCTTTGGCCGGCGCCGGACCAACGCAGTCCGGCGTCCGTCCGCGGCCAGCGTGCAAGGGAGTCGGCGGTCGTCGCGGGACTCGGATGGGCCGGAGGGCTGTCCTTCCTCACGTTGATCCTGTCGGCGCTGAAGGAGGCGTGGGCCGCCGATCCCGATCTCGCCTTGTTCGACGACGCCTCCATCACTTACAAGGGGTTCGAGCATGGCACGTTCGAACTCGTCACGAAGGAGGCGGTGCCGCGGCATATCATCGTGGACGATCCCGGGCAGACGGTCATCCTCAGCAGGACCGGATCTTCCGTCGGCTTCGCGCAGGTCGCCAACAACGCTTCGCGAATGGAGGACCTGCAGAACCAGCAGCAGGACGTGCTCGCCAATTACTCGAAAGACCATGGCCCGGGCGGATCCGGCACGCCTCCGGGCGAAGCGGTCGATCAGTCGCCGCAGCCGATCGACTTCCAGCCGCCGGACGGGCCCATTCCACAACATGCCCTTCCCGGGCTGGTGGTGCCGGCCAGTTTCGCGCCGGATGCGCCCTTGATCCATTCGCCACCCACACTGACACTCGGGTCGGGCCCCGTCGAGGTCGACACGGTCGCGTTCGACGAGTTCTCGGCGAGCAGCGGCAGCTTCTCGGCCGCGAGCTTCGGCTCCGGCGCGACGCCGATCTTTGGCATCGCGGGCGGCGCGGTCGGCCCCTCCACCTTCGCGGGCGCAAGCTACGACGTCGAGAAGGCCGGCTCCTTCGGAATCCTGTACTTGAACAGCGCGACCGGCGCCTACGCCTACGTGCCGAACAACGACGCCATCAACGCGCTGAAGGCGCCGAGCACCGACAGCTTCACGATCATGGCGTCTGACGGCTTCGCCTCAGCGAGCCAGACCTTCACGGTCGAGATCGCCGGCACCGACGACGCGGCGGCGATAAGCGGCGAGACGGGTGGATCCGTCGCAGCGGGTGCCATGACCGCCGCCGCAATCGTGGCGGCGTCCATGGCACCCGACGTCCCGACCGCGACCGGCACGCTCACCGATACCGACGTCGACGATCCGGCCAACACGTTCACGGCGGTGAACTCTCCGCATACCAGCGACAAAGGTTGCGGTAGCTACACGATAACGGCCGACGGGCACTGGACGTACGCGCTGGATCCCGCCAACGCCGCGGTGCTGGCGCTTGCGGCGTGCCAGAACCTGACCGACACGTTCACGGTGACCACCATCGGCGGCACGCCGCAGGTCATGACGATGACCATCCGGGGCGCCGACGATCCGGCCGTCATTTCCGGGGACACCCAGGGTCGCGTGGTTGAAGCGGGCGGGGTCCACAATTCGGCGCAGGGCGTCCCGACCGCGTGCGGCCTTCTGACCGCCACCGACGTCGACGGTCCGTCGAACGCGTTCGACCCCATCAGATGTCCGGAGCCGAGCGACCACGGCTACGGCAGCTTCACCATGACCGCGGACGGGCACTGGACCTTCGCGCTCGACAACGGCAATTGCGCGGTGCAGGCGCTTAACGCAGGTCAGGCGCTGACGGATGATTTCACCGTGAGGGCAGCGGACGGTACGGCACAGACGGTGACCGTCACGATCGAGGGCAGCAACGACGCCGCGGTCGTCTGCGGCGATACTTGCGGACGCGTGACCGAGCCGAGCAATTCCTGCGACCCTCCGCCACGCGCCAGCGGCACCTTGTCCGACAGGGACGTCGACAATCCCGACGACACCTTCACAGCGACAACATGTCCGCAGGCAAGCGACAACGGCTACGGCAGCTTCACGATGACCACCTGCGGCACGTGGACGTATGTGCTCGCGCTCGACAACCCCGCCGTCCAGGCCTTGAGGCCTTGCGACGCGCTGACCGACACTTTCACCGTGACCACGATCGACGGCACGCCCCAAGTCGTGACCGTGGTCATCCAAAGCGTCGGGGACCAAGGCTTACGCGAGCAGGCCGAGTCCGCGTTCCATTTCGAGGCGGGTGCGGAACAGCAGCATGCGAGCCTGACGGCGCCGGTGGTGGTTTCCTCGGCCCCTGTCGCCGCGCTCGATCCGGAGGACGATTCCGCCGCGACCGCATGGCCCCATCCGGCCGATGCAGCGGCGGATGCTTGGCGTTTCGGCGAGCAGGAGGTTGCTGGCCAGGGCCTACACCTGCGCTTCCAACAAGATCTGATCGTCTGAGGCTCGCCGATGCCTTCGTTGCCTCCGGGCGGCTTTGCGGATGAAGAGGTGCGCAGCAAATCAACTCCACGACGCGCCTAATCGAATACTGTATGCGTACAGCGGGCCAAGCAATGGTCACAAAGATTCAGCGAATGCTCAAACGTTTGCCGACGTATGTAGCCGACATCAAGGAAAATCCCCGATGGCTGCCGATGTTTGCACTGGGGCGCGTGATGCTGTTCCGCAAACTCGCATGGAAGTTTACCGCTCCGCCGGAACACATCGATCTCACGAACACGCTTTTCCCGGAACTTAGCGCCGAGCATGTGACGGAGCAGTTGCGGCGAGACGGGCTATTTCAGGGCGTCAGCCTTCCGGCAAACATTACGTCGCAGATCTCTTCCTTTGCCCGACGCACGCCCTGTTTCGGCAATTTCGACCGCAAAATTGAGCTGGTCGCCGAGGAACATCGCCCGATCGAGCTTGCGACCGGGAAGGCCATTGTCACAGGCCACTTCTTCGAACGCGTGCTGGATTGCGAAGCGGCCTGCCGCGTCCAGCAGGATCCGCTATTGTTGCAGATCGCCCAGAACTATCTGGGAGGCGAGGCGCGCGTCACCGCGACGCGGCTCTGGTGGAGCTTTCCGAGCAAGAACGCGAAAGACTACGACCTCCATCTAGCCTCACAGGACCGGTTTCATTTTGATCTCGATGATTGGAGGATGATCAAGTCCTTCTTCTACATCGAAGCGGTAGACGAAAATTCGGGCCCGCATGTCTATGTCGTGGGCAGCCACAGGCAGCGCCTTCTGCGACACCAGTTCACCCTCATGGTCGGCCACGCCTCCGAGGAAATCGAGCGGACCTATGGTCGCGAAGCAATCGTGAAACTGACGGGGCCTGAAGGCTTCGGCTTTGTCGAGGATCCCTTCGGATTCCATATGGGTTCGCTGGCCAAACGCGCGCCGCGCCTCATCTTGGAAATCAGCTTCGGCGTCAGCGAAAAGCTGCACCGCCGTTTCTATGGTGAGCCAGTGATTCATTAGCTCCCAGTTGGCGGTTACGATGTGCGCCGACCCGGCGACGGCGATTAAGCAGTTCCTTCGGCTACGGACGACCGAGTTTCACCGCGCGGGCAACGCGCGGTGGGGTGCCCCAGCTCGATCATAGACCGAGAGGGGCCGCCCCCAGAGGTTGGACCTTCAAGCCTTGAAGAAGGTCGCAAGATAGAACACGGCAGCCAAGACGATGGTGATACCGATGACTGTAAAGGCGGCCTGTCTGGTTGAAACGTCGCGCATATCAACGCCTCCTTCAGTTGGACACGCCTAGCACCGTCAAGGACCGCTTGTTGTTGCCCGGCGTTTGAAATTCGATGGCTTGGCCAACCGACAGGCCGATCAACGCAGCTCCAACCGGCGTGAGAACCGAGACGCGCTTCAGCGTTATGTCCGCTTCGTGGGGATAAACCAATATCACGTCCCGGACTTCACGGTCTTGTCATCGCAGTACCGGACCTGCGAGCCCATGCGGACTACGCCGCGCAGATCGGAATTGTCCGCCACCACGCTTGCACGCTCTATCTCCTGTGCAAGGAAATGGGCCACGCGCGGGAAGAGCACCGCGCTCGAACTGGCCAGAGCGTTGAGACGCCTCGCCTCATCCTCTATCACAGCGATGGGCGGCAACACGATTTCAGGTTTGCCTTTGCGATTAGTCTTGCTCATTACCTTCTCTCCTTTCCTAAGCGGGCGATGGTCCCGGATCATTGTCATCAAAGAGCTTCTTGCCCTTGACCTCCGGATTGCTAAACAGAACCCTGACAACATCATTCGGATCACCTCGGCTGACGCGTTCGATCTTGACGACGTTGGTGCGCCCAGCGGTGAAGAAGGGAATTTCGCTTCCGACCTTCAGCCCGACCAATGCTGCACCCAACGGCGACATCACGGGGATTTGGGTTCGCTCGGACGTGTAGTCTTCGGAGTACACCAGTTGCCTTGTCTCGCGGGGGAAGCCCCAAGTGATCCAGAACGTCACCCCCGAACCCATGGTAACGATGCTGTCCAATCTGGCTGCGCGATCAGGGACGACTTCCGCACGGTTGATCTCACGCAACAGAAAACGTGCGTCCACGTCGCCTTGATCCGCGCCAGCCTGCGCGAGCCGTTCCAAGCGGCGATGGTCAGACGCCGGAAGAGTCACGTTCGGGAAAAAGGGGTTGTTCACGACATGCCTCCTTGTTTGGGCTTCTCCTCGCGGAAGAGCCACACACCAAATCTGTTTGATGAAGGAAGGGGATAATCCGGACGGCACCAACTACCGTCCGGCTAAGCTCCTGCTTGGAGCCGTCCGGCGTGCAGGCAACGCCGCGCATTGCGCGGATCGATGTCGAGGACGTGGATCATGTCGCGGCCACCATAGGACCTTCCGCTGTCCATGTAACGCGACTAAAGAGCACACACGTCGGGAGAGAGTTGTAAGGATTAGTGATGTCCGTTTGGATCACATGCTGGAGTGAAGAGACTTCACGGCCCTAATCCGCTCTCCACCTGAAAGCAGACGGTCGTTGGATGGTCGGGCGAGGCAGCTACGGATGACGCTCGGCGCATAATCTCCGCCACAGAGTAGTTCCGACCTACCCAAAAAATCACCCCAAATTGATGACGCTGTTCCGTTGTATGCTGCTCTGCACGCTCGGGAACGCCGCTTGTTAAAAATCATTGATTCTTTGTTTTCTTGTCAGCGAGTGGAGTTGATCATGCGTCTTCTGTTTGCAAGAATCGCGATCGCGTCCTTATCTGCTTGCTTGCAGTCTCCGTATGCTTCAGCACAAAACTTCGACGACAGATGGTCTATTATTCCGAAGGCGCATGCTGAACCTGCTCCTGAAGAGAAGGAGCAAAAACAAAGTCCTCCTGAGCATATTCAGGCAGGGCCACTATGGACGCGGACGCCAGACAATCTCCGGCCTTCCAAATCATTCAATAAAGCCTTCACCGGAAAAGCGTCCTTCTATTCTTATACAAAAGGTAAAACAGCTAGCGGGTCGCTCTACCATCGCGATGAAATGACGGCGGCCCATCGAAGTCTTCCCTTTGGAACTCGGGTTCGCGTCACCGACATTGCGAGTAGCAGGTCGGTCATAGTTCGTATCGCAGACCGCGGACCGTGGATTCGCGACCGCGTGCTGGACCTCTCCCTTGGCGCCGCACGCGGCTTAGGAATTACCGATCGAGGTGTGGCACAAGTTCGGGTA
The DNA here is from genome assembly GCF_023073735.1 of Bradyrhizobium sp. 160. Lineage (NCBI taxonomy): Bacteria > Pseudomonadati > Pseudomonadota > Alphaproteobacteria > Hyphomicrobiales > Nitrobacteraceae > Bradyrhizobium > Bradyrhizobium sp. 160. Next base: position 394,515 of record NZ_JADPKD010000013.1, read on the forward strand.
GAGGTCCTTTAGGTAAGCGCCGCGCTCTATGTGGCAACTCATGTGCGCTGGCAGTGGGCGATTCGCCTCGGCAGCTGACGCGGGCAGAACGCTGTGCTGACAGCATAGGGCGCCTTTGCCGACAGCCACTTCGTGCTGAGGCGCGAGCACTGTGGCCGCTTCGTGCTGAAACGGCTGCAGTTGTTAACCGCGTTGGTTGCGTGAGCTTCGAACACGATCGCCTTAAAGCCGATCGTCATTGAAGGCGTGACGCTTCAGGATGTCGGCGAACGCCCACAGTCTTTCTTCGTCGAATGTCTCTTTTGGGGTCATTGGCGTCAATCAGGTTTGACCGTGACTACGGCCGGTTTACCCCAAAGAGCCGACGCAAAAACGGAGATGGGATGTCCGACGCTAGGGGCCCTTGGTAACATCACTGGCTTCCGAACTGAGGCTCCATCAATAGGATTACAACTGCCCGACCTGTTCGCGCAAATGGGTGAGGTTCCGGGTAAGCGCCGCCAGCTTGTGCTCGAAATCATCCTTGATCGGTCCGCCCGGGAGTCGGTCGCGAATTTTGTCGGCGCTCTTCACGGCTGCCTCGAGATGGCCAACGGCGGTCCGCAGCCTCGCTTTCGTGAGTCTGTCCAGTTCCTCCGCAAGAGCGCGCTCACCGTCATGGATCTCGAACGGCAATAGCGGCCGACCAGCTTGCTTGAGATGAACGACCGTCCCCATGGCTATCTCCAGATCTATTTTTGGATCGCTGGCGTGATTGTTGAATATGCGGCGCTGAAAGTGACTTGAAGTTGTGTGCACGTCATCCAGTAAATTTTTTGGAAAGGTTTAGTTGAAGTATTCGGGACCGCAATTGCGGATTGCATATTTTTTGCTCAGCGCGCCTAAGCTTCGAGCTGTTTGGATGTCCCTGGAGTCTGCATCCAGCAACGACCGCATCGGGCCATCACCGGTAAGCTCGGAAGGAGCATCTCATTTCTGCTTCGCTTCCAAGCCCCGACATTGCTCGCGCTAGCGCGGGGCCGTTTGTTGAAAACTCGCTGCCGGAATTAGGTAAGATTAACCCGAGCTTTACGGAATGCAATCATTGATGATGGCCAGGACGGGCCACAACCCGTCCGCCCATCATGGCCGCTTGACCGACGGCAAGCTGCTATCAACTGTTTTTGCTCTGAGCAATGACTTCCGGTTAGGGTCACGAGCGTCGATAGGCCATGACGGCAAACACGTCCGGTCTACCCCAAAGAGCCGACGCCAAGGCGAGGATTGAGGTTCGACGCTAAGGGCCAGAAGCGGTCTTCTTACTCAACCAGGATGTACGACACGCTGTTGCCGGCCACTATCCCCGCCACCAGCACAGCGGCGCTGGCGACCCAAAGCAAATAGCCAATTCCGTAAGAGATGATTGGACGCATCTCGAAATCAGCGACATTCACGCCTTCGGGTCCAGGACCTAGAACGGACTTGACCCAGACAAAGCACAATGTGAGGCCGAGCGCTGTCACGGCCGAAATTAGCCCCGCGCGCCGGAGGTCGCGAAGATAGAATATCCACGCGACCGCCAGTATCGGGTTTGCAAGCCAAACAAGCAGGCTTGGAACATCGCCAAGCACGCTAAGCCCGCCAAGGATTAATAGCTCCCAGCCGTAAGAAGGAAGTCGTTCCAGGCCTCTATCGGACCCGTCAACTACAATGGCGGTCTGGGTCAAGGAAGCCACGAAAGTAGTCGCGCTCGCAAGTACGACAAGCGCGCGAAACGTCGTCGAATTCCATGGAGTACGCATGGTTGTGCTCTTAGAGCATTTCGCTTCCAAAAGAAACACCAAGCCCACTGCGGACGTCCGCTTCGGGTCAATCGCGACGGTTTGGCCCGGTTTAAGTTAGGTCCGCTCTACCCCTGACAGCCGACATATCCTCGGCCGTGGCATGCGGCAGCGATGGACCAACAGGAGACATCATCGCTTCCCTCGCCTCCGGACTGAACTTACTCCGCTGCCGCATTCTGAAGTTCGCCCAGATGGCGGGCCGCGAAGGCTTCGATGGAGAAAGCATTCTTGAGCCAGAGCATGTTGATCGCTCCCACCGCGCGGGAGCCGTCGCGCAGGGGAACAGAAATTGAAAACAGGCCGTCGGAGTGTGGTGGTCCGCCATAGTAGCCGCCGGTGTGCATGGAATTGCGTATGCCGTAGCCTCGGGCCCGGACCTCGTTGAAACAATGTTCAACCGTGCAGGTTCGCGCGCCAGCCGGTCTTCCGGGCGATTGGATGCGCGCAGCAAACTAATGACGCGCTGACGTTCTTTCGCCGGACAGTACGCAAGATAGGCTGTCCCCACCGCAGACCACAGCCAGTTGACCGGCAATCCAATACGCTCCTGCTGCAACAGGAACGGGCTTCGCGCTCGGGTCGTCTCGCAAATCTCCAGTGATCGCCGGCGGGCACCATCAAATCCGATGGCCAAGACGCGCGCTCGCATAAGCGGTCTAGAATCGGAGCCGCAGCTTCCGCAATTCTGTCGCGACGTTCACGGCGCGAGGGCGCATGCGAAAGCGTCGCGCCGATGCGATAACGGCCGTCGCCAAGCCTGCGGGTGACAAGGCCAGAGCGGGCGAAGGTATGCAGGATGCGCAACAGGCTCGGCTTCTAAATATCGGTTAGAGCGTAAAGCTCCTGCAGCGAAGAGTCCGGCTGCATTTGCAGCGCCTGCAAGACCTGCATCCCTCGCTCTAGGCTCTTGATTGTTTTAGGTCCCGTCACCTGAGACGTTCTCATTCGTACATTCCACATTGTGGAACATATCATTTCACAGTGTGGAACGCACGCCGATTTTTCTGGCCAATCACGTCGTCAAGTTCAAAGTTGGCCCCCTTCTGGTTGCGACTCGAGAATTTCATCGTTGGTTTCATCGCTTGGTGGAGACTTCTATGACACCTCATCGATTTCGCCGATCCACTGCATTGCGGATCGCAGTGATGGCCCTTCTGACGGCTTCAACCCTGCCGATTTCAGCGCAATCCTTCCCATCCGGGACCATTCGGTTCGTGGCGCCCAACTCGCCCAGCACGCCGCCCGACATCATCAGCCGCATCATTTCCAGGGAATTGACGGAATCCGAAGGCTGGCGCGTGATCGTCGAGAACCGGCCCGGCGGAGTCACCACCATCGCGGCGAGCGACGTACTTACCCAGCCGGCGGACGGCGCCAGCCTCTATGCGATGTCGGTACCATCGGTTGCGGCGCCGTCGCTGGTGCCAAACATCGCATTCAAGCTCGACAGGGATTTCGACCCCGTTATCAAGGCGACCGTCTCCTACAACGTATTGGTGGTGAACCCCTCAGTTCCGGCCAAGACGGTCCCCGAGCTGGTGACGCTGCTGAAGAGCCAGCCTGACAGGCTGACCTTCTCGTCCGGGGGCTTCGGTACGCCCGCGCATCTGATAGGCGAACAGTTCAAACAGCAGACCGGTACGCGCGCCCAGCACGTTTTCAACGGCACGAACACTTTCCAGGTCATCACCATATTGCCCGTGGTCGACCTGATTAAGACGGGCAAGCTGCGCGCCCTGGCGGTGACCGGCCCGAAGCGGGTCCCCGCCCTTCCCGACGTGCCAACCATCGTCGAAGCGGGCTATCCGTCTCTGGTGGTCGAGGATTGGACCGGTTTCTCGGTCAAGCACGGCACGCCCAAGGAAACGGTCGCGCGGCTCAACGCCGCGATTAACAAAGCGCTGAACAAGCCATCGGTGCAGGAAGCGCTGGCAAGGATCGGTGCCGAAGCGGCAGGCGGCACGCCCGAGCAATTTGGCCGCATGGTCGGCGATCAGGTCGCGCACTGGCATCAAGTCATCTCCGACGCCGGCATAAAGGTCCAGTAGCAGTGACCGCGAATTTCCGGGTGACGCTGCTCGGGACGGGGGTACCGATTCCCCTCCCCGATCGGTTCGGGCCGAGCACGCTGATCGAGGCCGGCGACCACACACTCCTTATGGACGCCGGCCGCGGCGCCACTATACGGCTGTTTCAGCTCGGCGTTCTCATCGGCAGCATCGACGCGCTGTTGCTTACGCATTTTCATTCCGACCACACAGTCGGCATTCCCGACCTCTGGCTTACAGGCTGGCTGAGCTCTTATTTCGGCAACCGCCGGCGGCCTTTCAATGTGATCGGGCCGCTCGGCACGGCCAAACTTATGCATCATATCGAGGCGGCCTATTCGCAGGACATCGAGATCAGGGTCGCGGACGAGAAGCTCGCGCGCGAGCATGCCTCTATCGCCGTGAAGGAATTTTCCGGGGACAGCGTCGTTTGTCAGGCCAACGATCTCAGGGTTGCTGCCTTCACGGTCGACCATGGCGAGGCCATTAAGCCGGCTTACGGTTATCGGATCGAGTACCAGGGTCGGGTCGCCGTAATCGGAGACCCGCTATAACGCCAACGTGCTACGCTACGGCGCGGGCGCCGACCTGCTGGTGCACGAGGTCGCGATGGCGCGGCCGGAACTTCTGGGCGAAGTTTACATCCAGCGCATCCTCAATCATCACACCTCGCCTCAGGAGGCTGGACACGTGTTTGCGGCGACAAGACCCAAGCTCGCTGCCTTTACTCATCTCGTTCTGCTTGCGAACAAAACCGTCGCGGCACCTACTATAGAGGAATTGATTGCGGCGACCCGCGAAACCTATTCCGGGCCGCTCGTCGTCGGCGAAGATCTGGTAAGCTTCGACATAGGCACGACAGTGAGACATTCAAAATTGGAGAGCTGAAAATGTCGGCTTCGGGGTCACAAGCGACCGATCACGCTCGGGCCGAGCCATGTCCGTTCATCCCGGCGAGCCGACCTAGGGATGGATCATGCGGTCCTCGGCAACGGGCCAGCAGCGGAAGTGCGACATTGCTGAATGGCTATTCCACCTTACCGTTCTCAACGTGCCTTGCGCGCGAACAATTCCACAGGCGCGATCACCCCCTTCGAGATGCTTGCGATCATGTTTTTGATCTGATCCTGCCGTCTGTCGCCCATCAGCGTGTGAAGGCCCAGGGGCGCGGGATCGGTGGCCGGCGAGGCGCGTGATCTCAGGCCCTCAAAGTATGCGAGCGCAAAGTCCCTTCGATTGCGTTCTGATAGGATTTCAAATCCTGTATGCTCCAGCGCCCGCCTGTAGCATTGCGGCGAGCCCAACGCACTGGATTCTCGCGTGGTCGCCCATGGAAGCGGGTAAGACAGTTCGCCATCGGCCATTCGCATGACGTCATACACTGCAAACAGGGCGCCAGGCCGCAGAACTCGCGCGACTTCGAGGCAGAGGCGCTCCTTGTCTTCGATGTTCATACCGACATGGAGCATATAGGCTGCGCTGAAATTCCATTGTTGGAATGGCAACGAAAGAGCTGTCGACTGGTAAAGCTTGACGCGATCGTTCAGCCCAACCCATTCGCACAAGCGATTGCCCGTCGCGACATAATCCAATGTCAGATCGACGCCGCTAACCCGGCACTGGTAGCGGTCGGCTACAAATCGCGCCGGCCCACCCAGTCCGCAACCGACATCGAGTACGTGATCGCTTGCGTCGATGCCAAGCTGTTCCATAAGCTCTTCAGTTGCCCTGCGGCCGCCAATATGGAACTCGTCCACTGCTGCAAGATCGTCGATGGTGACAGTATCGATCGCTTTTCCCATTCGAACGACACCGTTCTCGATCGCATCAATCAGGCCGCTTCGCGCGTAGTGATCGGAAAGGTTCGATCGATCTGAGGTCTTGTCCACTGCGGTCGACTCCGGCGGATTGAACGTCATGATGCCTTAATGCCCGCCTCTCGAATGACTTTACCCCATTTTTCATATTCAGCGGCCATGCGCGCGGCACATTCATCTGGCGTATTCGCCACCGGCTCATATCCGGACGAAGCAAGCCGGTCCTTTACGTCCGGTTGCGCCATCAGCTTCGCGATCTCGCGCTGAAGCAAGCTGGTCAACTCTTTCGGCGTCCCGGCCGGAGCGAGGAGAGCCGTCCAGATGTCGGCCGCGATGTCCGGGTAACCGGCCTCCGCGATACTCGGGATTTCCGGCAGCGCCTGTGATCTGGTCGTGCTGGTAAGGGCAAGGGCACGCAGCTTGCCGTCCTTGACGTGTTGTATGGCAGGCGGAAGCGCGCCAAACGAGACAGGGGTGTGACCGGCGAGCGTCGCTCCGATCGCAGCGCCGCCGCTGTTGAACGGGACGTGCACGATATCGAGCTGGAGGGAAAGCCGAAACAGTTCACCCAACAGATGCGGTGGAGTGCCTGTTCCGGGAGAGGCATAGCTAAATTTGCCCGGGCTGCTCCTGATCAGTGTAATTAACTCCTTGACCGTCGTCGCCTGAACTGACGGGTGGACCGTCAGCACTGTAGGCGCGGTTGCCACGAGCGTCACGGCATCAAAGCTCTTCTGGACATCATAAGGAACGCTCGTGAAAAGCGTTGGGTTCACGACATAGCTGGGTGAAGCCACGAAAATCGTATAGCCGTCGGCCGCCGCTTTCGCGGCCTGTCCTGCTCCAATGTTCCCTCCAGCACCACCGATATTCTCGACGTAGAACTGCTTACCGAGTTGATCGGACAATCCTTGCGCGATAATGCGCGCCGCCAAGTCATTTGGACCTCCCGCGGCAAAAGGGACGATGATGCGTACAGGCCGGGCCGGATATTGCTGTGAGAACGCCGTGCGCGGCAAGGCTGCGAGCCCAACGGCTGAACAGGAGGCGGTCAGAAAACGGCGGCGGTTCATTCTCATGTGAGGACCCCACTTATGCTGTCTTCGCTCCCCCTGAAGACTAGGCTTCCCTGCCAGTCCGAGCCATAATATGCAGCTGACGAAATCTATATCTAATGGATATGACAATGGAATTGAGACATTTGCGATACTTCATCGCCGTGGCCGAGGAATTGCACATCACGCGGGCTGCTGAGCGTCTCGGCATGCAGCAACCGCCCCTGAGCCAGCAGATCAAGGCAATCGAGCTGGAGCTGGACGTGCAACTATTTCTTCGGAGGGCCCGAGGAGTCGAATTGACTGATGCTGGGCGCGCATTCCTGGAAGAAGCGCGTGCCACACTCAAACATCTGGATCGAGCGTTCGAGACCACCCGGCGAGCGTCCAGGGGTGAACAGGGCCGTCTCTGCGTGGGGGTCACATCCACGACGCCTTTTCATCCATTGGTACCACGCGCCATTCGAGCGTTCAGGGCGGCGTGTCCAATGGTGTCCCTCACATTGGAGGAATGTCTCAGCAACGCGTCCGTGGACCGTTTGCGGAACGAACAAATGGATGTCGCATTCATACGTGCCAATTCAGGCGATGGGCACGGTCTTGTCGTAACCTTTCTGCTGGAGGAGCTCATGGTCGTTGCGTTGCCCAGCGCGCACGTCCTTGCTCAAAGCAAACCCGAAACAACAATTTCTGTCGAACGATTGGCCAGCGAGACATTCATTCTCTACGGACCTCCGGGGACCGGAATGTACGATTCCACGATTGCCGCGTGCCAGGCCGCGGGGTTCAGTCCGCGCATCGGCAATCTTGGTGCATCCACCCAGTTGGCGCCTCGCATCACTTCCACGCTAAGTCTGGTCGGGGCGGGTCTCGGCATTACGTTTGTTCCGTCGTCGCTTCAACGCATGAACATGGAGGGCGTAGTGTATCGCGCGATTAAAGGTCCCATTCGGCCAAAGGCAACGCTCAAGCTCGCTTCGCGCCGGGGTGACCAGTCTGCAGTCGTCAAGCAGTTCATCAACTTTGTCCGGAAGGAAGCGAAGGACTTGGCCGCCCGAATTAGTTGATGTCGTGGGCCTAAACACTCTGCGCCTACGAAGGTCCGCTTCGGGTCTTGGTCGTGTCAAAACGCTGTTGCATGACGCGGACCGGCGCGGTCGAATTCAAGCTGCCTCACTCCGATCAATCTGGGCAAATTTTAGGGCCACTCAGATGAGGCGTTGTCTTGGATAGCCCGCGTGTCAGAAAAGAGCCGGTGATCGACCCGCCGACCGTCAAACCAGGTTTGCTGAATAAATTGAAGATACGACCTGCGTCCAGCTTGAGCAGCGTTGCTAGCTATCTGCTAGCTCGCCCAGATGTTCTCACTACTAACCAGGGTGCAAGTATTTGACATCGCTGGCGCACCCGACACGATTCGAACGTGTGACCTTTGCCTGCGGAGGGCATCGCACCTGAAGAGGTCGACCCACTGCTCCGGCAGGGACGCTGGGCGCCCGAAACCTGCGTTCCGCATTCGCTCCTGCACCACCGGGAGCCGTCCCAAGCCCCTGCAAGTGGGTTACTGTGGAACCATCTGTCAGGTGAGGCGTTAGAACTGGTTCGGCGGGCCAACGGGGCGTCCGCCCATACATATACATTTTCGAAATTGCCCTGCCGCAGGGCCGTCGCTCCTCTCGCCGCGAGAGTTTACTTGATGACCAATATTGAAGAATTTCCACTCTCCCCTCGCCGCGAACCGACGGAGTTCGAGGCGCTGGTCGCGGCGGGTCACGCCGCACTCGACGCCATTCCTGGGGCAGTCTACCTCTGCGACGCGGAGGGATTGCTCGTCGCTTACAACACCGAGGCAGTGGGATTGTGGGGCCGAACCCCTGATCTTGCCAGGAAGGAGCGCTTTTGCGGTTCGCACCAACTCTACCTGCTCGATGGTACTCCGCTCGCCCACAGCGACTGTCCCATGGCCACCGCGGTTTGTGCGGGCACGCCGACGCGCAACGCCGAAGTCATCATGGCCCGACCGGACGGCTCTCGCTTTACAGCCTTGGTCAACATCCGCGCGTTGCGCGACCACTCCGGCCATATTCAAGGCGCCATTAATTGCTTTCAGGACATCACGGGACGCAAGCAGATCGAGGAGGAAGTCCGCCGGAAACGGCAGGATTTGGAGGACTTCTTCGAGAACGGCGCCGTTGGCCTTCATATTGTCAGCGGCGAGGGAATTATCCTTCGCGCCAACAAAGCCGAATTGGATCTGCTCGGGTACAGACCCGAGGAGTATATTGGCCGCCACGTTGCGGAGTTTCATGCCGACGCCCCGGTGATCGGCGATATCCTTCAACGCCTTTCATGCGGCGAGCCGCTCGATCGCTATCCTGCGCGGCTGCGGGCGCGTGACGGCTCCGTCAAGCATGTGCTGATTACATCGAACAGTCGCTTTGAGGATGGCAAGTTCGTCAATACGCGCTGCTTCACCATCGACGTATCGAAATTGCATGCTGCTGAAGAGGCACGGCAAGCCAGTGAAGCGCGACTCGCTGCGACATATGAGGCGGCCAGCGTAGGCATCTCGGAGACCGACGCGAAGGGGCGCTTCTTGCGGGTGAATGATTCCCTCTGCCGGATCACGGGACGCTCGCGCGACGAGCTGCTCGGAATGACTTTCTTCGACTACACCGATCCCGATGACGAGGTGGAGGATGCCGAGCTATACGCCCAGCAGGTGCGTGGTGACATCGCGAACTACACCACTCGCAAGCGGGTACTACGGCCCGACGGGTCCGTCCGACATCTTGATATTTTCAGCTCGTCGGTTCGCGATTCGGAAGGTCACTTTCTTTACGGCGTGCGTGTCGCTCAGGATGTCACGGCCACCAAACAGCTGGAGGATCGTCTGCGCGAAGGGGAGCAGCGCATGCGCGATCTCCTTGAGGCGTTGCCCGCCGCGATCTATACCACCGATGCTAATGGCCGCATCAATTTCTTCAATCGGGCCGCGGTCGAGATGGCGGGTAGAACGCCGCAGCCCGGCGATGAATGGTGCGTCACGTGGAAACTGTATTGGCCCGACGGCTCGCCTCTGCCGCACAATGAATGTCCGATGGCCGTCGCACTGCGCGAGAACCGCGCGGTGCGCGGTGCCGAGGCGGTTGCCGAGCGTCCGGACGGCAGACGTGTGCCGTTTATTCCCTATCCGACGCCGCTGCGCGACGCGGCGGGAAACTTGGTCGGCGCCATCAACATGCTCGTCGACATCAGTGAGCGCAAGCAGGCCGAGAATGCCCAAAAGGTTCTCATCGACGAGCTGAATCATCGTGTGAAAAACACGCTCGCCACGGTGCAGTCGCTCGCGAGCCAGACGGCTCGCCATGCTGCCGACATGAAAGAGTTTCTGCCGACGTTCACGGGCAGGCTGCTGGCGCTTGCCCGTGCGCATGACCTGCTCACGACGCGAAACTGGCAAGATGCCCCTTTCGAAAAGCTGGTCCACGACATCGTCACGCCGGTGTCAGGCGGACGAGTCGTAACGGGCGGGCCGCACGTCAATCTGGACGCGCGCACGGCGCTGAGTGTCACCATGGTGCTCAACGAGCTTTTGACCAATGCCGCGAAATATGGCGCTCTCTCCACGCCGCATGGATCCGTGTCGCTCACCTGGAGGATCGCCGAAGGCGAGCGGTCGCGAGGCACGCTCGAATGCGAATGGCGCGAACACGGGGGACCCCCGGTGAGGCCGCCCAAGCGGCGAGGATTCGGCACACGACTGATGGAGCGTTGCGTGGAACACGACCTTGCGGGGGAATTCGATCTGGTCTTCGAGCCGGAGGGCACACGCTGCGCCCTGACATTTCCCGTTATGCTTCCGGCGCCCAATGACTAAAATGTCCGGTGTCCGGGTTCTCCTCGTCGAAGACGAAGGGTTGGTGGCCCTCATGATCGAAGACATGCTCGAGGAATTGGGATTGAAGGTAGTCGCCTCGGCCGCCCAGGTGAAAAAGGCTTGCGAACTTGCGACCACGGCATCCTTCGATTTGGCGCTGCTCGACGTGAACCTGGCTGGAGAGTTTGTTTTCCCGGTAGCTCGCATCTTGCGCGGCCGAAGGATTCCCTTCCTCTTTAGCACGGGCTATGGCGGACCTCCCCTGGAGGAGGAGTTCAGGAATGCGCCCGCGATCGGTAAGCCCTTCTCGGCCGACCAATTGAACGAGAAATTGCGCACGCTTCTGTCGCCCCCTAAGCCTCTGAAGCATTGTTGAGACCGCAAGCGTACACCCTTCTCAATCGGTTGTGGGAAATCAAGCCTTGTGGCCCCGCAAAGCTTCGAGGCGACCCATGAAAACGGTGAACTTCTTCTTGTTGGCAGCTGTCGATCACTCTGGTTTTTCAGCGTTGATGTGCAGGATGAAAAGAGTGTTTCGGAACTCGTCTGTAACTTCCATCCGCCATTCCCGTCCGGGCAGCAGCTTTCCGTCAATGCCCTGCAATGTCTGACCGGCCATCACAGTCGCTTCCTTCCAAGCGGCCTGCTTATCCGGCAACTCCTCGCCCACCCGATCAATTTCCGTGTGGTCGTGAGTAACGTTGAAATAGTAGCGCGGCATCACGAAGACCTGCGTGTAAAGGTATTTTCGTAACGCCTTTGCAACTTCCCCGTTCCGCCTTCAGGCGCCATCCAACAGCTTGGCTATACAGAGTTCGAGCTGATCTATTTGAAAAGGCTTTGAGAAGCGGGCGCTCCTGAAATCCGGCAGGCACTCCGCCGGGCCGTAACCGCTCGCGAAAGCGAACGGGATGTTGCGTTGTGCGAGGACCTTTGCCACCGGCTCACTACTGATGCGGCCAAGCAAGACGTCCAGCACAGCGAAATCAAAATTGGTGTTGTTGGCATGCTCTAGGGCGGAGGCTAGATCACCGGCTTCGGCCGCAACCGTGTGACCCAGCTCTGCGAGCATGTCGGATATCATCATCTGCATGAGTGCTTCATCCTCTACCAGCAACACCGAAGCCACGAACCACCCGCCTCATTGCCGCGTGATTTCTGCTGCACTTGCGAATGCACGCAGCGCAACAGCCCGTAGTTCGTTCAATGTGCCGTGTCCAGCTTCGGCGGCTTGAAGAGCTGCTCGGCGATAATCTTGCGGCTCTCATGATCACCGCCATTCGGAAGCTCCCAGCACGTCTCCTCCAGCACCACTTCCAGGTTTGATTTCAGGCGGCCCGACAGCGTCATTTAGCTCTCTCAGGCAAACCGCAAGATTTTGGAACTATGGAACTGAAGACCCGGCGGCGTCAACGGAGGCTTGTGCGGTTTTAGCGGGAGCGCCCCCGGCCCTCGAATGCCCCTCCGGGAAATCAACGGCCCCAAGTCAGATCGCCGCCATCTGGGACGGGATGGAGCGGCAGTCTACTATCGTGCGGCCGCTCGTTGGAGTCCTAACAACTTGAGGCCAGTCATCCTTGGCCCTCGGGTCCGCCGTCACGTGTCGGTCTACCCGGCCCGAATTACAGCGGGCTCGTCTGGAAACATTGAATGATCAGCTGACTTGGTAGGCGGTTCCGGCGGACTGGGCGGCGGAAGCCCGTATTCCCTTGCCCGCCTGGCGGCGAGCTTGCGATATGAGCCGGCTTGTTGAAGCAACTGCGATTTGAACGCGGAATCCGATTCGCTGGCCGCAAGATTTTCAAGCTGGACCGCGCGCTCAAGATATTCGGTCAGCAACTTCATGAGATGTCACCCCTTATCGCCACCAGCTGCTCGAGTGCAGCAGGCGGCGCTGCGCCCGGTGCCGCCAACCGGTTATTGATCTGCACGGCAGCCTCAGCCTGCCTGACGCGCCTCATCAAAAGCTCTCGCTGAGTACCGGGCGGCAACTGTTCGGCGGCTTCCCGAAACCTGGCAGCCTCCTCAATGAGGCGCTGCTTAAACGAGGTTGTGTGCTTTATGCGGCGACGCTCACTCATGCGTGGATACCCCGGAACGCATCTCGGCCCGTACTCTGAGCCTTCGACTCCTAAACTTCTAGATTCTTCTCAGGTTCCTCTCCCCGGAACGGTACACCAGTGGGACTAGCTGCCCGGCCGGCGCTCGCTTGCTGGGTGTGTTGGACCTTAAGAGACCCTGTCGTTTGCTGCATCGCGCGAGCTAATTCCTGTTCATCGTTTCCTAATGATGCGATAGGCGTCCCGCCTTCGCTCGCGGCCAATGGCAATGACCTCTCCCGTGGAAAACGGCTTCTAGTCTTTAGACGTTCCGGTGCAATGACGGCCACACTTCGCCATGCTGCTAGGTTTGCCGCGAAGTCACGCACGATCGCCGGAAGCTAGGGGCTTGCCGGTCGGAGAACCTTTGCGAGGAGCTGCGTGTTAGGCTGCGTGACGTTTCCAGGCCGGTGCGGCTGCAAACGGACTGCGAGACCCGTTCGCACCTCCCAAGCGCGCGTGTCCCACCTCCCGGCGCCCTCGGACAAGAGGACTGACGTCGCAACTGGACGATTACCGGAATGCCGCAGCTGTCGTAGCGGATACAAAAAGGATGGCCCCAGCTAATGGCTGCGGTTGGCCGTCGGACGCTCCGGCACGCACGGGGTTACGGAAAGCGACAAACCCGCACACGCGCGCTTGTTCCAGACGGCTCGAAGGGGCCACAAAAGCAAACTCCTCTATTCCGACGGCAACAAAGCGCAAATGCACTACGTTGAGCGGCGTGAGCAAAACGCCGGGTTGACAACATCGATCATCGACGCGGGGCTTAGAACTATTTAGTGAAGGCTCAGCTCCGAGCCACGATTGGGGACGCCCACCAACTTGTAGCAAGTGGCCGTAGTAATTCATGCCGAGGTTCAGACACTCAGCTGAAATCTATGCAGCTCTCGCTACTTGCATTTCAGAGTGTAGAGGAGTCGATATCCTCTGAGTTGATATTTTGGGACTAGGGAACATACTCGGCCTCCGCGAACATCCACCTTTCGAGGCTCATTCCCGCACCCCGCTCCTGCCTACACTTCAGACCCCGCGTTGCCGCGACGCCCGCAAGACTGGTCCCGGCTTGCCTGCTGCGGCTTTGGCCGGATGGGCCATGCGAGATCACATGCAGGTCGAACTCGCATCCGCGGCACTGGCGATGGCCATCCAGCAGCGACGGCCGCAGGCCGGATTGATCCACCACTCCGATCGCGCCCAATATGCCTCCCACGCCTAGCGCAATGCTCTCACCGGTGCCGGCATCACCGCATCGATGAGCCGCAAGGCAATTTGCTGCGGCGACGTCCTGATGGAGAGCTTCTTCCACACCCTGCACCTACGACATCCGTGGATGCCTGTGGATCAGCTGAAGAACATCCTACCCCAAGTGTTCGGTGCCAGGTGGCGCTGAGTTCTGATATTCGGACCTTTTTCTGATGCTCTTTACGGTTGCAATGCAGCTGACCCTCTGTTCGTGTCAACGTGGCCTCAGGTTACCGCATTTGTAGCTCGTCACCGTAGCTAATCACACGGGCATCCGGGCGATTGTCGGAAACTTCAGCCACTTCAACGTCCTGGATAGCGTGCTATGGAGGAGCCCCGTTCCGCGATCTCCTCTGGATCGGGTCCCTAACCTAATCAGCGGGCCTCCACATCTGCCCTCCAGGCTCTGATTCCTCGCCGGCAGAGCGTCAGGATCAGGAGCTTGACGATCTTTCCGTACTCGATGCCGGCGGTCCCTTCCAGACCGCGATCAGGTCGTAATTCGGCTTCTCGCCGTCCATCTGAATCAGGGACCGCAAGAACGCTTATTCGAACGCTAACGAAGTACGGCAGCCCCCTGCTCCCGTCATCGCGCCGGAGGACATCCCGCGGAGGAGCGCCAACCCCGCAGCTCAGAAGATCGGTACGTCCCGCTCTTTGGTTTTGACTCCGTTCGATTTGAGGGTCCCCCGATGTGCGGAGACAACACAATACACTTCCGCAGTATCGTCCCCCCACCATTCGCAATCGTTCAGTGTCTGGGCGTTTACGAGAACCCCTGTATTAAAACAATGCGGATTAGTGTCGTGAATTGCGAGCTGGAAGCTCTCATCGGTCTTCAACTTGTCGTCCGAAAACCAGTCAGCATCTAGCACATCGACCTTTATGGTCAGGAGCTGCTCGCCAAGCAGCCGAAGCGCTTCTGTATTCAACTGAATAGTTCCGCCCACAGTCAGATTAAGATCCTCGTTTTTGGTTCTGTTAGGGTTATTGACGACCATCCAACCCGCTAACATCGTTGTCTTCGGTGCCATCGCGGCCTCCCCTTCTGCTTGCAAAATTCACATCTTCATCCCTGTAATTCCCTCGCAGCGTTCTTCCGCTGCCTACCTACGATAAGCTTAGACCCCGGGTGCTCGTGAGAGACAATTCACAGTTTCCAGCCGATTTGCGTTCAGATGAATACGAACTCGTAAATCAGTTGGTTAGGAAATGAATCGAAGGAAATGGAAATTGCCGCGCCGATGCCAGACGCCTTATCGAGCGTCGCCGGCTGTCCGGAGCTTCCCGCCGTGGTTTACGTACGGCCGTTGTACTCCAGTCTAAGATCTGGCTCAGATTCATCGACTTCGGAGTTGGAGGACCCCGTTCCGCCGATTGCCCCCGGATTGATGATGAGACAGATTGCCGGCGCATTTCACCAGTATGAGCAGGCTAGGCTGGTCGCAAAGTTGCAGGCGGCTCGCCAGCGCAAACGGTCGTCGGCAAGGTCGAGGGTCGCAAGTCATGGGCTGAGGTTAATCCCCAGTTGGTGAAGGAGGCTCCGCGGCTCAGACGCCGATCGCCGAACGGAGGCCAGCGTTCTTTGCGTGCTATTGCTAAGGAGCTTGCCAAGCTCGGCTATGTGAACGAACGCGGAGTGCCGTTCTCACCCTCATCGGTGCAATCAATGTTGTCCTAGCGCGCGAACGCCATCGTTGATGTCTGCTATGCCCTTAGCAGCGGTCCGAAGGCGGACAGCGCCGGAGGTCCGAGTCGGGCCAACAGCGGAAGTACACGTGGCTGGAAGGAGTCGCCAACCTGAGGCCCTAGTTCAGCTTACGACACAGCTTCTGGTGATCCTCCGCAGGTCGGCGCCGTACTCTTCGATGATGCGCCGCGCCTGGTCCAACCAAGACGGCTTGGCTTTCTTACAGGCTCTTTGTCGCGGTCGGGCATGGCCCGATGGTGTGGCGTAGATGCCCGGTTGCTTGAGCTAGATGAACTGGTCTGCGCGAGCTGTGGCGGCCTCCTCGCAGTGCCGCTCTATGGCCTCAAGGGCTGGCCGAAACCGCCGATATTGGTTGAAGTGCCCGGCGTTGTGACAGACGCGCCCTCCCGAGTGGCTTAGGTCAAGACAGAGGAGCCAGACCGATCCAGCATTTCGCGAACTTTGAGAGCCAACTTCGCTTGGGTAACCGGCTTTTCCAGAAGATCAACGCCTTCATCGAGCCGCCCTTGGTAGACGACCGCATTTCGAGAATAACCCGTCATGTAAAGTATTTTAAGCTCTGGTCTTATCTGTCGGGCTCATCGGCCCAATTCACGGCCGTTTATGCCGGGCATCACGACGTCTGTGAGGAGCAGATTCACCTGCTCATCTTGTTGTAAAAGGATGGTCAGCGCAGCTTGCGCCGTACCGGCCGATAAAACGCGGTAGTTGAGATCCCGCAATACGTCTGCGACGTAAGTCCTGAGGTCAGGGTCGTCCTCAACGACGAGGATCGTCTCCATCAACTCGACTGAATGAAACAGAGGGGGCCGACGGGGCACACAGAAGATGAGGGAGATGCATGAGCAGTTGAAGAAGCTCCGCAACGATGCCGCCGACTGCAAATCGATCAGCGATGTCATAGACCTGCAAAAAAGAGAATTGTTCGCGAGGCTTGCCGATCACCTGAGCGTGTTGGCTTCAGAGGTCGAGCGCGCCATTGCTGCGGCAGTCTCTAGCGCCCAACCCGAGCTATAAAGGTGCGCTGGCATCCATGATCGAGGATGCCATGGTCAGTAAAGCGCGACTTCGCGACGGCGGGCTACCTGGCATCAAGTAATCTCGTTCGCGTCGCCTATTCCTGTATGCGGTGCCGAGCGGTCTCCTTGCGGCGCTCCGCGCGACGGGGCACGATGTTATCGAGACCTAGATCGAGGTGTCGAAAGACGAACGTACGCGCCCATTGTGCTGCACAATCTGTCCTGGTCAGGTGTAAGGGAGCATCTCCTGCAGCAAGCGATCCGCGGCGGTTAGCTGATCAAGCCGAAGCACGAGCAGCTCGTTCAGCCGCGCCACCCGAGATTGAGATTCCTCACGTATCGACCTGTCATCCACACCTTCAAGCAGGCCATTGAGAGCTCTAAGGCACTCGATAACGACATTGACGTTCCGTCGCAGCAATTCGCAGTCCGTTCTGGTCTGGACAATCAGGTACCGCTCTCGACTGAATGGCAGCGGGACGATGTTGGCAGCCGCCCACTCGGAGGCCCCATCACGGATTGTGGCTGCGACCACGCCAGCGTAACTCGCTGATGTTGAGGTGCTTGTCATAGAGGCACCTCAAGCTGCGCGTACGGTGGTCAGGAACTTCTCGACCTCTGTCTTTAACCTCGCGCTGTCGTTTGACAACGTTTGCGCCGAAGCGAGCACCTGACATGAGGCTGAACCGGTTTCCGTGGCTCCCTGCTGCACCTCCGTGATATTGGAGGCGACCTCATGGGTACCTTGCGCAGCCTGCTGGATGTTGCGCGATATCTCTTGCGTGGCCGCGCCCTGTTCCTCGACCGCGGATGCGATTGCGGAGGAAATTTCCGAGATCCGGCCGATCGTGCCGCTGATTTCCTTGATCGCGACGACGGAATCCTGGGTGGCCGCCTGTATATCGGTGATCTGATGACTGATCTCCCCAGTCGCCTTCGCGGTCTGTTCGGCGAGCGCCTTGACTTCGGAAGCAACGACAGCGAAGCCGCGTCCGGCCTCGCCGGCCCGCGCCGCTTCGATCGTCGCGTTCAGCGCCAAAAGGTTAGTCTGTCCTGCGATCGTATTGATCAGTTCGACCACGTCGCCAATGCGGGTTGCCGCCTGTGACAGCTTGTTGACACGATCGTTGGTTTTCTGTGCCTGGTCCACTGCCGCGCCGGCAATCCTGGCTGCGTCCTGCACCTGGCGGCTGATTTCAGTGACTGATGAACTCATCTCTTCGGTCGCGGAAGCAACCGATTGAACGTTGGTCGAGGCTTCCTCTGAAGCCGCGACGACCATGCCGGAGCGCTGCTGGGTGCTCTCGGCCGTCCTGCTCAGAGTCTTGGCGGCCGCCTCGAGTTCGGTCGAGGATGACGACAGCGTCTCGATGATCTCTCCGACCGCATCCTCGAACCGGCCAGCGAGTTGTTGCATGTCAGTCTTGCGCTGGGCGGCGGCACGAGCCTCCGATTGCGCCTGTACGGCACGCAGCCGGTCGGTTTGTCATTCGGCCTGCAATATTGACCCCCTAAGCAGGGGGATCGGCGTCCAAAATTGACCCCCTACAGATTGGTCTGTTGCGCTGCCTGCTTTGGAACGA
>NZ_JADPKD010000078.1:0-2758 GCF_023073735.1 Bradyrhizobium sp. 160
GAAGAGCGCAAACGCGAGCAGGAGGATGGCTCGGAAGACGAAGCGGATTGGACGCACATCGTGACGCAAAAGAAGGAGGAAGCTCCGGCTCCCACTCCCGTCGCCACCAAGCGCTCGGTGTTCGACGATGTCGACAAATAGTCGTGGAGATACCAAGCGACTGCGCTGAGGCGCGCTTGCTTGTGTCACCTAAAAGACGACCGTTCCGGTTCGGCTGCGCCGATATCGCAAGAACCGTTGGTTGCGGGGAGGCGCAACACCCGATCGCTGCGAAATGGGGCCCAAAATGCGAACGGCGCCCCTTCGGGAGCGCCGTCGCTGGTAGCTCAAGAATCGATGGTTGTAGGGGCTCGCCGTACTCATTTCTTGCGATTGATCGAGCACGAAATCCCGAAGCTTGTCGCATGAATTCCGAGGACCCGCCGAGCTACACCACGCCACGGGACACGATCTGGCCCGATGAGCCGACCTTATTGCCTTCCGTAACGGACGCCATGGGGAACGATCGCGCTTAGGTACCGACTGCTCGTCGTCGCGGTGCAGCATCATCAAAGAGATCGATGGCCGGGACGAGCCCGGCCATGATGAAGGACGTATAATCAATTCGACTTCGGTACCGTCGGGGTAGCGGGCTGCGCTGCGGCTTGCGGGGCGCGCCCGACGACAACGGTCAGAAGCCCCTGAGCCCATAGCCGCCTCGCAACCTTTCGGGCGTCGTCCAGTGTCACCGCATCGACGATGGCGTTGCGCTTCTCGATATAATCGATCGGGAGCTTGTCCTGCTGGTCTCGCAGCAGCGCCTGCGCGAGCTTCGAGGAGGTATCGAGCGCCAGCATCTGCGAGCCCTTGAGGTAGGACTTGGCCTCGTCGAGCTCCTTCTGCGTCGGGCCCTCCTCGGCGATGCGGCGGACCTCCTTGTCGATGACGTCGATGGTGTCGCCGGCACGGTCGGCGCGGGTGCCGGTGTTGCCGATGAAGACCGCCGAATGTTCCATCCAGAGCAGCGATTCGAACACGGAATAAGCCAGCCCGCGCTTCTCGCGGATTTCATGGGAGAGCCGGGAGGACAATCCACCGCCGCCGAGGATGTGGTTGACGATATAAGCGGCCATGAAGTTCGGATCGCTGCGCTTCACGCCGGGCCCGCCGTAGGTGATCACGGTCTGGGGCACGTCGAGCGGCACGAAGGCGCATTGCGGCGGCTTGGCGGCCTCGACGTCGGGGACCGGCACGAGATTGGCCTTGGCGGGCAGGCTACCAAAGGTGTGGTCGAGCAGCTTGCCGAGGGTTGTCGGATCGACATCACCAACCACCGCGATCTTGAGCGTGTCCTTGGCGAGCACGCGGCCGACATAATCCTTCATGTCGGCAACCGTGATGGTCGGAACGCTCTCGAGGTTGCCGTTGGACTGCCGACCGTAGGGATGATCGCCGAAAGCAACCTCCAGGAATTTGCGGCTCGCCAGCGAGGTCGGGTTGGTGGTCTCGCGGCGCAGGCCTGAGATCACCTGCGAGCGAATGCGTTCGACATCGGCGGTTTCGAAATGCGGCGAGGTCAGCGCGCTCCGCAGCAGGTCGAAGGCTTCGTCCTTGTTGTCGCGCAGCATGCGCAGGCTGCCGCGGAACGTGTCGCGGGTGGAGCTGAAGGAGAGCTCGATGGCGCGGCGGTCGAGCCGCTCATGGAAGGTCTTGGAGTCGAGATCGCCGGAGCCTTCGTCGAGGAGGTCGCCGACCAGATTGGCGACGCCGGACTTGTCTGGGGGGTCCTGGGCCGAGCCGCCGGCGAAGGAATATTCCATGGCGATCAGCGGCACGGTCGCATCCTGTACGAACCAGGCTTCGATGCCGCCCGGCGAAGTCAGGTGCTGGATTTTAGCTGCGGCCTGCGACGGCGAGATCGAAGCGAGCGCGAGCGTCGCGCCGGTGACGAAAGACAGCACAAAATGATGCGTGCGAAGGAAGGGATAGGTCACGAACGCTTCTCCTGGAGCTTAGTGGTCGCGGTGTCCTTGATCAGATAGCCCGTCACCGAGCGCTTCTTCTCGAGCCATTTCTGCGCGACAGTGCGGACCTGGTCGGCGGTGACCGCGCGAATGCGGTCGGGCCAGCTGCTGATGTCCTCGATCGAGAGGCCCGTGGTCAGTGCGCCGCCATACCAGCGCGCCAGCAGCGCCTGGTTGTCCTGGGCGTAGATCGCCTCGGCGATGAGCTGGGTCTTGACCCGCTCGAGATCCTCGGCGCGGATCGGATTCTGCGCGATGTCGGCAATGACGCCGTCGACCACCTGCTCGATGTCCGCGAAGCTGACACCGGGTTTCGGCGAGGCCGAGATCGCGAACTGGGTCGGGTCGAGCGAGACGCTCGAATAGCCGGCGCTGGCGGAGACTGCGAGCGGCTTGTCGACCACGAGCGCGCGGTAGAGATAGGAATTGCTGCCGCTGCCCATCAGCTGCGCGAGCACGTCGAGGGCCGCGCTCTCGCCGGCCGCAGCGGTCGTCGCCGAGGTCACCAGGTAATAGCGCCGCATATTCGGCTGCTCGACGCGCGGGTCGGCCAGCGTGACGGTGCGCGGGGCGGCCGGCTCCGGCTCCTGCGGACGGACGCGCCGCGCCGGGATGGCGGGCTGGGCCGGGATGGCGCCGAAATTGCGCTCGACCAGCGGGCGGACATCGGCGGCATCGACGTCGCCGGCGATCACCAGGATGGCGTTGTTTGGCGCGTAGAAGCGGCGGTAGAAGGCGAGCGCATCCTCGCGATC
>NZ_JADPKD010000059.1:0-2697 GCF_023073735.1 Bradyrhizobium sp. 160
GGAGGCAAATTGCCGAGTTCCTTCAGCATCGTTCTCTCAAGCGCCTTGGTATACTCTACCTGTCCACCTGTGTCGGTTTCGGGTACGGTCGTACGCGGAGGCTATTTCCTGGGACCCCTTCACCGCCCGAGCAATCCGATAAGCTCAGACGATACACGGCATCCGTCACCATCCGCTGGCCGGGGACTATTCACCCCGTTCCCATCGACTACGCCTTTCGGCCTCGCCTTAGGGGCCGGCTAACCCTGCGAAGATTAACTTTACGCAGGAACCCTTGGACTTTCGGCGAGAGTGTCTTTCACACTCTTTGTCGTTACTCATGTCAGCATTCGCACTTCCCATACCTCCAGGAGCCCTCACGGGTCTCCCTTCGCCGGCCTAGGGAACGCTCCGCTACCGCGTATCTTGCGATACACCCGAAGCTTCGGCTCGTGGCTTGAGCCCCGTTACATTTTCGGCGCAGGACCCCTTGTTTAGACCAGTGAGCTGTTACGCTTTCTTTAAAGGATGGCTGCTTCTAAGCCAACCTCCTGGTTGTTTTGGGATTCCCACATCCTTTCCCACTTAGCCACGAATTGGGGGCCTTAGCTGTCGGTCAGGGTTGTTTCCCTCTCCACGACGGACGTTAGCACCCGCCGTGTGTCTCCCGAGCAGTACTCGTGCGTATTCGGAGTTTGGTTGGGTTTGGTACCGCTGTGGGCGGCCCTAGCCCATCCAGTGCTCTACCCCGCACGGTATTCACTCGAGGCGCTACCTAAATAGCTTTCGCGGAGAACCAGCTATTTCCGAGTTTGATTGGCCTTTCACCCCTAGCCACACGTCATCCAAGACCTTTTCAACGGGCACTGGTTCGGACCTCCAGTGGGTGTTACCCCACCTTCATCCTGCACATGGCTAGATCACTCGGTTTCGGGTCTAAAGCCACGAACTGAACGCCCTGTTCAGACTCGCTTTCGCTGCGCCTCCACCTACCGGCTTAAGCTTGCTCGTAACTTTAAGTCGCTGACCCATTATACAAAAGGTACGCAGTCACCCAGGACAAACCTTGGGCTCCTACTGTTTGTAAGCATCCGGTTTCAGGTGCTGTTTCACTCCCCTCGTCGGGGTGCTTTTCACCTTTCCCTCACGGTACTGGTTCACTATCGGTCGCTGAGGAGTACTTAGGCTTGGAGGGTGGTCCCCCCATGTTCAGACAGGATTTCACGTGTCCCGCCCTACTCGAGTCCTGCCGATCGTCCGTCCCGTACGGGGCTCTCACCCTTCACGCCGGCCGTTCCAGGCCGTTCCGGTAAACTCACTGCAGGCACTGGCCTGGTCCGCGTTCGCTCGCCACTACTAACGGAGTCTCGTTGATGTCCTTTCCTCCGGGTACTGAGATGTTTCAGTTCCCCGGGTTCGCTTCAAACCCCTATGGATTCAGGATTTGATACCTTCATCTGACCAATCGTAGTGAGGGGCCAAACCAGCGTTTCCGCCAGCCTGACACCACAATACGAAGGGTCGAAGGTGGGTTTCCCCATTCGGAAATCCCTGGATCAAAGCTCGTTCGCAGCTCCCCAAGGCTTATCGCAGCGTACCACGTCCTTCATCGCCTCTCAGCGCCAAGGCATCCACCGAATGCTCTTAAGGCACTTGATCGCTCTCATGATCGATGTCCGAGCCTGACCGGCAGCCGCATCAGCGGATGACGTCAGGCACAGGACCACGGTCACGATAAAGACCAGTGACCAAACCGCTCTTCAGCGGTTCGGTCACATGCTTGCCGAACATGACCTCCAACGGGCACCCCGCTTTCGCGGGACCCGCGGTCACATTCCCTCTTCACAGTTTTTAGATATCGATGCCGCCTGCTGCGCTCAGCGCTGGCAAGGGCAAACTTGCTGCCTTCTCTTCCGGATGATCACCGCGCCTTCACGAAGAGGCGCTGGTGGAGACGGACGGGATCGAACCGACGACCTGATGCTTGCAAAGCAACTGCTCTCCCAGCTGAGCTACGTCCCCTGATCATGGTGGGCCTGGGACGACTCGAACGTCCGACCTCACCCTTATCAGGGGTGCGCTCTAACCACCTGAGCTACAGGCCCGAGCGGTGATCCCGCTTATCCGGATGAGAAAGAGAAACGAGGGCGGCCTCTCCAGGTCCCGCCAATCGAAGCCCTGACTGGGCTTCATGTATCCAATGACGTCTCGAGTGGCGGCCCGTCAGCCAGACGGCTGCCGGTCGTCCAAAAGAAACATCCTTAGAAAGGAGGTGATCCAGCCGCAGGTTCCCCTACGGCTACCTTGTTACGACTTCACCCCAGTCGCTGACCCTACCGTGGTCGCCTGCCTCCTTGCGGTTGGCGCAGCGCCGTCGGGTAAGACCAACTCCCATGGTGTGACGGGCGGTGTGTACAAGGCCCGGGAACGTATTCACCGTGGCGTGCTGATCCACGATTACTAGCGATTCCGCCTTCATGCACCCGAGTTGCAGAGTGCAATCCGAACTGAGACGGCTTTTCGGGATTTGCTCCAGGTCGCCCCTTCGCTTCCCTCTGTCACCGCCATTGTAGCACGTGTGTAGCCCAGCCCGTAAGGGCCATGAGGACTTGACGTCATCCACACCTTCCTCGCGGCTTATCACCGGCAGTCTCCCTAGAGTGCCCAACTCAATGATGGCAACTAAGGACGTGGGTTGCGCTCGTTGCGGGACTTAAC
>NZ_JADPKD010000023.1:0-2619 GCF_023073735.1 Bradyrhizobium sp. 160
GTACGCCTCCGACGGGGGCCGTCTTGCGTGAGGGGTGGTAATTCGCGAAGCGTGTGACCTTAAGTCTAGCTTTAAGGTCATCAGGCGATGCGGGTCGAGGTTTTGGGCGGGCTGGAGCGGCGGCGGCGTTGGTCGCAGAACGACAAGGCACGGATTGTCGAGGAGACGCTGGCACCGGGCGCGAAGGTAACTGAGGTTGCGCGGCGCAACGGAGTAGCGGCCAGCCTGGTGTTTACCTGGCGTCGACAAGCACGGACATCGGAACAAGTTGCACCATCTTTTACGCTGGTTCAGATCGCCGCCGTAGCGGCCTCGACTGAAGAAACTGCGAAGCTTTTGCCTACGGTTGATGGCCGAGTTCGCTCGGCGGCAGCCGCACGTACTGGATTGATAGAGATCGATCTCGGCAACCGACGGTGCATCCGGGTGGATGCGCACGTCGATCCGGAGGCGCTGGCGCGGGTCCTCGATGTGCTTGGACGCCGATGATTGCTGTGCCAGGGAATGTGCGAGTGTGGCTGGCGACAGGCTACACGGATATGCGCAGAGGCTTTCCGTCGCTGGCCCTCCAAGTTCAGGAGGTGCTGCACAAAGAACCGCTCAGCGGTCATTTGTTTGTCTTCCGCGGTCGCCGGAGCGATCTTGTGAAGGTGATCTGGCACGATGGTCAGGGAGCCTGCTTGTTCACAAAAAAACTCGAGAGAGGAAAGTTCATCTGGCCATCGGTTGCCGGTGAAGCGGTAACGATCTCGCTGGCGCAGTTGAGCTACCTGTTGTCCGGGATCGATTGGCGCAATCCGCAAGAAACCCAGCGCCCGACGCGGGTCGGATAATCGTTTTGGGTTTGAATCTGATGCTCGATCTGATTCAATGGCTTCATGACATCGAAGCCGGACGATCTTCCGTCGGATCTCGCAAGCGCCTACCTTGCGCTGCTGGCCGAGCGCGAGGCGTTGCAGGCTGAACGCGATGTGGCAGTCGCGGATGCCGCCAACGCGCGGGCGGAGCTATCGGACAGCGAGGTGCTGATCGCTCATCTTGAGCTACGGATCGAGAAGCTCAAACGCGAACTGCACGGGCAGCGCTCCGAGCGCACGGCGCGGCTACTCGAGCAGTTGGAATTGGAGCTCGAAGAACTCGCCACCACGGCGACCGAGAATGAGCTGGCTGCGCAGGCTGCCGCGGCAAAAACCCAGAGCGTGAGCGCCTTCACGCGCAAGCGGCCGGTGCGCAAACCGTGGCCGGACGACATCGAACGTGAGCGCATCGTCATCAAGGCTCCAACGACCTGCGCCTGCTGCGGCGGATCGCGGCTGGCGAAGGTCGGCGAGGATGTGACCAAGACGCTGGAGGAGATTCCGCGTCGCTTTAAGGTCATCGAGACGGTACGCGAGAAGTTCACCTGCCGCGATTGCGAGAAGATCACCCAGCCGCCGGCACCGTTCCATGCGACGCCCCGCGGCTTCATCGGCCCACAATTGCTGGCGACGATTTTGTTCGAAAAATTCGGCATGCATATCCCGCTCAACCGCCAGAGCGTGCGCTTCAAGGCCGAGAGGATCGATCTGCCGCTGTCGACGCTGGCCGACCAGGTCGGCCACGGAACCTTCGCCGTCATGCCGCTGTTCCAGCTGATCGAGCGTCATGTGCTCGGGGCCGAGCGCCTTCATGGCGACGACACCACCATCCGCATCCTGGCGAAGGGCAAATGCACGACCGGCCGGATCTGGACGTATGTGCGGGATGACCGGCCGTTCGCCGGGCCTGCGCCGCCGGCGGCGGTCTATTATGCCTCGGGCAATCGACGGGGCGAAAATCCTCAGAGGCATCTGGCCGCCTTCGTCGGCATTCTGCAGGCGGATTGCTATGGCGGCTTCGAGCCATTGTTCGACCCAAAAAGGAAAGCAATGCCGATCACGCCGGCATTTTGCCTGGCCCATGCGCGGCGGGGATTCTTCGAGCTGGCTGACATCGAGAAAGCCGCCCGAGAAGGCAAGGGCAAACCGGTCTCTCCGATCGCGCTGGAGGCGGTCAGGCGTCTGGATGCGTTGTTCGAGATCGAGCGCGCCATCAACGGCCGTAGCGCCGACGAGAGGCGTGCCGTGCGCCAGGAGCGGAGCAAGCCGCTGCTCGACGATATGCACGACTGGCTGCTCCGCGAGCGAGAAAGCCTCTCGCGCTCCGCCGAGGTCCTGAGGCCCATGAACTACATGCTTAAGCGCTGGGACGACTTCGTCCGCTTCCTCGACGATGGCAGGATCTGCTTGACCAACAATTGCGCTGAGCGTGCATTGAGAGGCATTGCCTTGGGAAGGCGCAACTGGACCTTCGCTGGCAGCCAGCGGGGCGCCGATCGTGCCGCTATCATGCTGACGATGATCACGACCTGTCGCCTCAACGACGTCGATCCCAAGGCTTGGCTCGCCGACGTCCTCGCCCGGATCGCTGATCTTCCCACCTCGCGTCTGCGCGAACTGCTGCCCTGGGAATGGAAGCTCCTGCACCAAGCCGGCAAGTCCGCCAATCAGCAAGCCGCCTGACCCTTCACGCAACGCCATCGTAGAACTCGCCGTGCTCGCGCGCATGCGTCAATCAGGCGGCCTTCGTCGTATGCGTACG
>NZ_JADPKD010000038.1:0-2479 GCF_023073735.1 Bradyrhizobium sp. 160
TGTCAATCGGCTTCCAACTTTGACCCCTCATCGGCGTCCAATTTTGACCCCTTCGCGCGGCGGGTTTTGCTGGTAGCGCTCGTCTCGTCGGAGCTGGCCGGGATAGCGGAGGCGAGACGAGCGCGGGTGGCGTGATCGTCGTCTCGGCTCTTGAACCGCCAGCTATCGTTGCCGGTCTCGACGATGTCGCAGTGATGGGTCAATCGGTCGAGCAGCGCGGTGGTCATTTTGGCGTCGCCGAACACGCTCGGCCATTCGCCGAAAGCGAGATTGGTGGTCACGATGACGGAGGCGCGCTCATAGAGCCGGCTGACGAGGTGGAAGAGAAGCTGGCCACCGGACTGGGCGAAGGGCAAATAGCCGAGTTCATCCAGCACGATGAAGTCCATCCGGGTCAGATGCTCGGCGAGCCGTCCTTGCCGTCCGTTGCGGGTCTCGGTCTCGAGGCGATTGACGAGGTCGACTACGTTGAAGAAGCGGCCGCGGGCACCGGATCGGATGCAGCTTCTGGCGATGGCAATGGCCAGGTGGGTCTTGCCTGTGCCGGTGCCGCCAACCAGAACGACATTGCGTTGTTGGGCGATGAAGCCGCTGCCAGCGAGATCATTGACGAGAGTCTGATTGATCGGCGTGCCGTCGAACTGGAAGTCGGCGATGTCCTTGGCAAGCGGCAGCTTGGCAATGGTGAGCTGGTATTTGATCGACCTGGCTTGCTTCTCGTTGATCTCGGCGTTGAGCAGGTCGCCAACGATGCGCTGAGGTTCGTGCTGGCGCTTGACGGCAGTTGCCATGATCTCGTCGAAGGACGCCTTCATGCCGTAGAGCTTGAGTTCGCCCATGAGGTCGAAGATTTGGGTTCGTTCCATCAGATGGTCCTCCGGAGGTTGTCGTAGCGGGCACAATCGGCGATCGGGGCATGACGGAGCGTCAGTGTGGCCGGCGTCATGATGTTGGCCGGTGGAGCGGGTTCACGTTGACGGGCCAGGATATTGAGCACGACATCGGCGGAATGGACGCTGTGACTGAGCGCTTCGGCACAGGCCGCTTCCACCGCGGGCAGACCGTCAGTCAGCACCGCGTTGAGGATATCGACCATCTGCCGATTGCCATCGTCGGTGCTGGCAAGCTTGCGCCGGATCCGCTCGATCGCGGCCGGCAGCACCCAGTCTTTGAAGGGAGCACCGTTGCGCAAGGCGCCGGGTTTGCGGGCGAGCACCGGCACATAATGCCAGGGGTCGTAGATGGTATCGCCGCGGCCAAAGGATCGCGGGTGCTCGGCAACGATGCGTCCATCCTGACGGATCACGATGCGATCGGCATAGGCTTGAACTTCGACCGGCCGTCCGACTGCGCTGGCTGCGACCGAGTACTTGTTGTTGTCGAAGCGCACCAGGCAGGTCTTCGAGACCGATGCTGTCACCGCATGGAAGCCGTCGAAGCGGCCGGCATAGGGAACGAGCTTGGGGCGTTCGGCTTCGAACACCTCCCAGATCGTCTGATCGACCAGCTCCGGATGGCGATGAGCCTTGGCGTAGGCGATGCATTTGTCGAGCAGCCAGGCGTTTAACTCGTCGAGGTTTTTGAACCGCAGCCGCGGCGTGAAGAAGCGTTCCCTGACCAGCCCGACCTGGTTCTCGACCTGCCCCTTCTCCCAGCCCGACGCTGGCGTGCAGGCAACTGGATCGACCAGATAGTGGCTGCACATCTGCAGGAAGCGGCGATTGTAGAGGCGCCCTTTACCGACGAAGATCGTCTCTACGGCAGTCTTCATGTTGTCGTAGATGCCGCGGGTGCAGGTGCCTTTGAACAGGGCGAACGCCCGGTCGTGGGCGTCGAACACCATCTCCTGCGTCTCCCGCGGATAGGCCCGCACGAACAGCATGCGGCTGTGACAGAGCCGGACATGGGCGGCCTTCACCATCACCGTGGTGCCGCTCAGCAAGACCACCTCGTGGCTCCAATCGAACTGGTAGGCTTCGCCGGGCGCAAAGCTCAGCGGGACATAAGCGGCCGCGGTCGATTGCCCGCGTTCTTTGCTCCACCGCCTGGCGAAACGCCGCACCGCATCGTAACCGCCGTCATAGCCGCGGCCGCGCAGCTCTTCGAAGGTCCGGATCAAGGTCAGCTGTTCACGAGCCGATTTAGCCGCGTTCGCCGCCAGCAATCCGTCGAGCTCTACTGCCCATCGTCCCAGCTTTGGCCGCGGCTGCACCTGCCGCTCGTACTCGAAGGAGGTCTCTCCCGACCTCAGCACCTTCCGAACCGTGTTCCGCGACACCTTCAGGTCACGGGCAATCTCCTTGATCGTCTTGCCCTTGATGAAGTGCTCGCGCCTAATCCGGGCAATCGTCTCCACGATCAGCATCCCCCACCACCTGCTTCGTTCCAAAGCAGGCAGCGCAACAGACCAATCTGTAGGGGGTCAATTTTGGACGCCGATCCCCCTGCTTAGGGGGTCAATATTGCAGGCCGAATGACA